>JBCBOT010000559.1:0-3355 GCA_039821165.1 Planctomycetota bacterium | reverse complement strand
TGCCTGCAACCGCTCTGCGTCTGCCTGAAGTGTGGAATACGTTTTCATTGGATCAGCTTGCGATAATTCTCAGTTATCGCACGACAGGCTGCCAGTAAAATCGATTCAACCGGAAAACACGGTTGGCAAATGCAGACTTGCGGATTTGAGTGAATGCTGGGGTTAGCTGAAATTCTGCTCGCAGACTAGTTGGTATTAGTTCGCCTATCGAAACCCGATTAGTCAGCCAAGATGTCGATCTCCGAA
The DNA here is from genome assembly GCA_039821165.1 of Planctomycetota bacterium. Classification (GTDB taxonomy): domain Bacteria; phylum Planctomycetota; class Planctomycetia; order Pirellulales; family Pirellulaceae; genus Stieleria. The sequence goes on along the minus strand of JBCBOT010000559.1, from coordinate 3,109 downwards.
GCAATCTCGTTATTCCTAAAGGCACACTTTGATCGAAGTGATCGAAGTGAAAAAACGCGTATCGCCTATACAAACGATCTATGGCAGTTCGCCCGTCACCTAGGGCTCAATAAAGAGGTCGGCACAATTGACTCTGACAATTGCGAGTCCTGGGTTGAAGTCCTGAAGAAAGAGGGTTATGCGGCGGCGAGCCGAAAACGCAAAGTTGCAACACTGCGGTGCTTTTTCTCCGAATGTAGACGGAGGGGGATTGTTTCGGAGTCACCGCTCCAATATCTGAGATTTAGGTTTCCAACGGATCGGAACATTCCGAAGGCAATCAGTCGACAGCATGCAGAGAAGCTTCTGCAGAAAGCTCGCGACACCACCTTTCTCTACGACCACACGAACATCGTGAATTGCGGGCCAGCATTTCTGGCGTATCGCAATCACGCAATGATTGCAACGCTTCTGTCTACTGGCGTCCGGGTATGCGAGCTCGTAGCCCTGTCAGTTGACTCACTGAATTTTCCAGAGCGGACGATTATTGTGAGAGGGAAAGGGGGGCGAGAACGAGTGGCCTTTATTCTTGATGAAGAGACTTTTCAATCCATGTACTTGTACACTTCGCTTCGACATAGCGTACGTCGGACGAAGGATGCTCTCTTTCTGAATTCCCATGGGACGCCTATCTCAGCCCCGGGAGTGGCTCATGCGGTCACGCAACTTGGTTCATCCGCAGGACTGCCTATCCGGTTGACGCCACATATGCTGCGGCATACCGCGGCGACACTACTTCTCGAGGATGGCGTCGATGTACGGGTCGTTCAAGAGTTCTTGGGGCATGCATCTATCGCAACGACGCAGAAATACACGCATGTTACGCGCACGCACCTGAGAACGATTCTGAATCAAGTTGTCTCAAATAGGTCTAAGTGCCCTAGCTGATGGTCCTCCTGACACTGCCAAGCTTCTCCGGCAGACGGAATGCTGAAATACGCATTTCAAAGCTGAGCGGCACGGCTGAGACCGCTTTCCTTGTCATGCAACTCACAAACCGGAATTCAGGTGTGTCGCAACCAAACCGCTTCGGGAGCTAATATATTAGCTTATGGCGAAAAGCTTATGCTTGAATGCGGTCATGGGCGGCCGGAGGATTGAGGTGCTCGCGTTTTTTCGGACAGTTCAGTGGCTTATTCTGGGCGGCTCAGGAGAGCGAGTCCAATGCCAAAATCGGAACCCAACGACCGTTCGAAGCCGCCACTTCAGAAGCGACGGCGGTTTACCAAGGAGTTCAAGGAGGAAGCGGTCCAGATGCTTCTCGATGGCCATTCGGCTACGTCCGTTGCTGAGCGTCTCGGGCTTTCAGGTCCCAACTTGCTGTATCGCTGGAAGCGTCAGTTGATCGGTGAGGCGGGCAAGACTGCGGAGTCGCTTGACGGCCGCGTGCGGGAGCTTGAAGCCGAACTGCGGCGCGTGCAACAGGAACGCGATATCTTAAAAAAAGCGTTGGCCATTTTCGGCCGAGAGGAGTGACCGACGTGTTTGTTGCCATCGATCAAATCGTCATCGCTGATGCGGTGCCTGCGGCCCGTGTCTGTGATCTTCTCAGCGTCAGTCGTTCCGGCTTTTACTCGTGGCGAAAGGAGCAGCGTTCCATTCGCGATTGCAAAGATCGCGAGTTGATCCCGCTGATTCACGACATCTTTTGGCATCACCGACGCCGATATGGGGCTCGGCGAATCGCCGAAGAGCTCAAGCGTCGTGAGGTCCTGTGTGGCGTTGGAAGAGTCGCGAGACTACTGAAAACGCAGGGTTTGAGGGCAATTCAGCCACGATCTTTCAAGCCAAAAACCACCGACGGCCGGCACCGTCTGGGGTTCAACGACAATCTGTTGACCAACCATGGTGGTCCGTCTTCAATCAATGAAGTTTGGGTCGGCGACATCACGTACATCCCATTGAGGAGCGGTCGGTTCAGCTACTTTTCGACGCTCGTTGATCTTTACTCAAGGAGGATCGTCGGCTGGTCTTATCGCCGCACCATGGATGAAGAACTGGTGATTGAATCGCTTCAGAATGCGATCAGGCTTCGACAGCCACCGGCGGGCTTGATCCATCACAGTGACCGTGGTGGTCAATACGCGTCCAAGCGATATCGAGCGATCCTGCGTCGTGCCTCAATGCGTCAAAGCATGTCGGCCGCGGACAACTGTTACGACAATGCGTTCATGGAATCCTGTTTCGGCACGATAAAGACGGAGCTTCCACTGGAGGACTACGCGACGGATGCCGAAGCCATCAGGGAGCTTCGCTCGTACACAAACTACTACAACTTCGAGCGACTTCACTCATCGCTCGGCTACGTGACACCCGCCGAATTCGAAGCAAAGTCAACAACCAAATAGTCCACCCAGAAATAAGACACTGGAGCGCCCGCGCAACCCGACACACCTCAGATAACTCTGACACTCACGACGACAACTGTTGCAATTTTGGTGCCAATGTGGCGTAATCGATTCTCCTAAGCAGTGCTTAGGAGACAAGCCTATCTAAAATCTATGGTTGAAATCAGTGCATGTAAGATCCGTAGATGCTCCGTTTTCATGACGCACCCATTGACGCTCGGCAGTGCAGGTTCACGCGCCCCCGGTGCCGCAGCGCTCTCCGTTCGCGACCTCGTTGCGTGCTCCGTAGGGGCTTTGGGTTGGTGACACGAAGCTTTGCTCCCATGCACGTTGGGTTCTTGGAGTTTGCCTTCAGCGTTTCTCTCGACTCCGGTCCGTCAATGAGGTCCGGTTTTGCGTCCCAACTTGGGACACATCGAGGTGCGGGCGGCGCGAATTTCTCTTGAAACGCTGCTCTCGTTTCAATGATGCGACAACGGCGTCCCAAGTTGGGACGTCGATGGTTGCATCTCCGAGTATCTGACGAAGGTGTGATCTAACGAGTCTCGGGCATGACAAGACCGTCACGGAGCCACCCGACGGTCTTGCAAATTCGGCCGCGAGGCCCGAATGAAATGAAGGGTGCGATTGCCCCGCTTCGTTAGTTCGCTGCTGCTTCTTTGTCGGCCGCTTTCAAGGCGATGATGCGATTTGCAACGTTGGCGTGGAGTACACCCAACTTC
>JBCBOT010000558.1:0-3402 GCA_039821165.1 Planctomycetota bacterium | reverse complement strand
AACTGCTGGTCGGAGCGATGGCTCAGGCGCAAGGCAATCGGCCGCTTGCCCTCCGCGATGAAGCACTCCGGACTCTCGAGCAAGCCGTCGCGAATGATCCCGAACTCGTCGAAGGCTACTTGCTGATCGCGAGGCTGAACATGCTGCCGGGCGGCGACAAGCAAGCGATCACCAATGCCACGAGCAAGGCGATCGAGATTCTTGGTGATGACCCCGTCGAGCGGAGCGCCGCATTGGTGTTGCGAGCACTGACTTACGGGCCCGCCGACAACGACAAACGCATGGCCGATCTCGACGCAGCCGTTAAGGACGACCCAAAGAACCTCGAAGCTCTCCGCGCTCGTGCAGCACTTCGACTCCAAAACGAAGATGTCGCGGGTGCGATCGCCGACATGGAACTCGTGCTTGCCGAAGACCCAACGAATCAACAAGTTGCACAGACCGTCGTGCAACGACTGGTCGAGTTGGAACGCGTCGAAGATGCACTCAAGCTGCTTGGCAAAGCGCTCGACAAAAAGCCGAGCGAGGGCCTGTACCGGCTCCGCGCGATCCTGCACCGCATGCAGCGCGACGAAGAGAGTGCGCTCGGCGATCTCAACAAGGCGCTTGCTCTCCAGCCGAAGGATCCCTCGTCACTTCTTCAGCGTGCCGAAATCGCTCTCTCGCGTAATGACATTCAATCAGCGAAAGACGACTTGCGGGCAGCCGAACGAATCGATCGCCGCGTCGCCGGAGCCGAACAAGCGATCTTTGTCCGCTGCCTGATCGCCATCGAAGAAGGCCGCATGGCCGACGCGATCAACGAGATGAAGACACTGGTAACACGCGACCCGAGCAACCAAGAACGTCGTCTTCAACTCGCGAATTTGTACATTCAAGACGAACGCCCCCGCAAAGCAGTCGAAATGCTAAATGCAGTCATCGATGCGGATCCCCAAAATGTCGGGGCACTCCGCTCGCGCGGCGACGCCTTGCTGTCCGTCGGTGACCACGCCGATGCCATCAAGGACTACGAATCGGCGATCGCTGCTGCCGGGGAAGACGAACGGTACGACGTCTCAGGTTTGATGAACAACCTCGCCTGGGTCCTCGCCACAAGCCCCAACGATGACATCCGAGACGGCAAACGCTCGGTCGAACTCGGCGAAAAAGCGGTGGAACTGACCGATGCGAAAGAGCCGCACATCCTCAGCACGCTCGCGGCCGCTTACGCCGAGATCGGGGACTTTGACAAGGCGATCGAGTGGAGCGACAAGGCAGTGGAGCTCGGGAAGGAACAGGATCACAACCAGCTCGAACAACTCGAAGAGGAACTGGAGAACTATCGTGCACGCAAGCCATGGCGCGAAAAGCAAGACACCGAAGAGAACAGCAAGCCGATCTTGAATCCAGAAGATTTGATCGACACCTGATCCTCAACCGACCACTTGCTGGCCTCCATGACCGATCAGCGGTCATCTTTGTGCACCGCATGGTCGGTTACTACGACAATTCAACCAGCGTCCGCGTTTCGGCGATCATTTCGTCGTATCTATCGTTCTGATTTCGTTGGTTGAACAAATCGGCGAGCTGCCTGGTTTCATTAGCAAACCAACTCGCGAGTGCTTCCGGGGCGTAGGTTTCATCCTCCCGCCAGCACCCGATGTCTCTCGGAAAACGCATCTTGCGTGGTTTCGGATGCTCGGCGGCGAGCGTTTCCATTAGCAATGCGCAGCTGTTGAAGTAGCGAAATCGGAGCTCGTCTGCGACGGTCTCGATAGCCCATGGAAGATGACGCAGCATTCGCGGGACTGCGGTTTCGAAATCGCGAACACGGATGAGCACCAGTTGGAGATCGCCAACTGTGCCAAGAAACTTTCGATCTTGCCTCACCGCTTCATAGCCCGATTCCTGCCGCTCAAGCGCTTCATCAACTCGCCCGAGTCGCAAAAGCGATTGGACGATGTGAGCGTTGGTAAATCCCGGTACCTCACCGCAGGTCATTGTGCCTTTCATGATCGGTGCGGCCAGTTCCAGAGCCTCTTCATCGCGTTTCATGCGGCCCAATAATTCGACTTGTCGATCACGTTCGCAGGCGAGGCAATCTGACAACTGGGAACGGCTCATCGACAGATAGGTTTCCTGGAACCCCAGAGCTTTCTCATAGTCGCCCATACGCATGAAGTTCCACGACCGGTAATAGTGTGCCGTGCGTTCGGTTTCCCCGACCTTCATCAGGCGACGAGCCATGTCTTCCTGCATCTCAATGATCTTGTCGCGTGAGATGCGACCGAACACGGGGATGAGTTCAAGGATTGTCTTGTAGCGCCAAAGAATTTGGTGCCAATCGTAAAGTTCCGGGTCTTTGTCGAATCGGGCCAGGCACCATGAGAATGCGACGATGGCTTTCTCTGGGTATCCCTCGGCGCATGCCATCCGACACACTTCGAACCGAGAACGGAACGACATGTCGGCGTCATTGCGAGCGTCAGCTACTCGCGAAAGTTCTTCCAGCAACTGGAGCTGTTCGCGTCCCGGCGCGGATTCAAGTTGCGAGATGAGCTTTTCGTAAGGGTCCATTATTGATCGCCTGTTTGCTGTAGGAACACGTCGATGAGCCCCAGCAGTCCGCCGGCAAGCAGGCTGCGTTCATTAGCAGCCAACGGATAGTTTCCGAGCAGGAGAGACTGCAAATAGAGGACCTCAACAATTCGGCCGAGTAGATCTTGGTCGTTAACCGTGGTTAGCCGCTGAATAAGCGGGCTGCGAAAGTTCAGCACCAGTTGAGCGTATGAGTCGGTTCGTGCCTGGAATGAAACGTTGTCGAGAATTTCACCCCACATTCCGTCCGTCTCTTCTCGAGACTGTTCAACAGATCGCAGGAAGCTGGCCGAGTCGTTCGCCGTATACAACATTGGCAGATCGGCGGGGGCAAACTTGCGGGCTTCGGCGCTGCACTTGTATTTTTGCAACACAATGTCTGCGACCTTCACCAAGTTGAAAACCTGTTCGCTTTCGTCAAGCGAAAGTTCGCTGAATGTCTGGACGAGATCATTCGGGTCGATTCGTTCGACCTGGCGCGATGGAAATTCCTGTGCGACTTGTTCGAGGATTTCAACGTCGTAGGCATATCCGCCGTTAAAAACACACAGGCGTTGAGCGCTGGCGACGCCTGAAATCTGATGAAATTGCTCCGTAGTGGGCACGTAGCGGATGTGTGAGTTCGACTTGCAGTACTCGCCCAGTGTCATCCGGCCCAGCGATGTTTCGAACGGCAGCCAGTCGACAAACAGTCTCAGGAACTCGCTGTCTTCGGCAGCCAGTGCTTTGATTGGCATGAAATGAAGATGAATAATCTGGTCCAGCCTTGCTCGATCGAATTCGGCAAGCCCCACCAGGTATTGGCGAAGGGACGCTCCCAGC
>JBCBOT010000557.1:0-3402 GCA_039821165.1 Planctomycetota bacterium | reverse complement strand
AAACCGGTGACGTCTTTGGCGATGTCAACTTTGGCGGCTTAGCGTTGGATACCGGAGATCCGACGACCTGGTCCGCCGAGTACTTCGCCACGGGTGACGCCGGAAGATTGGAGATCGAAGTGTCCGTCGGTGGATCGTGGCACGTCTACTCGACGACGCAACCAAAAGGCGGTCCTCTGCCGACTCGCTTTAGCATCAAGTCGCCGGACTCGGTGACCATTGCGGGAAAGTTCCAACCCAACCAGGCGCCGTCGAGCAGCGTCTCGGAAACTTATCCGGGCATCACCATTGAGGAGCATGCGGGAGTCGTTCGTTGGTCCGCTCCGATCAAACTCCCGAGCGACCATCGCGACGAGATAAAAATTAGCATCAGCGCGTTGGCTTGTCAGACCGGCGGCTCTTGCAGGCCGATCAATGAGACGTTGGTCGCAAAGTACGCGGGACCGATCACGCTTCGTGAGAACGACGAATCGGCCACCGCTGTCGACGCGAAGCCGGCCGACAAGTTCGCGGAGTTTCAGGAAAGCGATTATGCGGTCCGATGGAAGGTCGGCGTGTCGTCTTCGATCGCGGCAAGTGAACAAGGCAAGCTCGTCTTTCGCGCTATGCCGGAACCCAAATTTCACGTCTACAATGCGGTGGTTGATGACGCACAATCGTCGACCAACTTCATCGTCACCAAGAAGAATGGGCTCGCATTCGGCGCGCCGAAAACCAACAGCGAGGTGATCACCAAGTCGCTCTTTGAGGCGATCCCCGGCGTACCCGACTCGCCAGCGATCAAGTACCACAAGGGTGCGGTCACATGGGAGGTCCCGATCCGGGTGCCCGAAGGAACCAAGCCAGGCGGATATGACATCGAGGGCTACGTCTGCTACCAGGCGTGTACCGACACAAGCTGTTTGGCGCCCAAAGCGATGAAGTTCACCGCGACCGTGATGGTGACCGACGAAACGGACCCTCAGTTGCAACCGATCAACGTTGTTGCGACCAAGTTCGTGACCGCAATCGACCTGGCAGCGGAAACGAAGTGGGTCGATGACCTCGAGCCGAAAGAAGCGCCGAAAGCCGACAGCACTCCCGTCGACGACGCTTCCGACAATCCGGGCTTGGAACAGGCTTCTCTGGGTAACGGTGACCCGTCCGAAGACGGCATGAGCGGGCCGGCCGAAACGCAAATCGCGGAGGACTCGATTGGTGCGGACGATGAATTCGCGAGCGTTTCCACGACAAAGACATCCTTCGGCATCATTCTGTTGATGGCTTTCGGAGGCGGCGTGATTTTGAACCTCATGCCCTGCGTCTTGCCCGTCGTCGGGATCAAGATCATGAGTTTTGTGCAGCAAGCCGGTGAAGACCGTCGCCGTGTTTTTGCGCTCAACTTTGCCTACGCCGCCGGTATTCTCGCCGTGTTTGCACTCCTCGCCGTGCTGGCTGCCGCGTTCTCGTTCAAGTGGGGACAGCAATTCCAGTATTTCGAGTTGAGGCTCGGCCTGACCGTTTTGATCTTCGCGATGGCACTTTCGTATCTTGGCGTTTGGGAACTTCCCACTCCGGGTGTCGCCAACACGGATGCGTCACAGAACTTGCAGGACCGTGAGGACTTGACCGGTGCCTTCTTCAAAGGCACGTTTGCAACGGTCCTCGCCACACCCTGCAGCGGTCCGATGCTTGGTGCCGTCTTCGGAGCGACCGGCGAAATGGCCGCGGTCGAGAAAGCGATCGTGTTTCTGACGATCGGTCTCGGGATGTCCATTCCCTACGTCGTTCTCGGACTGTTTCCCTCGGCGATCAAAATGTTGCCCAAGCCTGGCGACTGGATGGTGACGCTGAAAGAGTTCTTGGCATTTCTGTTCCTCGGTACCGTCGCCTACTTTTTCAATCAGTTTGCGGATGGGCAAAAGCTGGCGGTTTTCGTCACCTTGATCGGTGTTTGGTTCGGTTGCTGGGTCATCGGCAAAGTCCCACCATGGGAGGTCTTTCAAAAGAAGATGCGGGGTTGGACGATGGGCGTGGCGAGCGCGGTCGCAATCGGTTGGCTCTCCTTCAGTTACCTCGTCAACGTTCCACCGCCGGTGGATCTCGACAACCCCAACGTCCAATACATCGTTGATCGTCACTTGAAGTGGGAGCCCTACACCGAGGCTCGATTGCAGGCGTTGCATGAAGAAGGCAAAACGGTGATGCTCGATTTCACTGCCGCGTGGTGTCCAAACTGCATCTACAACAAGCAAACGGCGCTGGACACGGCGGTGACGAGCGAACTGATCAACGAGCTGGGTGCCGTCCCGATGTTGGCGGATTGGACCGATCAGAACGATGAAATCCGCAACAAGCTGGATCAACTGAAGAGCGAATCGATTCCTGTCCTGGCGATCTACCCCGGTGATCGGCCCAATGAGCCGATCGTTCTCCGCGATGTCGTCTCGCAGAAAACGGTACTCAAGGCTCTTCGCAGCGCCGGTCCCAGTCGCGCCGTCGAATCGGTGGCCGTCCGCAACGTGAAAGGTTCATCGGGCGAGTTGGTACACTGACGACCCGCTCGTTCCCCAAGGCTGGTCTTTTTGCGTCGTGTCTGCTCTTTCTGTGAACGTCGAAGACACGATCGTTGCGATCGGTTCTTCACATCAACCTGCCACGCGAGGCGTCGTCCGATTCACGGGGCCATCGTGCATGGAGGTCGCAAGATCGCTCGGTGTTGCGCCGAGTCGGTCGATTGCCCATCGCATCGAGTGCATGTTCGAACTCGGAGACCCGCTGGGACGCGTGCCGGTGGCAGCATTGCTGTGGCCAAATCGCCGGAGCTACACGGGGCAACCGTCACTGGAGATTCACACCCTCGGCTCGTTGCCGATTCTTCAGGCCATCGCGAAGCGGGCGATCCATGTCGGTGCCCGAGCGGCACGACCGGGAGAGTTCACCCTGCGTGCATTTCTTGCCGGACGGATGGACCTGACCCAGGCAGAGGCCGTTCTCGGTGTCATCGAAGCCGAGCACCGCGGGGCACTGGACCATGCATTGGGTCAGCTCGCGGGCAATCTTTCACGTCCGCTTGAATCGCACCGCGCCGAGTTGCTCGACCTGTTAGCCGACGTCGAGGCCGGCCTGGACTTTGTCGATGAAGATATCCAATTCATCGACGACGAAGTTCTCCTCGCGAGGCTTCACGCCATCGCGGAGTCGATCACTGAAACGCGAGGACAACTCTTAGACCGTGCCCAGGACCACAGCGAAGTTGTGATCGCTCTCCGGGGCTTTCCCAACGCGGGAAAGAGTCGTTTGCTCAATCAATTGGTTGGAAGGGACGCAGCGCTCGTCGCCGACATCGCCGGGACCACGCGAGACGTTGTCTCCGTTGCGGTGAAGCTCGAAGGGAGACGCATGCGATTTCTTGATACAGCC
>JBCBOT010000556.1:0-3465 GCA_039821165.1 Planctomycetota bacterium | reverse complement strand
TCGCGAACCCACGGTTGATCGCAGTCTTTACCGTCTTTCTGCTTGGCGCCAGCGTCCTTCCGGTGTTCGCGTTATGCGTCGCAGTTGCGAGCGGCCAAACGATTGCTGCCTGGATTGCGTTCTCTGCGCTACTGGTCGCGCATGTTCCTCGTGTCGCCGCCGCGTTTCGCCTGAAGCAGTCACTCTTTGGCGCGATGTGTCACGTGCCGGCGACGGTCACGTTTGTGGTTCTCCAGTGGATAGCACTCACCAATCACCTTCGCGGCAAACGAATCGCGTGGAGAGGTCGCGCTGACTCCTAGGGAGGCACCGTGGCGCAAACGGTGAGTGGCAAGTCGATAGCCGCCGCGTTGTAACCCCAGAAGCACTTACTCGATGCAAAGCAGGCTCTGGAGAGTCGCCTGCACGAAGTCTTCGGAATGGAGTTCACTTCCGAGCATCATTTCACCGTTACTGCTGCGGGCCAGAACGAGCGCCCCCGAGCACGATGGTGTCGCATTCAAATGTTCAACGATTTGAGCCAGTCCATCCCCAACGGGACTCAAGAAGACAATCTCTCGAACGGAATCCGGCAGTGACTCCAGGTGGTCCTGGAGCGGCTCGACCGACAAGTCCACGAATGCCGTGTCGACTGCACTCTCCTTCGTCACATCGACGGTCGATTCATAGAAGCGTTCCGAGGAGGCTACTTGATGGTTTTCGACGGACTGGGCTTTCATGTTGTCGCTCGTGCTGAATCGCGAGAACTCACGCTCTGTTTGAATGGCTCTCAACAAGCATTACGGCAACAAACTTCTGTTCACCCACCTTCAAAGCGGGCCCAGGGCCGGGACCGATCAGATCGCCGTTTAACTTTCCGCCATTGCTGAGATTTCCGGTCGAGAGAACATCGCGGCAATGAAGGATCAAATCACTGGGACGGCCGACTCCGGCGGGCATTCCCTCAAGCACCGGAGGAGGCCGAAATCAAGTTGCCCGAGCGAAGAATCTCGGACGGACGCAAACTTTGATCGGTTTTTACGCTACCTTCAGCGTCCTGGGGGGTTTTACGGCTATTCTCATCCTTGTCTAGCGAGCGAAACGATGGTCCATCGAAGCCGGCTCACGCGATTCAAAGCGTATACGTTGGCGAACCTTGCGATGCTCCTCCTATCGCTCTCGCCCACGGCAGCGATGGCTGCAAATGACGAACCCACTCATGAAGAAGTGAAATCGATCACTTTTGAGATGGGCGATGAGGGTCGACTCGAAACCATCGGAATGAATCGAGATGGGGAACTTCTCGCGTCGGTGACGTGGCTCGTCAAGAAACCCGATGCAACCGGCGATCCGCCCCCCAGCAACAATCCGGCGTTTTGGGATTACTGGGATGAGAAGCGAGAGATTCGAGTGCTCGATCATCACGGAGGATTGAAGCGAAGGATTGAAATTCCCAAAGTCATCCCGCTGCAGCTTGTCGGTACGGATGATGGATCCATTTATATTGGCGGGGAGTATCGAATCGTCCGGATCGACCCGAATGGCGTCATCACAGACAAAGCCAAGATCGTCGACGTCATCCCCGACACAAGCAACGACACCCACGTCAGCGGCTTAGCCGTCACCGAGAAGTACCTTTTCGTGGCGATCGGCACCGGACGCAGCCTGCGAGCGACCGAAGAAATCGTTCGGCTAACGAGAGATTTGAAAGAACCGACTGTCATCGTCGACCGGCAATTCGGATGCTGTTCCCACATCGACATGGCAGTGCATGATGAAACGCTCTACATCGCAGAAAACTCCCGTCACCGCGTCAACCTTTTCTCGTTTGACGGCGAACTCCTCGACCAATTCGGCAAACGGGATCGAACGGGCATCGAAGGTTTCGCGGCTTGCTGCAATCCCGTCAACCTTGACATCGCGGGCGAGATGATCGTGACCGCGGAATCGGGAATCGGCCGCGTCAAATCGTTTGATCTCGAAGGCAACTTCCAGCAGTTGATCGGGTACGTCGACACCACCAAGTTCGATCGGGGCAGTCGCGTCGCGTCGCTCAGTTGCTACATCCCCGTCGAAGTCGGGCCCGGCGGAGACCGCATCTATGTGATGGACGTGCGAGCGAGATCGATCCGTGTGCTGGAGCGAAAGAAGTGAGCTTGCAACCGGATTTGTACCGCAATCGCGTCAGCAGAAACATCACACTGATCGTGTTCGCGGCGGTACTTTTCATCCACACGACGCATGCGATGACGTGCACGGCGGACGAACGGGATTCTTACAACGTTGTCGTCATGGATTCGCTCTCGCTGCCGCTTTCTTGTGCCTGCGTCCCAGGTGTCGGTCAGAGGCGGTATGAACCGCTGTGCGAATTTGTCTCCGCCCGTGTCGGCCAAGACGTGAATCTGATCTACGAAGAGAGCTTGCAACTTGCGCAGCGACGTGGCCTAGCGACAATCGACGTCGTGATCGGCAAACGGTCGCTTGTCCTGGCGGACGCGGAAGCGACGGGCCGCAATTTGAACGCAGTTTGCGAGTTGACCGATCGAAACGGGAAAACCACTCTCGGCGGTGTCCTGCTCGTCTCAAAAACCTCGGGAATCAAGTCTCTCGCCGAACTGCAAGGACAATCGATCGCGATCGGTTCGGAAGAGCATTTTGAGTGCCATGCTGCGGTGCGTTCGCTTCTTAACGACCGCGGCGTGAAGGCGGAACTGCTTCCCAAAGACAGTATCGAAGAGGCGGTCTACGCGTTCGACGACGGACATGCCAAGGCCGTTGCCGTCTCTGATTACTTGCCGCCACTTCTCGAGGGTTGCGGAAAACTCGCCAAGGGCAGCACCCGCGTGATCGCACGCACCGCGGAGTCGCCCGCTGTTCAGGTTTTTCTTTCCGACAGCCTTTCGCGATCCGAGCGCGACCGATTGATGGCAGCCTTTCTCGCCTGTTCGACCGATCCCCAGATCATCAACGCACTGGAATCAAAAAACGGGTTTCAACCGATCGCAAGCATCGAAGGCTGGACGGACTGGCGTGGTCCGCGGCGAGACGGAAAGTACTCCGGTCTTCCCAGAGTCTTCGATGACTCGCCTGAGGTGCTATGGCGTGCGACGGTGACCGGCCCGGCCATGGCGGGATTGTCCGCAACTCCGGATCGCGTTTTCGTCGCCGACAAAACCAGCGACTTCAAACAAGACATTTTCAGGGCCTTCGATGCCGAAAACGGCAAACCGATCTGGCAGGTCACCATCGACGCTCCGCACAAGATGGATTACACGAACGCGCCCCGCGCGACCCCTGTGGTGGCTGGGGAACGAGTGCTTTTGCAAAGTGCATTCGGGCAACTGATCTGCGTGGATGCCGCTGATGGAAGTCAAATCTGGTCAAAACACCTTGTCGATGACTTCGGCGGCGAATTGCCGACGTGGGGCTATTGCGTGCCGCCGTTGGTCGTCGATCAAAGAGTCATCGTCTCGCCAGGTGGCCCCG
>JBCBOT010000555.1:0-3485 GCA_039821165.1 Planctomycetota bacterium | reverse complement strand
CAATGGCGACTACGACCTCGGGCTCTCATTGCTCGATGAAAACGATCGCCGTCACGTCGCACTCATTGGGCGGATTCAGGCCGACGCCGAGGCGCGGGAACAGCGAGCGAGTCGTCTCAAGCTCTTTCGATTTCTCGCAATCGCCTCAGCGGCTGTCATTCTCATCGGTACGACGATTGGCCTCGTGATCATCGAGCAAAAGCGTAGTGAAGCCAATCGCCAGCGACTATTGGCAGAAGAGCAGACTGACATTGCGGAGGCAAAGACCCAAGAAGTCGAACAGCAGAAGAGCGAGATCGAAAGGCAGCGAGATCAAATCGCTGACGAAAAAGCGAAGGCCGAGCGCGAGGCCGAGCGTGCGAGAAAGAGCGAGTTGGCTGAGAGAGAAGCTCGCGAAGGCGAACAAAAGCAGCTCGTGATCGCAAGGCAGAAGACTGAGGAAGCCGAGGAGGCTCTGGGGATCGCGGAGGCGGAGCGGCGTGCGGCGGATATTGCACGCGAGGACGCGGTGCAACAGCGCGGGGTAGCGGTCGACGCTCTTGGTGCTGCCGAAGCCGCTAGAGATGAAGCGGATCGCGCGCGGGACGAGGCAGAGTATGAGTATTATCTCTCGCAAATCGGTCTCGCAAAGGCGCGGATCGACGGAAACGAGTTCGTCGACGCGCGACGCATTCTCGATTCGATCCGAGAGGCGACACCCGCGAAGAAGCCGGCTTGGGAGTGGCGATGGCTAGCACAACAGGCGAACCAGTCCGAGTCGGATCTGGCACTCGGGGCGCCCGTGATTGACCTCGCGGTTTCAGTCAACGACGGGTTCGTGGTCTCGGTTTGCAGTGATGGTTCAGTTCATCGTTCCGAATTGGTCGACGGGAGCCTACAACCGCAACCGACTTGGAGCCGTGCCAACTTGGAAGCGTGCTGCGTGGCGATTGATCGTCGCACGGGGCAGATTGCGATGGGCAACGAATTGGGCGAGGTACTGCTTATTGCTCCTGCTGACGGGACATCGATCGGCCGGATTGGGACTCACGAGTCTCGAACCACCGATTTGGAATTCCTTCCTGATTCGCGTCTCGTTTCTTCGTCCACGGATCGCACCGTCGCGCTTTGGCGAGTCTCCTCTCGGAAGCGAGTCGATGTCGGATGGCATATCGCACCGGTGCGAGAAATCGCGGTGGGAGTGAAGAGTGCTTCAAAAGAGGTGACCGTTGGGGCCTCGGTGGGAGACGATCGAGGGGGACGCGCCGTCGGTTGGAAGACCCGTGGAAGTGAGTTTGAACGACTCGGTGAGTTTCAGGAGCACAATGCTCCGATCGGAGGCATCGCACTCAGTCCTGACGGAGAGATTGCAGCATCAGGCGATCGATCCGGACAGATCTACCTTTGGCGTCCGAAGGACCTCGAAACAACGGATTATCAATCCTCGATCAACGAAGCCATTACGCGGTTGGATGACGATCCGACGCGTCTGATTTCGGCGAAAACCGGCAATTCAAAGGTTGCGAGATGGAAGGCGCACCCGGACGCCGTGTCTGCTTTGCGTTTCGATGAATCAGGGTCGGTGCTATTGTCGGGTTCGGACGACTACACCATTCGAGTCTGGAACCCACGCACGCGGACGCTCCGCAACACGCTTCGCGGTCACGGGGGCTGGATTCAGAGTCTTGAATTCGCAGGTCGAATGAGTGACGGCCAGCGGCGAATCGTTTCGGGTTCTGTCGATGGGAGTGTTCGAGTTTGGGATCCGTCACGCGTCACCGACGAAACGCTTGTCGCGGCTCGGTCGCGGGTCTCGAGAGCCGTTCGCGAGAAGCAGGCACACGGAGACGAGATTCTTGCAGCAACACTCGACGCGACGGGACAACGCGCGATCACGGCGAGCCGCGATCATACGGCTCGCATTCTTGGAATCGATCGAGACTCGATGTCCTTCAAAGAGCTGACGCGAATCAATACCCAAAAAGAAGTTGCCGGTCGTCTGGCAGAGGGGAGTGAGTTCCTCGCGATGAGCGCTCGGGTCGATAAATCGGGCAACCGGTTATTCGTCGGCAGCGCCGATTCGATTATTCGTGTGTGGGACTTGGACACTGGTACGGAGTTGGCGGCGCTTCGCGGGACGGGCCTGAACACCGCATTTGCGATGTCGGCGGACGGCAGTCGCGTGCTGACGGGCTCAAGTGATCCAGAAGCCAAAGCGATTTTGTGGGACACCGATCGGCGTCGCGCAACGCCGCGGGTTCTGCAGCGTTTGGGCGAGCACCAGCAAGCTGTCACGGCGTTTGCACTCTCAAGCGATGGCAATTTGGGGGTGACCGGTGACCGTGGCGGTCGCTGCATCGTCTGGAACACGCAAACAATGAGTCCACTCGGGCAACCGATCGATGACCTACGGGGTTTCCGAATCAATGAAATCCAGTTCTCGCAAGATGATCAATCGATCTGGGTCGCCTCAGACAACGGGGCGCTCACGGAGTTTGCAACCCAGTCGCGGCGGGTACAGCGACAGCTTCAGCATGATGGGTTTGTGACTTCCGTTGCACTCGGTGCAGACGGGCGCAGCGCCGTCACGGTTTCGGAACGGACTACCGAAGGCGAATTTCGATCCGTGGCAACACTTTGGGATTTGCGCTCCGAATCAGGCCGCGTGATCGATCGTGTGTCCGCTAAGACGCAGCGCGGGTCCGGACGAGCCTCCAGCGTCGCGCGGATCACCTCCGCACGGTTTGGCGACGCGGGACGTGGCATCGTGATCTGCCGACGAGATGCGGCGGGGCGAACTGGCACCGTCGTCCTGATCAACCCGAACAATAAAACGGCGCAGGAACTGAAGGTGCCCGCGACGATCGGCGCTCCGGAGGCAGGAATCCTTTTGGATGCCGGCCAGCTAATCACTCTCAACGGCGAAGCGGCATTCCGTTGGGACCTCGATCGAATGATCCACACCAAGAGTTTTCGCCCGCACGCAGCCGTGACCGCGGCTTGCTTTTCACCTGATGGTTTGCTGGCGGCAACGGCCAGCCGAAGTGTGCGCTTTTGGGATTCGGAATCGGGACAAGGTGTCGACAAACTCGAATCGCCGCATGCCGGGCCGATTACAAGTATGGACTTTTCTCGCGTCATCGGGACGGCGGGCTACCTGCTCGCGACCAGTGGCAGTGATGATGCGATTCGACTCTGGTCGTGGCGGAACCGAGAGACGGGCTTTCAGTTGCGTCGCGAACTGGGAATCGATGGCATGTTGATGACCCAGGTGAGGTTTTCAAACGATGGCTTGCGCGTGATGGGGGCCAACGACGAGGGGCAAGTGCGTATTTGGAATCTGATGGACGCAGAGCCTCCGATCGAGCGTGCGATACCTCAAGGTGGCGAAATCACGTGCGCCGAGTTCTCCATCGATGATCGGTGGCTCGCGGTTGGAACGGAAGAAAATACCGCGTGGCTATTCGACCTCCAGGACGCCGACGCGGCGCCCATTCCATTCGTCG
>JBCBOT010000554.1:0-3519 GCA_039821165.1 Planctomycetota bacterium | reverse complement strand
CAAAGTGCGAAGGCACTGACCTTCAAGCCACACTGATTTGTTCCCGCGGCACTAGCAATTGGGCGAGCGAAAGGGCAAAAGATCTTCAAGCTCGAGCAATAGACCGCTGCATATGGGTGAATCCCAATGGCCGATGTAAGATTTAGCTGCTATCCGAAACGCGTTGACGAGCCATCGAGGATTTTTGATAACGGAGTAGATATGCTGGACACGGAAAGGAGAGAAATTCGCGACGCCGCAGTGATGCTATTTCCGAATGAAACCCTGTTTCGAATTTCAAATGAGGTCGATCAGCTGGGGGAAAATTCCCGGCTGAGTTACTGGCAAGATGAGGTCTTGCTGAAACTGTCAAGGCACATGGGAACCATTTTGGAAGGCTCCACAGACTTCTTGGACATCTTCAAAGGCTTCAGATAGGAAGAGACCACGGAAGCAAAAATCGAGCGACTGATGTCGACACCGAGTGACTTAGAGGTATGGGTGTCGTATCTGGTGTCATACTACAGGCGAAACGCCAACTTCACGCCCTTTGTTCCGACGCTGAGTTGTATGGCACGCCAATTTACAGAACGAGATGTCGAACGTGTATTTTCGAAGGTTTCTAAACTTATGGCGACTGACTCCGGTAATTGGCGGGAGCAATTGAGGTTGCACCTCAACAAATAGCCAAATAGACGAGCGAAATTTTGCAGCGATCACTTGGAACAAGGCGGGGCAAAAGATGCCGACTACCGCTTGTTAACGCTACATTTATCCAACGGAGAAACGCCAGGAGGGCATTGACCATATTGAGGATGGCGAGTTGGCATCCTTGGCAGCTGAATTGAACGGCAAATTCTCAATGACAGATCTCCATATCACGGAGATCGATGATCCGTGGCTCGCATGGGCAACAAGCACATGAGTTGGTACTACCAGACCGTTTCCGGGGCCCGTGTCCGTGGGGCTGACGAGGCTACCGCAGACCGAGCTTGCCGCCACTTCGCGAGCCGGTCAAGTGCCGCGTTTTCATCGCTTAGCATTCCCGAAAGCCCACATGTTTCACACTGTCCTGGCAGCCCCGCAGCGAATGCGAAGGACTGGACGTTTGACAGCTCGATGATGTGCAACTGGGAGGTTTTGCACCCGTACTCCTCTTTGGTCCTTGAGCAGTTGTTGGATGTATTCGGTACGAATGGCGTTCAACCGCAGCTCGCCTTGGAGGTCACGTGTGCTTGGCAGGATCGAGGCTCCTTGAACCTCTTGTTACCGCTTGAATCCGTCACCAATCAAACTCACGAACTCAAGTACGTCGTGATTCTGTCAACGGGAAATCGTGCTGGTCTAGCCGCGGGCGAGCGGAAAATCAGGAATGAGTTGGTTTCACATGCAAGCGTTGCGTTTGACGTCTCGCAGTACCTTGACGACTCGAGAGCGTTTTTTTCGGAATCAAAGATCGAGGATTCTGACAGAAGGTTTGTTGCAAGCCAGACAGATGATCATGTTCGAAGTCTTATGCTCGGAAAAATACCTGACTTTGGCCGTGCGAGATCCTATTTTTGCAGTGCGTTGGAGTCTTATGTCAATCTGTTTCAAGATCCCCTCACAGTACGATTCAAAATCTCAGCCTATTCGAACGAGATGAAACGAGCCATCGAACTCTGTGATTCGATCTCTTTGGAGTGGCACCGATCAATGATCGCTCGCCTAAGCGTCGAGAGTGAATTCGACAATCCGGGATACAACGCTGTGTTCCCATTGCGGTGGCACCGCAATCGGGCCGATAGAACCCGGATGGATCAGTACCTTGACTTTCAGGTCAGTGTGGAACACACCGTGGATGGTGGAAGTAACCTATTGTTTCACAGCAACAACGATGTCGACTGGATCATGAACGCGCTCGACGACTTGCGCTTGTCTAGTGACGCTGCGCCGTTGCGTGAGGATGAAATCTACACTGACTTGAGTGACTTGAAGGTCTAACAGTACATGGAGTGGCTCGACACGACAAAAGGTGCCTACCACAAATTTGTGGTGAAAGGGCTGAGTCATTCCCTCACTTGCGTTTCGACGTACCAAAATCCAGTAAACGCAACTTCAGGGGCAGTCGCGAGAAAAGGTTCCAGCCACTGATTGGTGTTGATGAGGAGTCGTTGGGGCGGATTTCTCGGGCGATCGGTATTCGGCTAACATCCACGGTTCGCGTCTTTTTGAGTACCATCAGAGACAGTGTCTCGTTGTCTTTCTCCGAGTCGTGCAATGATTTCACTCGCTTCATCCGTCCAACGCTTTTCGATTGCCGCGCTCTGCATTGTTTTGGTGGCTGGCTGCTCACCAACAGGAGATGTGGCGGACACTGGATTCGGAGCCGTGACCGGTGGGAAAGACTGGACCGTTCCCGTCCCGGCGGCGAAGCCGGTCGTTTGGCGAGACGATTGGACGGAGCCTCCCTCGGAGTCGGCGGAGCGAAAAGAGGCCGAGCAAGCGATGCACGCGGCCGACTTATTGAAGGCTTCGGAACGGTATCAGGAGGCGGAGCAGTCCTACCAAGAGGCGATCCAGCTCGATCCAACGTGGGGCTATCCGCCGTACCAACTCGCCTGCAACTACGAATTGTGGGGCAAGCCGGAGCAAGCGCTGCCTCTGTTTCAAAAGGCAGTCGCGCTCGGCTTTGACGACTTTCCCATGGCGCTCGATGACGATGAGCTGGGAACAATTCGAGATCGTTCGGACTTTGCAGAGACACTTTGGAGCATTCGCGAACGATATGTCATGACTGCCTCCGCAAAAGTTGGCCAGCCTTTCGCGGTTCGTCCGGCTGGCGATCCGCCATCAAACGGATGGCCGATGATGCTCTTATTGCATGGTTACGGAGACACGAATGCGAGCTACGAAACAATCGCGTTTCAGTGGGCCGAGCAAGGATTTCTGACCATTGCGGTGCCGGGCTCCGTGCCCATGCGCCACGATGGATTTCAATGGTCCGCGGATTCCTCCGCAACGACTCACGAACAGCTGCAGTCCATCGTCCGTTCGGAACTATTCGACGGACTGGTCAATCGCTCGCAGGTTCACCTCTTGGGGTTCTCTCAAGGCGCTCTCCATTCGATGTTAGTCACCATGGAACACCCGGGTGCCTACCAGGGTGTGATCGCACTCTCGCCGGGTGGCAGCATGTTTGATCGCATTGTGTCGCCCGAATTGGTTCCAGGAAAACCATCGCGGTTGGCTTTCGTCTACGGTCTGCAGGAACCGCACGGGGTCTACGCAGATCGTTGGTCCGACGCATGTAAAGCCGCTGACTGGCGGTTCCTGAAAAGAACCCATCCTGGTGGTCACCATTTTCCGGAAGACTGGAACGAATTGGTTCCGGTCTTTGCTGAGTTCCTGCTGTCTCCTTGAGCTGCGGGCAGCGGTTAGCGACGCGGGTTAGGTTGATAAAAACAAAAAGGTGCCACCCATCTTTTGCTGATGCGAATGAAATGAATCTCATCGCCGCGTCCTTGTTCGGAGTACAGCAGGATCGATTGTCCGCTCAAC
>JBCBOT010000553.1:0-3550 GCA_039821165.1 Planctomycetota bacterium | reverse complement strand
CACCGTTTCTCGGCATCGACGCCGACCCTGCGACCGTCCAGTTGGGATACTTCAACGTCAGCGATAAAGCGGACGAGACGCGGATTAACATCGCGGACTTTGATGAGGGTTTGCTCGATGAGGCGGACCAATTGATACACGATTGCGTCCGCCGAATCCTCTCCTGCGATTTTGCACCGACCACCGAACGCGTGGTCTTTGACGATTACCAGATGATTCTGCAAACAGGAGTGGCCAGTCGATTGTTGGCGACCGAGGAGAAACACGAGTTGGAGACGGCGGGACATGAATACGCAGATGATTGATGACTCGACCGCAGTCAATGACTTCTTCCGCGACGGGCGACTTCCGCCGTTGTTGGTTCGAGCTTCGGCGGGAACAGGAAAGACATATCGTTTGACCGCTCGGTTGCTGCAGATCCTTTTCCAAGGCGCCGCTCCGGAGACGATCCTCGCCACGACCTTTACGCGAAAAGCGGCCGGCGAAATTCTCGACCGAGTACTGATCGCGTTGGCGGAAGCCGCGGACCCGGATCAACCTGACGCGCTCGAGCGTTTGAGAGAGCAGGTTGGCATTCCAACGCTTCCGGCGAGCGCATGCGTGCAGTTGCTGAAAAAGATCGTCAGCAACATCCATCGACTGCGAATCTGCACGCTCGACAGCTTCTTCACTCAGTTGGCACGCTCGTTTCCGTTCGAGCTCCGGTTGCCGCCCGCGTGGCGTTTGACCGATGAGATCGAAGAGCGTTGGTTGCGGGAGCGTGCCGTCAATTCAGTGATCGCGATGCTCGAGCCGCCCGAGCTCGCGACGTTGATGTCCATGCTCAGCAAGGGCGAAACCAAACGTTCGGTGGCTCGAGAACTGATCGGTGTGGTGACGCGAGTCTACTCGGCCGGGCGACAAACGGATCGGTCGGTGTGGGAGACGATCGAAGCACCCACGCAGCCCGAAGATCGTATTTTGACCCAGGCTGCCGCCGATTTTCGCTTGGCCGAACCGAAGCAAAAGACGCTTCTGAAGAAGTTTGGCGAGCTAGCGGATCTGACCGAGTCGCGAGCGTTCAAAACGGCGTCTGCAGAAAAACTCTTGGTGAACTACGCCAAGTCGAAACGAATGGGGACGCCGCTGAAGTTCGGCAATTCGAAAGTCGCGCCCGAGATGGATGAGCCCATCGGCGCACTTTACGCGGCCGTTCGCTCGAAACTTCTGTCGCTACTCGCCGCACAGAATCGCGCGACCGGCAGCATTCTTGAATACTACAAACGCGAGATCGATGATCTGAAGCAGTCACTGCGAACGATCAGTTTTGGTGACGTGGCGGTGCGACTGGCCAATCACATCTCGAACCTGGATCACGAAACGTTCGAACGCAGAATGGATGGAGCCATCGATCACTTGTTGCTCGACGAGTTCCAAGACACATCGGTGATCCAGTGGCAGGTCCTGCGGCCATTTGCGATGAGATCCGCCGATCAGGCGACGATCGAGGATGATATCACCTCCGCGATCAAACGATCCTTCTTCTGCGTGGGCGACACCAAGCAGGCCATTTATGGCTGGCGCGGCGGCGTTGCTGAGATCTTCGATGCCGTTGATAAGGAGATTCCTGAAGTCACGGCGGCGGAGCAAAATAAGAGCTTTCGCAGTAGCCCCGTGATCATTGAGACGGTCAACGAAGTCTTTCAAAACCTCGGCAAAGTCGACATCGTGGAGGTCAAGTCCGATGCTCCGCCTTACGACCGAAGTGTGATCGAGGATCAAACGTTACGCGCATTCTCAGCGCGATTCCCTGAGCACGAATCTGAACGGACGGAGCTGCCCGGTTATGTTCGACTGGAGACGACAGCCAAAGTCGACGGGCGAGGAAGGGAAGACGAAAAGAGCCTGCTTTGCTTTCGCTTGGCTGCCGATCGCATCGCGGAGCTTTACCGTCAAGCGCCGGATCAATCCATCGGAGTCCTCACCCGCACCAACAAGGCTGTGGCTCAGTTGATTTTCTTGCTCGAGGAACTCGGTGTTGATGTGAGTCAGGAGGGCGGTAACCCGCTGATCGATTCTGCACCGGTCGAGTTGGTGCTGTCTGTTTTGATGCGATCGGAGCATCCTGGAGACGGTAGGTGGCAGTTTCACATCGAGCATTCACCGCTCGGTAAGGTCGAAGGCTTGGACGCTGGTTTTGTACGCGAACACCTCACCGAGTGGGGGATTGCGCGGACGGTGAAGCACGTTGCTGATCATCTTGCTCCGTTTTGTGACGAACGGGACACGTTGCGGTTGAAGCAACTTGTTCAATTGGCAATCGGTTACGAGCCCAATGCGACGCAACGAATCCGAGACTTTGTCCGCATGGTCCGTGACAAGCGCGTCGAACGAGCGCGGGCCGCATCCGTCCGTGTGATGACGATCCACCAGGCGAAGGGCCTCGAGTTTGATGCCGTGTTTCTCCCGGAAATCGGCGGCAAGGTTGTCGAAAGAGGGTCTGCCTGCGTTTCCGATGTTCGTCGTTTGGGTGATTTGCCGGTGGGGATCACGCGCTATGTTTCCACCGAGGCGTGGCACTTTTTAGACACGGATTGGCAAGACGCATTCGGTCGAGAAGCGGCTTCCAAGATTACTGAGAATCTGTGCTTGCTGTACGTCGCCATGACCCGCGCCCGTCAGGCGTTGTACATGGTGGCCCATCCGCCGAGCAAAAAATCAGCCAGAGCCTCGCGAATCATCTGTGAGACGCTACCTTGCAAGACGACGTTCGATGAATCGGAGAGCTTGATCATCGAGCGTGGCGACCCGAACTGGTACGCCGGCAGTTGATCTGCATCAAGGTGCTTTGGAGTGCTGATCGGATCGATGTTGCCGGGAGACTGATGGAATTGAGATCCATGCAACTTAATGTTGTTCAAGGTGACCTTCTCGACCAAGACGTGGATGTGATCGTCAATGCTTGGAATCGGAATATCATTCCTTGGTGGCTGCTCTTGCCGCAGGGGGTGTCAGGTGCAATTAAGAGGCGCGGTGGGTACGCTCCCTTCCGCGAGTTGGGCAAACTTGGTCCGATTCCGCTTGGCGGTGCAGTCATCACGGGGGCCGGTCGACTTCCATTTAAATCCATCATCCATGTCGCCGGCATCAGTATGTGGTGGCGATCTTCTGAACGATCAATCCGCGATTCAACGCGCAATGCCGTTGAACTTGCGGGCCAGAACCAATTTCAATCCGTCGCGTTTCCGCTGATTGGTGCAGGAACGGGTGGCGGATCGGAGGACGACGTCCTCCGCATGATGCAGTCCGAGCTTGCGAATTGTGAGTTTGACGGACACGTACGAATCGTTCGGTACCAATGCAAGTCGGACAATAATTAGAGTTGCAGTTCGTTCTTCGTCGAGAAGGCCGCCGCTCACATTGAGGGTCATCACGAGCGTGACTTCCACAAATCCCTGCTCGCCACCGCTGACGGAATCATCGCCGCCTCAAGATGCGGCGTAGAGAACCGAGATGATCCAACCGAGCCATTTGAAAGCCCGCGCGACACTGGCGAGGCTCTTCTCCGCCG
>JBCBOT010000552.1:0-3574 GCA_039821165.1 Planctomycetota bacterium | reverse complement strand
ATCGTTCATATGTTTGATTCCGACATTGACCGATCGACTGTGGAAAAACGCGCCAAGGATCGAAGTATGGATGAATACACGGCCGCGCTTCTCGCCTTAAAGTCGCGGGTAAAGACCTTGCTCGACGAAACCAAACAAAGGAACGCGGTTCAAGAATAGTTGTCGAGTAAGGATTCATACTGCACTCTCCCACCGACACGTTTCCCCAAACCGCGGCTGCACCAATCGCTGAACGTGGCTGTTGAATCCGCCGACGTTCACCACGCTCACATCATCGCGCCACATCCAACCGGCCTGGACCTGTTTTCGATACTGAAACACTTCCAACGCCCGGCGTGCCTCGATTTCGCTGTGGTGGTTCATGTACAGCGATTCGATGACGCGAGGGCATTGCGGCACGTCGAACTCTTCCAGCGTCTGCCGCAGAAGCGTCTTGTTGTAAACCACTGGATAATGCGTCGAGTAGTTGCGCTGCGGCCGGCCTCGATCCACCAAGTCTTTCGCCGTGCGTCTCAGTACCTCGCGCCATTTTCGTTTTGCTGGCTGGTTCAAGTCGCCGGCGTGAAGCACTCCGCCAGCTCTCGGGATGCTGATCTCGCGAATTGAGAATGGTCGCACGATGAACGTGTCGTCGTACATCCAGAGAAAGTTCTCGGAGACCGCGTCGTCCTCGCAGATCCGCTTTAGCTTGACCACTGAATCGCACCACTTCGCGAATCTCTTCGAACCGTACTTGCGTCGTGCGTCATTCCCATTGAAACGTGGTGAGTGAATCGCGCCACCAGTAAACCACTCGGGAACATCGCCACAAATGTGGAAGTCGCGCGCGTCCGTCAGATTCGCGGCCGCCGATCGGATGCTGTAGCGGAGTTCGTCACCATCGGCACCGCCCGCCCAATAGACCCAAACGACCGACATCCGGCACGCGTCGATGGCTTCTTGGATCTTGCTGCGGATGATGGTCTTGGCCAGCGGACGCACGAACCACTTGGTCTTCTTGGCAATGCGCTCTGTCCATTCATCCAGTCTTTCCATCACGCCTGCAACGCCCTGCAGATTCATCTCACGCAGGTCTTTCATGCATCCGCAGTCACCCCTCGGTTTCTTGTACGCCGCGAACTTCTCCTTAAGCACTGAGCCGACTTGCGGAATCGTACTTGGAACCAGGTCCGCTTCACTGACTTGGTCGAGTTGGGCGAGTGTGATGACCTTCCGGGGAACGGCCTGCTTCGCCTTGGTCAGTGCTCCGAAGGCCAAGTGCCCCGTGACGAAGTTCTCCGCCTGCGGTAGTCCTTGATTGCTACACGCCGTGCACGCGGTGTGATGTGGCTCAACATGCTGACCACTGAGTCGATGGACGATCTCACACTTGCCGTCTACGAGCCACTTGCATTTCATGATCAAAATAGGATTGGCGGAGTGATCTTGTTTGGGTCGCATCCGATGGTTGTGGTCTGACCGGCGAAAGCTGGAGAGGCCCCGTCGATCGTTTCGTATTCCGCATCGCACCCGCATCCCGGGTCGCACTGGTCTGCTGAAAGCACCCAGACCAGCGTTCCAAATCGGTCTTGAGCCTCGTACACACAGAGCCCGCAATCGTCTTGGGCCAGAGACATCGAGGTCCGCGAGACCGATCCGCTCGAACTCGAATCCGAAAGAGATGGACCGCTCACCGATGCACTTGAAATTGAGCGGCTCGAGCTGGATCGGCTCGAGCTCGACCGTGACGAACTCGAGCTGCTTGAGGAACTGCTAGAGCTTGAACTGCTGCTACTCGAGGAGCTACTCGATGAACCTGAAGAGCTTGAGCTACTACTCGAAGACGACGAACTGCTCTCGTCACAACAGCAACGCCCGTGTTGGCCACTCACGGGCATGGCCCTCCGCGATCCTCGAATCGATTGCCGACTTGCTGGCAGATTCCCTGGTAGCCTTCTTCGGCCATTGAGTCTGACAGAATGCCAAGTGGGTCCGACAGGTTGATGAACGCTGCTCCGGTAGTGAATGGAACGCCGTCTGTGCCGAGCAACCGGGCACGTGTCGTTGCCGGGCCTTTCGGGTCTTCAAGAAGCTCGTAATGCCAAAACGGCTGCGATTGCGTCAGATCGGCGATCGCGACCATGTTGGCTTCGTCATATCCGATGGTGCGATAGATGCCCGACGATGCCGCCTTCATTTTGGTCGGGTTCGCTGGATCGACCATCAAGAAGTCGGTCGCACCCGCCGCTGTGGAACCAAGTTGGACCAGTGCCCATGGTTCGGTCGGATACTCAATAAACTGACCGTCCGGTACGTCCGTGATCGTGGGGGTTACGTTCGCAATGTTTGTGTGCCATGCCGGTTCATCGGCGACTGTGATGGGGTTCGAATTCCGTGCGCGAAGAACATCCTGTGACGCTGGCGCGTCCAGCGACTCGATGTGCAACAGTTGGCCTTTCTCGATATCACTTCCAGTCCCATTCTCGATTCGAATGTTTCGAGTGGCGACGACTGGCGTTGCGGCATTTTGCAACCGTCCCGCTTCGTAGAGATTCGCCACTTCCGTCAATACGCGCAAGAACCGCGCCGACAAGATCGAGTCGAACGGATTGTCGCCTGGGGACGGAGAACTGAAAGGCATCTCAAATCCCCAACGCTGTGGCAAAATCAACCCGCGGCCGATCGCGGTGCACTGCCACTCTCACCGGCACTGACGTCGGCAATCCATTCGTTGACCGCCGCGATTGGAATTGAACGTCTAGCCGATCGTGCCCCTGCTTTTCTGGGACAACAAGCCCGTTGCCAACGTTGATGTTGGTGAGGTTGGGTTCGAACGAAAACGACATATCGATGTCGCGGTCTCCACTCGTTCCGCCTCGATGCCTGTCGTTGAAAGTGACTAGCTTCAGCGTGCCGATTGCAAAACCATTCCAGATGGCTGAGTTCACGACCCGGAGTTTGGCGTAAGTCGCGAGAGTCACGAGATACCCCGCGGAGATTTGCGCTCCACTCTTTACCGTCTCGACGAAGATTTCGATCGCCCCCGTGTCCCAATCAACGCCCTCAACCTCCCAACCATCCTTGGTTGAGCTGATACCCATCAACCGCTCTTCTGGTTGACCGGCAAGGCTAAATACCGCAGCTCCACCCGCGGTGGTTTCACTTATCAACGCATCCGAGTAGGTGCGTTTGACTGACTCGCCGCCGCCAGTCCGGATGCCCCAGCGCACTTGATCGACAGATAGCTTGGGAAGCGTCGTAAAGCGACTTGGCGCCTCGTACTCCGCCGTCGCTGACCAAAGATTGGGGCCGCGTTCAACAAGCAGAATGTTGGAACGAATGAGGTCTTGATATGTCTCGGGAATTCCTGCTTTAGCGGCCGCTCTGACGCTTGCCTCATCCTCACCTTCGGTGTGAATGTGGTATTCCCATTCAACTCCGTCGTTGTCATCCGAAGTCCCATCGCGGCTTTGAATGCCTGGCAGCTTCTCTTCTACGCTGATTGTCATGGTCCGATCACCAATCCTTTGCGGCGAATCTTCCGCATCTCCTCAACCATGGCTTCCTGAAGTTCTTCTTGCCGTTCCTGCGATTC
>JBCBOT010000551.1:0-3575 GCA_039821165.1 Planctomycetota bacterium | reverse complement strand
ATGCGTCTAACCGCCCTAGGTGATGAGTAGTGAATCCAGTCTTAACTAATGTTCGTTTCCGGAGTCCGGTGGGCAACCTCGCGAAATCCAGTCTTCGACCTTTCGAAGCTCCCAGCGAGTGGTCCCACCGAAGCGAACGGGTGCGATAATCTCACCACGGCTGAGAAGTCGCCAAACCGAGCGAGTGGAGACTTGCAATCGAGAGGCAAGTTGCTTGGCAGAAATCAACAGAGGCGATTCTTCGGTTGCTGAACTTGTAGCGTGAATGTCGTGCCGATGCATGTGCGTTACTCCCGAGGTATCTTGGTTTCCTTGACTTGAAAAGGAAGCACTACTTAAACCACTTTTGCTCGTTCTGGATTGAACTCATCAAGTCCAAGAGTGCTTGGTCTGGCACTGCTTCAAACACTTTCGAGCCAGGTTGACTCTCGACCTGAAGCAACGCTTTGAGACGAGGGAACGGCGTTCGCTTGAAGACACGGTGTTCTTCTAAGGAGACAGCTGGCTTGACCTTTGCGACCATCGGCTCTCGATACTTGTCACCGAGCTTTAAGAACCAAAAGAAGTGTTGCTTCATCCCATTCACTTCGAGAATCTGGTTCCGCGTAAGCCCTGGCTCCAACTGTTCGTTTTGAGTTTGAGACGGCATGTCAATTCCAGAGACTGTCATGCTGCGCTGACCCTCTCTATACACGTCAAAACTAAGAGACCTGAGGTATTCTTGCTCTTCTCGTGTAGACGCATCAAAAATCGCTTGTTGGCAATTTGTGCGAAGTACTGACCGTAGGTCTTCAGGCACTTGAGCCATAGATTGAAGAACCAAGTAGAGGCGGACGTTCCACTTTCTTGCCAAATTCAAAATCGCTTCTGTCGTGCTTCCCTTTGAAGCTATCTGAGCGAACCCATCAACAGCCAAATGGGTAGTTCGCTCCTCGCTTTCAGCTGAGTCAAAACGCATCGCAGCTTCCACCATAACTACCCAATTGACAGCCGATGCGATACTGCGTGCAGCTCCCCCTTCAAGTCCTGATGGGACAAAGAAATAAACGAGAGCACCTTCCTCAATCGCTTCACCAATAAACAGTTGCCGGTCTCTTGCACTCATCGCTTTCGTGTAGCGGAACAACTCGTCTGCCGCGAGATTTGCCTCCGAAACCTGATTTGGATTCTTTGATTCAGCATCGTTTCGCTTCAACTGTTCAGCCAGGTCACCGAATTCCCATTTGTCGATTGCTTTGAGTGCATCGACCGCCTTGTTGATATCCTTGGTGGAATGCCTTGTCCAAAAGGTGTTAGGGTACCCCTCGCCGCTATGAAGTCTTAACGCTCCTACCAATCCAGGAACGGCCCGTTTCGGGTCGTGCCGAAAGACAGGAGTATTAGCCAGGATATCCCAACCATCGCAGTCAACAGTCTCATCGAGACACACCAGATACGTCGGCTTCCCTGCTTCGTCAGCAGCTTTCTTTAAGACGTGGTATGCGGCCAAGTCACCTTCAAGGTCAACCATGACTACCGCATGGTTCTGAAGCTTGACAAACTGGCTCATCATTGAGACCAAAAGAACTGACTTCATGGAGCCAGGCGGCCCACATAAGCAGTAGTTGGTCTCCTCAAGTAGCTCCTCGTCAAAAGCTATGTCCTCGTCATTGACATCCAAACCCAAGACAATTTCTTCCATTTTCAGCACTTCGCGACTTCTAGATATGGGGAGACAAACCGGTGGATACAAACGAGGGAGAGAAGTCGCCTCAAGAACTGAGTTCCTGAGACGACTTGCAATCAGCCAACAAATAGATGCCCATACCGTTCAATAGCCATTCCAACTAGAAGCTGGAGGGTCCATCGAAGACACCAATTAACTGACGCATGAAACTTCCAGCGAAGACCTTTAGCTTCACACTTTCCCCACTTATCATCCATGACAACAACCTTCCGTGAAATGAAGCGAGTGTGATTTCAAGCCGCAAATACCGAATTGCATTGCAACTAAATCATCATCCCTTCATAAAGCGAGGAAGCTGCCGCAGCAGCTTTATTGCTGAGCCCCTCCTGCAGCTGCAGCGTTACATGCGATGGTGACAAGCGAGTAATCGACCTCCGCGAACTGAAGCCCCTCTTTTATCTCGGCCTCTTCTCGGTATCGAATCTCTTGTCGCTGTTCCCGTACCCACTGGACAAAGAAGTAGGAGAGAAGAACAAAGATGCTGGGTGGAAAAAACATCAGAACAATCGCGTAGACGAAAATGCAGCCATAAAGACAGAGATTTTTGACAAAGTGTTTCGTGATTTGAAGAGAAGCATGCACGTTTTAAAATCCAGGTTAGTGAGATTTGATGAGTTCGACCCAGCCGAATCCGGACTGGGAGAAATACTTGAAAACAAAAAGTCGTTGGGTTCGACCATTCTCAAAGAGAAGGATTCTCGAGTCTTCCTCGCGAGAGAATCGAATGCCTGTGTTCTCGAACTGGAAGTTGATTGGTCTATCTAAAGCGAAGTGAGCGTCCCCTATTCGAACTCCTCCATCACTGCAAAGGATAAGCATCGAACCAACCTGAAATTTCGGTGACTCATGAATCCAGGTAAGTAGCAGCGGCTCAGCGACGAAAGAGCCGTGCAAGAATGAAGTTGGCATTTAGTGGAACCTCAGTGAATAGGCTTTGAAGTGCGTGAAAATGGCTTCTAGCTTTTCTGCGGAGTACGAGCGACCGGCTACTTCGATTACGCTCACACCGCCTCTAAACAGGACAGCATCGGGTCGACGGTTGCCAAACGCAGACTTCTCAAGTGCGTCTTCGTTGGCCCAGTTTCGCTTCTCTTCTAGAGCCAACGAGAAGTAGACGTTGGCGGCTAGCAAATCGTGTTCAAGCTCTTGCCGCCGCACGACTCTCAGCTTCCCGCTTCCAAAACGCCTGTTAGCCTTTTCTGTCGGAAACACGACGGTCGTTGGGTGAAGTTCACCATTCCAGCGACGGCGGTTTGCAGCCGCAATAGCTCGGAAATTGGGTAAATCGCTTTGTCCGGGCTCCCATGCGAAGAGCGGTGCTCCTGCGGATTCTATTTGCCGAACCGAGACCCGCTTTGTGGTCACGTACCCCTGTGTTTCGAGTCCTCTAACAAGGTTCAATGCTTTCGTTTTTGAGTGCTCGCTATCACCGAAAAACTCACGTGCAATCTGCTCCGCTGACATAACCCGGACCTTCTGACAAAGTAATTCCAGGATTTCAGTCTTCGTGTCGCTTCGCATGTCACCCGCTCTCCGAGCCGTCGCGTAAGTCGCTTTCCACACTGACGTTAGCGTGGGTCGGTCCTTGCTCCCGGCCATTACCCATCCGCACATGCCACCACCCGATGCTCGTTGAGCATGTCCGCGTAAGTCTCGGCCGTCGGTCCAATACCGACCGCTAGGCGAAGCCGACCAAAGAAGCCGCCCCGTTCGAGCTCATCTCGAACTTCTGCAAGCTGCTGCTTGTTCGCACAGAGAATCGCTAACCCGTACCGACCATCGTCAAGTTCCGACGCAATTCCTTGCTTGCTCCTGTACTCAGTTAGAAACGAGTTTATGTGGTCACGGG
>JBCBOT010000550.1:0-3591 GCA_039821165.1 Planctomycetota bacterium | reverse complement strand
CCGGGGCTTTTCGAGCGTCTTTGGGCTCAGTATCGCAACGAGACCGTTGCGGCATTGCTCAACGATCCGGAGGAGGTTGCGCGGAATGTCCGCGGTATTTCGAATAAACGAGCCGAAGCGGCCGCAGAAAAACTTCGCGCATTAATACCGCCAGCATCTGACATCGCTCCGCCATCCCCGGGACTGACTGGCACGATCGGCCTGGAGACGATTTTTGCGCCCACCGATGGGGCGGAGGTGGACGAGCAATGGCCTGTCATCGAATCCACTGAGGCGAGCGGTGTCGATCGAGCGGGCGGAAAGCTGCTCAATAGCACTGAGGTCCGCGCACGAATGCTCTCGCGCTGGGAGTCGGTCTTTTCCCAGCGGAGACACGCGGAGTCAGTGCTCCGACGGCATGAAGACTCCCTGTTGAAGCTTCCCAACGTGACCGGTGTTCATGTCGGGTTTCGTCGTCGCAATGCACGCGGCAACGAAGAGTCCATGGTGACGGAAGACCTTGAATGTTGTATTCGTATCCATGTCGACAAGAAGCATGACATGGGTTCGGCTGCATTTGCGGATGAACGAATCGCGTCCCCGTTGCCGAAAGTTCTTGACGGTATCCACGTCGATGTCTTGGAACGGTCCTATGTGACGTTTGACGATTCGGACATGGTTCCGCTTGGGCTTGAGACTCCGTTTTCGGTGGACACGCGGGCCGACCCCGTGATTGGTGGAGTCAAGATCGCCAACGAAGCGGCGCCGGCGAATGCCGGAACGTTAGGCGGTGTCGTCTTCTTCAGTGACTCCGCGCGTTACATCACCAATCGACACGTGGTGGGTGCGAGCGGCAATGTCCTTCAGCCGCCGGGCAGTTCAGATCCGAACGGAATCATCGGGACCGTTGAGGACTCTGAGATTCCCACGCTCGCCGACGGCGGTAGCATCGATTGTGCCATCATCCGTCCCTCAGGCCCCCGCGAGCCTGATCTGGTCATTCGCCTTGTGTCGCCGAACAAACGCTTCGTCCCCAATGTGCTGACTCAAACGGACGTTCATCGAACGCGTGCCTTTAAAGTCGGCGCATTCACCGATCGAACCAGCGGCATCGTGCAAAGTGTCAACGCCGTGGTGAATGTGAATCGAGGCGTTCCGATGCCGAATCAAATCATCGTCGAGGCAGATGGGCCCGATCCGATTATCAAGGGAGGTGACAGCGGCTCCCTGCTACTCGTTCAAAGCCAGGATCCTGGAACGATCTTTGTCGTCGGACTGGTTCACGCGAGAAGCACGGACAACCGGGCAATCATTGCGACCCATTTTCACGAAATCCAAAACCGTTTTGGCGTCACACTCTAGGAACCGCCTCGAGGAACGCCGAGACATTTGTGATGACTCTGAAAGCACACGCCCAGAGAGCAACACGAAAGCGTATGAAAGGAATCAAGATGCGATCGACGGATGCGAAAGCTTTGCTCTCGAGCATTGTCCTCGGCGGACTTGTGAGTTGCACGGGATGCCAACTGATCGGCAATCAGGAACCGCTGATCAAGCACCATCGCCCTGCGTTGGTCGAGAAGGTGACGACTGGAGGCGTGTTCGCGAAATCAACGGCGCTTCAAATTCCGGAGCAGGGCCTGACGCTCGGCGATGCCGTGAGCACATCGCTCCGCGAGGGCGTGAAAGACCTTGGACTCAACGCAGCCCCCGCATCGCGGATCGATTCGACCGAGCCGGCGGAGATGCCACTCGAAAAGACGCCAGTTCCGCCGCCTCAATCCGCCATCGACGCAGTTGTTCGACTGACCAAACACGTGAAGGCAGACGGTTCGGTTCCCGCGGTGCACCTTCGGGCGGTCGTCAATGGAGTGCGCCCACCTGGTTTGAGCGAACCCCTCGTCGAGGAGAGGTCCTCCCAGTTGAGAGAATTCATCGTTTCGGAAGCAAAAGTTCTTGCCAACCCCGATGCGTCCGTTGACCCGAGTTCACTTTCGGAAGTTCAACTCGAATTCGCGAGAAACTTGGATCGCGTGGCCAACGGCAAGCCCGCCAATGATGATGTCGCAGGCGAAACGCCGGCCCCATCTGCGGACGAAACCACAAGCGCGAAAACAGAAGCCCGCAAACGCTCGCAATCGATCGCGCAGACAGCCACGGCGAATCCCATCGTCGTCACGCTACAACGCACCGGTGAACCCACCCGAGTCATTCCACTCTCAATGGTTCAGTTGACCCAAGTCGGCGACGTGTGGCTACGTGATGGCGATCGAATCGAAGTGATCCCGTTCAGTCGGACTTCGCTCTCGCAGCGAAATCAGCAACGCGGCCTCGTCAGCAAACTCCGCTCCATCGAGTTCAGCGGTTTGTTGAATGAAAGCGTCAATGCGAGAGAGTATCGCGACTTGCGTGGAGCCGCCTCCGCGTTGACGTCCAATTACAGCCACGCCATCGATCTGATTGTCTTACGTCCCGTTCTTCTCGATGGTGACCGCGAAGAATATTGGTTCCCAAGACTGGAGAGTCTGGCCTACAAAGACATCCTGCAAGGAAACAGCACGATCGATCAACGAATCATTGGTGGGGACGAAGTCGAATTCTCAGCCCTGCGATTGAAGGCACTGATTCGCGAAGGCCAATTGCGAGGGAAACTTCGGGCCAGCAACCTGCTCGATCGAACAGGCGGTGCGTTGCAAAAATTCGAGACTCGAAAACGCAAGGCAGCTGACGCGTTCGTTCGCGAGGCAAGCCCCATCCCCGGTGTGCAATCGCTTTCACAAGGAATGCGACGGCTCCGTTCGATGTTTTAGCTCCGTGTCTTGGTCGTCGTCGGAAACTTTTTTACCGCCACTCATTGATCCGACGAGCCCCATGCCCAAGCCGATCAGTGTGTAATACGTGACCGATTCCCAGCGGACGGGGCCCATGAACGACGTGCTGCCGATGCTCCAGCCGGCGAACCAGATGGCGATCAGGCAGAGGATGGCGAGGTACGTTCGCGAAAATGAATCGCCGCTGCGTAGTTGAACCAAGCGAGCGGCAATTCCCAGCTGGGCGCTCAACCAAATCGCCAGGCCGATCAAACCCGTCGAGACAAGAACCTGAAGAAAGATGTTGTGTGCCGGGTGGTTGGCGTAGTGGTACCAAACGTAAAGCTCGCCGGTGCGGCTGGTGACGAAGTATCCGTGGCCCTTGATCCAAGCACCCGAACTGCGAAACTCCGTCCAGATAGCGTTCCACATTTCGCCGCGGCCTGAACCCTCCGCGAGTTGGCTCAAGTCTTGACCACGGAGCAGGTAACCCACCATGGCGTTGTCGCCCGCGACGAGGTGTAACCCTGGATCCGCGATCATGATGACGAGTGCGACGCCGGCTACCGAAATCGCCAACGCGGCGCGTACGAAGCGACCACCAAAGTAAAACATCCCGGCAAAGACAGTGATCGCAGCCATCGCTAAAGCGCTGCGGCTGTGTGAGAAGTAGGCCGTCGGTGCGTGAATGAGGATCGCCGGGAGGACCAATTGGGCGGACCAAGAGAATTTGTCACTCAACCCGCAGAGTGCGACGAGCACCAGGCCCAATGCAGCGGTCGAGCCCGCGGCGGTCGGATGG
>JBCBOT010000549.1:0-3628 GCA_039821165.1 Planctomycetota bacterium | reverse complement strand
CGGCACATGACGAGAACAGTGTGTTCCCTGACGACACAACGCCATCTCGAGATTGGTCGCTTTCCTCAAGATGCGCCGCCACATATTGAATGATTGCCTGAACCGACGAGCCATGTTGATCATCTGACATCGCGCTACGAAGCGCATCGCCGAGAGCACCGAATGGGCTCCCCCCAAAGCGACTAGCGCCTTGGATCACGTACCCTCCAAACGCGTCATCAAAACCGATGTCGATTCCCAGTTCACGAAGCGTGCTGATATCTCGGTAGACCGTTCGGCGGTGTACCCGCAACGCAACTGCCAGTGACAGCGGGTCATACGCCTCGCCGCTTTGCACGAATTGCAGAATCCGAAGGGCGCGATCGAATCGGTGGCGCATGCTCAAAATCCCAACCTCATATCCCGTTGGCTAAGCACCCCCTTTTCCGTAAAGCGCCTAGACGACTGCGGCAAGTTTTGTGGAGTCGAAAAACCCTTTGGAGAGACGATTTCGCCCTTCCGATGAGGCGTTTGGGCATGCCTCAGGAAGCCCAATATTGTCTCAAAGATGCTGGCTTTCCCCTCGACGAAACCTTGAGGCAGTATTAACCTAGCTAACAGCGGTGACAGATTCTGTCACCGTTAGCGTCTTGGGGGGTTTTGCCCCAACCCCCTAGACGCGTTTTTTATGCGCCGACCTTACCCAGGCGGCCTCAGTTTCGCGACGAGCCAAGTCACCTTTGGGTCCTTCTGCCGCGACACCAACTCGGTGAATAACCTGTCAGTGGCATCGCGCCTCAGTTGTGCACGGTCTTTTAGATCTTCGAACGCAACGTCCCTAGATGCCTTTTTGTGCACGAGCGCCAAATGAACACCTCGTGACGTCACGACGGGCTTTGTCACCCCGTTCTCATTGGTCCGACGTATCGACGCCATGACCAGCCCGGGTAGATCGCCAGTCTTTGAAACCCAGCCGATTCGCCCCCCATCCTCGGCGGTCGCTCCGTCACTTTCCGTGCGAGCGAACTCGGCGAATTCGGAGGCAAGTTGATCTTCCGAACTCGACTCTTCGAGCCGCGCTCGAATCTGTTCCGCACGTTCCAAGGCAACCGCTTTAGAGTCTGGATCAGAGCGATCGACGGCGAAGAACAAGTGAGAAACATCCCATCTTGCTCCCGCATACCGCTCAGGACTTGTTTGATAAAACCGTTTCAGGTTCTCGTCCGTGAGCCGACTCCTCAGATACGCTTTCCACGCGGTCTGCCAATCCTGCGCGGCACGCATGGAGGTTGCGTCGGATTGAAAACGCTTCGTGTACTGGGTGACCGTAAAGCCTTGGCGTTTCAACTCCGCAGAAAAGGACGACCAATTGCGATCGAGCAATTGAGCCAACGACTCACCACCTTGCTCGCGCAACGACTGCATCGCCAAATGCTGACGGACGATCAAGGAAGCCGATGCCCGTCGCACGTTTTCATTCACCTGCATTGGATCGCGGGCCCCGAGTTTCTGCATGAGCAACAGATTGAGTTCGCCCACAAAGACGGGGTACCCGTTGATCGATGCGTAGGGGTCCGTTGGTCGTAGATCCTCCGCGTGCGACGGTGAAACTGCGACGAGCATCGATGCGGTGAAGAGCAGGAATCGAATCATGGCAAGTCAATGTCTTCGAGCACGAACTCCACGGTGTTTTTGGTGACCGAGGTGGGGGAGCGGTAGATCAGCTTCGCGCCGTCGATCCGTTCGATATCGAAAAAGTAGGCCAAACCCACGGCGGAATCGGTTTGACGATAGAGCTCATAGCCGAGTTGATCGCGGTCGATTCCGTCGCGATCCGTGACACGCAATTCATTTTGAAAGATCCACTGACGGTGGCTTTCCAACGCGCGATCCGCGTCCTCGAGATCGATCGCGATTCGAACTTCGTAGAGATCCCCGTTTCGACTCACCTGCTCGAGTTCGACCGTCATTGAATCGACCGTCTGCTTTGTACCAGGCTTCGTCAAGTCAAATTCAAAGTCGTGTTGCTTACCCGGCAACAGTGACTGGATCGTGCCCTGAAGCGTCGCGATGTCCTTCGGCCGATCGACAGGCAACTCGAGTGGCAAGAAGAACTCGCTGAAGGCCATCTCGTTGTTGGTGGCAATCTCAATCGAGTCTTGCGTGGTCTGAGGGCGAAGTGTTCCCTGGTCGTCGTATTTGCCGCGTACCTCGTTAACGGGGATCGTCAAACCGATCGGAGTCATTCCCGGTTGCCACGTAATCTGCATCGAAAGATTCAGCCCGTTCTGTTCCGGAGAGTTGTAGACGCGACGCGAACTGACGGACACGGGCTCAAGTCGATAAACGCCGCTGTAAGCCGCTGAATCAACACGCGACTGTCGCCCCTCGGCACGGGGCACCAGCTTCAACGTCTCGCTGTCACTGCCATAGGCGTTGATGTCGAGTGATGTCTGGTCCAGCACGACATCCACCGCATGCCAAAATGAGAGCGGCGTCGTCGGAGGCTGCACCGGAATCGATTCGTCCGCCATGTGATCAAATTCAACGCCGCTCTCGGCACTGATCACTTCCAAGGCCTCGCCGAGCGTTTTGGCATCACCAAATCGAATCCGAATCGCCTTTGCCTGAGACTTTGCCTTCAGCGACACGAGCGCCGCTCGAACGCGTGCTAACCGCTCGGTCGCCTCGATCGAAAACCCCGCACGCTTTTCCGGCAAGAACTCCAACGCACCCAGCCCCGCGTCGATCAACGCCTTTTCCGCCGCTTTGCGTTCACTCAATTTGTCCGCGTCGAGCTGATCCAGCCATTCCAAGACGTCGCTCTTGTTGACCTCTTTTGGAGTATCCGACGAACCGTCGTCTGTTTGGCCGATGGCCACTCCACTCAGCAAGAAAATCGGAGTAATCAGCAAGAGCATCGCAATGGAACGTTTCATCTCAATGGATCTCATCGGCACGATTTTTCTGAGCTACTTTTTGGAGACCGGCACGCCCCATCTTATCAGCTTTTGCTGTGTCACTGGACCCAAAAAGCAACCGAGACAGCACCATGATTGCCCCCCAAAAAACGCTCACCGTAGCTCGCGACTTCGGGGCCGCTCTCCTCTTTGGCATCCTGTGTTCATCGGGCGGCGGGGGCAACCTGACGGCCGCAACACCCGACGCGGTCGAGTTTCCTGTCGGAAAAACTAAGGAAACGGGAATCCCTCTGATGGACTTTCCCAACGAAATGATCGTGCTTGCTCGAGACGGCCAAATCCATTCGCTCAAAGGCAAGGCGCGCCAGACCGTCCGAAAAGCGTCCGATGCCTACAAGCCGGCATCGATCATCGAAATGCGAAACCGTTTGCGCACGGAGTTCGGACGCGACTTTGAAGTGCTGACAACCCAGCACTTTCTGGTGGTTCAACCCAAAGGCCGTGGCGATCGGTGGCCGAACCTGTTCGAGCGATCCCATCGGTCATTCATCCAATACATGTCCGTGCGTGGCGTGCGAATCCGACGAGGGCGGTTTCCAATGGTCGCCGTTGTGATGCCAGACTCCGCGGCGATGTATCGCGAGATGGCGCGAATGAACATTCGAGCGAGCCGAGTCGCGGGAATTTATCTGAGGGAAAGCAATCGTGTCATCACGCACGATGGCGGC
>JBCBOT010000548.1:0-3635 GCA_039821165.1 Planctomycetota bacterium | reverse complement strand
GTGGTCTTAGGAGACCAGGCTCCGAAGGTGAGTGAAGCGATCAAAGCAACGGTTAGAGCATTCCGCATTGGATTCCTCGAATAATGTCAAACGCGATCAGTTGAGCCCGCCTCCACTCCAAGCCGTAGAGCATATCGCATCGTGCGAATGGACGCCGGGAAGGTGTCTTAAGACGCCGTCAACGCCGCGTAATTGCGTTTGCCTACTCGTCCGATCCAAAGACTCATTGGTCTTTCTCCGCAGGTTCGGTAGCGGCGTTCGAGTTGATTCGCATCGTGAGAGACCGCGCGCGTTTTGACGCGTTTGGGAAACGCATTGAGTTCACGCAGTGTTCGACGTAGCTTTCGGTCATCACAACTTCCGTGCCAGAGCACGCGTTCGCACGTGGCGAGCGCTTCGACGTTGGCGGAATCGCCAGTGAGAAAACCACTCGGCTCGCCAATGGAACGCAATCCAAAGTGATGGGCGAAAGCTGACGTCAGCCCGGCTGCGCGGATCGCGGCGTCCGGGTCGACCATGAATTCGCCGGGGCGATCCGTACACTCGCAGCGATGATCGTGGTCGCCTGAATCAAAGGTGGCCACCGCTTGGTTATTGATCACAACGGCTGCACGCGTCGAGTCCGCGTGAATCGCATGAAGCTCTCTCGCTCGCGCGGCGACGGTGCCGGTCGCAAGGGATTGTTCTCGGACGCTACCGGACAACGAGGTCCAAACTCGCAGATGA
Organism: Planctomycetota bacterium; assembly: GCA_039821165.1. Lineage (GTDB taxonomy): Bacteria > Planctomycetota > Planctomycetia > Pirellulales > Pirellulaceae > Stieleria. The sequence continues at coordinate 2,909 of JBCBOT010000548.1, read as the reverse complement.
TCGGGATGGTCGCGCAGTTCCGCCGCGGGCGCCAGTTTGACGAGAACACCTTGGCATCTTCGCAGTAGGTCTGCCACAAACTCCCAGTCCGGTGAATAATCCTCCGGACGCGTCTTACGTTGCGTGCCGTCCCGCCGATCCGGATCGATGTGCACCTCGCTGCTGGCGTCGAGTGTGAGCGACTCAACGTTCGCGCAGATGAAACGGTGCCCCGACGTCGCGGGGGAGTTCAAACGCGCATTCTCGCGCGCCATTGCGATGAGTCCGAGGTCTTGATCGACGCCGGTGACTTCCCCGCGTGCGGCGAACGCCAACGCATCGCCGCCGACCCCACAGCAGAGGTCTTGAACGTGCTCGCGTCCGAACCATTGGGCTTTGACGTCGGCAACCAAGCGAGCGCTCGCTTGCTGGAGTGCGCGGTCTGTCGCCCACCACAGGCCTTCGCCAAACTTTGCGACCGCTTTGCGTTGTAATTGCGCCGTTGCGACCACCAACCCGAAGAAGTCTTCGCCGGCTATTTCTCGGATGCGGGCGGCGACCCGCGATTCGGAGGCACCCGACGTCACGGCTTCACGCAGCGCCGGTTCACACCTTGCCAGGACGTCTTCGGTCAACGGTGACACGGGGAACTCACGCGGGCGATAAGAGGATCCGTTTTAGGAAGCGACGCAGCGCCGGTTTCGTTGCCTGGCCGAGTCGATTGATCGAAAGCGTGGTGGTCGCATCGGCACTTTCCACGTTGATTTTGGCGTCACCCAAGTCGTCTCGTTCGGTCGTTTCGATTCCGTTGTTCGTCACGAGTTTGACGGCATCCAACTCCCGCGTTCGGATCGAAAGTTTGACGGCGCCATCCGTGCCGACGACATCGACGCGATCGACCGCTGCCATTTTCAAGCAGTCATCGCCCCCGATCTTTTCGATTTGGTCGAACAATCGATCGGGCAGTGCAAGTGGCCATTCGGGTTCGGCATCACCGTCAAAGCCTTTGGGCATCGAATGCCAGCGGCGGCCGAGCGTTTTCCAGATCGAAACTTCGTTGGCGATTCGCTTTTTCGATGCGGATGTTCCGGTCCCCTTTGATGACTTCTTTGCTTTGCGTTTCGCTTTCTTTTTCGCGACGGGTTCCCCTTCGTCAACGCGTACGCTCGCTCCGTTCTTCGTCGCCGTCTTTTTGGTCGCTTGGGTATTCTTCTTGGGTTTGGGAGCAAGAATTTCGGCGACGAATGGAGCCGTGACCGAAGTCTCGTCCTTCTTGCGGGAACGCTTCTTCGCCGTGGCCGCGAGCGCTTCCGGAGTGCCCTCGAAGACGATCCGTCCGCCGTCGAGGCCCGCGCCGGGCCCCATGTCGATCACCCAGTCGGCACACTTGATGACATCCAAGTTGTGCTCGATGACGACGCAGGTGTTACCGAGCTCGACGAGGCGTTGAATCACGTCCAACAGTTTTGCGATGTCATCGAAGTGCAACCCCGTTGTCGGTTCATCGAGCAGATACAAGGTTCGGCCGGAACCGGGACGCGCCAATTCCGATGCCAACTTAACGCGTTGGGCTTCACCACCCGAGAGTGTCGGCGCCGGCTGTCCCAACGTGACGTAATCCAATCCGACATCGCAGAGCGTTTGCAGTACCCGAACAATGCGAGGCTGCGATTGAAAGAGTTCGACAGCGTCGCCGCACTGCATCGCCAGGACGTCGGCGATCGATTTGCCGTGGTACTTCACCTCCAGCACGTCCTCGTTGTACCGCTTGGAATCGCATTCCTCGCAAGGCACGAACACGTCGGGTAGGAAGTGCATTTCGATTCGTCGTTGACCGCTGCCTTCGCAGGTTTCGCAGCGTCCGCCCGCAACGTTGAAACTGAACGTTCGGGCGGTGAAGCGACGCTCGGTGGATTCCGGCAACTCCGCAAACAGTTGCCGGATGATGTCGAAGACACCGGTGTAGGTGGCGGGGTTACTGCTGGGGGTGTTGCCGAGCGGCGATTGGTCGACACGGATCACCTTGTCGACGTGACGGAGTCCTTCGAGTTTGTCGTGCCGCCCCGGCTTCATCCGCACGCGATGCAGGCGTTTTCCAAGAATCGGGTACAGCGTGCCTTCGATCAGTGTGCTCTTTCCACTTCCGCTGGGGCCGGTCACGACCGTCAGGACGCCGAGAGGGATCTTTAAATCGACGCGTTGCAAGTTGTGCTCGCTCGCACCAAGAAGCGAGAGAAAGTCAACGAGCGGTTTTCCGCCATCGGTGTACACGGGGCGTCGTACCGAAGGCACGTTGATTTCGCGCGTGCCATCCAGGTAACCAGCGGTCAGCGAACGGTCGAAAGGCTCGACATGTTTTGGTGGTCCCTGCGCGGTGATGCGTCCGCCGCCGCGACCGGCCATCGGGCCGAAATCACAGAGATAATCGCTTCCGGCGATCACGTCGCGATCGTGTTCGACGACCAGGAGCGTGTTGCCAAGATCACGCAATCGATGCAGCGCCGACAACAGTTTCAGGTTGTCCCGAGGGTGGAGCCCGATTGTCGGTTCGTCCAGCACGTAGAGCACACCACACAGTCCGCTGCCGAGTTGGGACGCCAGGCGGATGCGTTGGGCTTCACCGCCGGACAAGGTCGCGGCGCCGCGGTGCAGCGTCAGGTAGTCCAGCCCGACATCGAGTAGAAACCGAACACGCGACTGAATTTCACGCATCAGTTCGCCCGCGATCTTCTTTTCTCGACGATCGAGTTTCCATTTCCGAACGACTTCGTGCAGCCGATTCAGCGGCATGTGCACGAGGTCCGCGACGGTGTAACCACGGAAGCGGCAGGCGGAGGATTCGGATCGCAACCGTGAGCCATCGCAAGCACTGCAATCGATTTCATCAACGAACTGTTCCAGGCGGCCGCGTAGCGCAGGCTTTAGACGCG
>JBCBOT010000547.1:0-3655 GCA_039821165.1 Planctomycetota bacterium | reverse complement strand
CTGGATAGGACCCGAACATCGATGCCACGCTCATCGCATCGGTTTGGCGTGGCGAGTCGTCATCCAACGCGGTTTGAACCGTCTCCGTCAAGAATTGATCCAAGACCCGATCAAACGCCTCGGAACGGTCACCGGCGTATCGTTTCACGCGGGCACGATGGTTGTCCTCGAGACTGGTTGTGATTTCGATCGGCGTGTCCCCTTGTGTGGGGCAATGCCAACAGTCTTTCAGGGCTTGTTCATCGATTTCTCCCACGCCGAACGCCGCCGCAGCGAGTTCCGCCGATGGTGGCAGACGCGGCACATCGAGAAGCGGACGATCGTGGAAACACGCCAGTCGCCACCAACGCGTCACCACATCGGCGGGAATCTGGGCGTCGAATCCGAGTGCGTATTCCTGTAGGGCTCGCACCCACGGTAGCGCGCGGTTGTTGATGGACCGGCAACGCGAGGCGTGCGGGTCAACAAGCTCTTTCCAGTCCGGCATCGATGCCAACGAATACTCAAAGGCGTCCAGCAACAGCATGGCACCGGACTCATTGGCATTGCGTATGGCCAGCCACTGAACGACGGCGGCCACGCAATCGTAGTTCTTCGCGCGACGCCGGTCGTCGCCCAACCAAACCCGCGAATCGTAACCGACATACGTGTCGCTGAATTCTGGAGACCAGGAAGCCATCAGCAGGCCGGCCAGCACATTCGAATCATGCAACTCTCGGTTGTCTTTCGATTCGAACCAAGTCTGCCAAATGTCAGCCAACGGGAAGTCACGGTTCAGTTCCGCATCTTCGCGATAACCGAGAATGACTGCGTCCCTCAAGTCGACCTCAATCAGCGTTCCCGATTGGACGTCGTGCGAATCCTCCTCGCGAAACCGAACCATCGTTTCGGCGTGATGCTCGACAAGACTTGCGATGCGGTCCCAGCACGCGACCATCGCGTCACGGTCCGCTCGGAGTTCGATCCGTTGAGGCTTTTTCGTGGCAGGCTGGACGCTTGATGGTGGTGACGCTTCCGACTTGCCGTGAAGGTCCGCAATCACATCCGCCGGCAACGATTTGGAAAGGGCTTGGAGGGCGTGCTTTTCGTCATTGGTGAGCTTTTTGCGCGTTCCGAGTTCGGCTGCCGTCGACGCGACCCAATGAACATCCTTTTCGCGTTCGACGAGCGCACGCAAGATGTGGAAACCGCCGAGACGGAGCTGCTTCTTCTTGTCCGCAAGCAACGCCTCGACAAAGTTCCGCGTCTCAGTCTCGCTGGCGTGTTGAGCGATCGCGTTGGCGCCCTCGGGGCGTTGGTAGGAATGCTTCGCCTCGATGTAGGGCTGTAGCCAAGCTAAATCGTCGGTCGACAATGACTCCCGGATCAATCCGGGCAAGATCGAATGGGCATCGAAGTTCTTATTTCGTTTGAGAAACGCAACCACGAGTTCTCTTTCGTCCGGGCCCGCAATCGAAAGCAGTCGATCACGAAACCGGTTGTACGGTGCGCCTGCTTTTTGGGCATCACTGGCGTACGGCAGTAGCGTCGCGATCGGAATCGCGCCGGCCACGGAAGCAACCATCTCCAACAGTTTTCGCTTGGCTTCCGAAGCGGTTTGTGATTCCTCGTCCGAGAGTCTCCCACGGTGTCCTTTCAGACGAGCTTTCACGCGTTCGATGATTTCAAACAGGCGGATCGGATCGGTGACCGGCGGATAGTCTCCGTTCCACCAAATCGCCAACGCAGCGACTTGGATGTCCTCCGTGTCCAGTACACGCAACCAGACTTCCTCGAGCGCGGGATCCATCTCGGATGGGAACTGCACCACGCGAAAGGCTCTCGCGATCAGACTGATTTCGTCCTCCTCGACGCGATCAAGCCATGCAAGTGCTCGTTTCGGGACACCCGCTGCATCAAAAAACATTTCCGTCAGTAGTTCGATATATCCCGTCGCCCCTTCGGATTCGTGCGGTTCAAAGTCGGGTGTTGGTTGCGAGAGATGACGCTCCAAAGACGCGATGAACGGCTCGATCAACTCGGGTCGCGCATCGGCAACGGCTTGGCACAGATCGAGACCGAACCAGGAGCCAACGGCGGATGCGATCGGGTCTTGATCCAAGAGGCTCAGGCTCATCACGTGACGTAGAGTCGTCTGGATGGCCTCGGGACCGCCTTCCACGCAGGCCCGAACGATGCTTTCGACTTCGGCTTCATCCTCGCTCTCACGCAAGCGTTCACCCAGGATGTCAAAAGCTTCCTGTCGACCGCTGAGCCAGAGTCCACGATAAACGTGGCCGCCGGTTTGCCCCACGGGATGGTCGTCCCGAGCGATCATCACGAGCGTGTCGTAAACGTTCTCCGCGACGTGACCTCCCGCCGCGATCACGCTTCCCAACAGTCGTCCGACGGTGTCTTGCTCGCGACTGCCATCCGTCGAATACTCGAAGATCCGTAACAGCATCTCAGCGGCGGTTTCTTCGGTCAGACCTCCACCATGCACCGCAAGCCACTCGGGCTTCACCTTCCCAATCGGGAATCGATAGAGAATTCGGAGTATTTCCGAGAGCCAGGTGAATCGAACGGTGGAAGTGGCCGCGGGATGGTTTGGAAACCGCGCCGGAACGCTTTGGCCAATGGAAACCTTTGGAAGTGCAGCGAGGCTTTTCCAGGCATGCGCGAGATGAGGCCCTAGCTCCTCCGCCACGGCCGTGAACACGGATTCAAGCTCGGTGACCGACCGGGTTTCCAACGCATGCGAAACCTGATCGCGGTCTGCTCGTTCTTCCGATTCGTCATCGGGCAAGGCGATGACGACCAAATGCTCCGCGAGATCGCGTAGCTCTTCGTCAACCAGTTGTTGAATCGCCGAGCGCGCCGACTGAGCCCGCTCGGCGCCGCCGTCATTGGCCTGGCACGATTTCACCAACGCTTCAATGGTTGACTCGCTCGGGTCATTCAACCAAGCAGTCGATTCGCAACACGGATGGATCGCACGCAAAGACTAAATTTGAGCCTGCGGCGAATACGGGCTTGCACCCTCGGCTTGTCCCATGCTTGCTTGGTAATGCTCGTCCTGAATCTGGCTGCAGTTTCGGACGACCTGGATGCAAAAGTAGGCGGCTGCGAGGGTGCTAAGTGTGCTGAGAATACTCACGACCATCACCACGCTCGTATCGGCCTCCAATCGAGGCAGCCTGGATTCGATTCGGCCCAGGATCGAAGACACCACCCAGAAGGTCCACCACGCACCGAAGAAACCGGGTACCGCGACCGTCTCGAGACTTCCGGGCGAATTGCGACCCAGGCTGACCCGGTAAACGTCGCGAAGAGATTGGTAGGGACGAAACAGATTCAAAATGGGGATAAACCAGAAAACGACGGCCCATCCGGGACTCGTCAGTCCGTTGCCTCCCAACGCATGACCATTGCTTGTCGTGCGGTGCACCCAAACGAGAAAGACGATCCCGCACACGAGGTACGAAAGCAATGCACCGACGCCGAAAAGGATCATGGTCACACCGAGTGTGGCAAGTGTGGAGTCGCTGGCGGTCGCAACACTCGCTTCGTAAAACAAGTCGATGCCCCCGACCAGGAGTGTGGTGAATGCGGTGAGAAGTAATAAGCCGACCACCCAGTTCGTGAGCGAAGCCGTCGATTGGTACAGCGCCGTCGG
>JBCBOT010000546.1:0-3670 GCA_039821165.1 Planctomycetota bacterium | reverse complement strand
TGGCTTGCGAATGAGAGTTTTCAAAGTGCGAAGGCACTGACCTTCAAGCCACACTGATTCGTTCCCGCGGCACTAGTCTTCTTGCGTCCCAACTAGTCACCGTTCTCGAGAGAATCTAACCCATTGCTGAAGGGGCACCTGTCCGCGATCAGCTACCTGTGGGGAGGAATCTCGATAGACTAGTTGGGACAATCGCCTTCGGGTGTCCCTTCGACAAAATGGTCGCAACGCGTTCCGCATTTCATCGGCTCTTCCCTGATAACGCGGCCTGCATTCGCTACCTGATGAAGCTACGGTACTCGAACACCGCCTGCCCTGCGTGCAAGCGGTTTGACTCGTACTCTGAGTCCGGAGTCAATCTTCGCTTCACGTGCTCATGGGGTCGACATCACCTCTATCCACTTGCCGGAACGATCGCCGGCAAGTCACCGATCCCACAGAAGATCTTCTTTGCGGTGTGGCTGTTTTGGAAGTCCGACAAGCTACCTCGTGTGCGTGAGATCGAAGCTGAATTGGACGTCGCCTATCCCACCGCCTGGCGGATTCGCAAGCTCCTGAAGTCCTTGCCGGAGACTGACGGCCAATCATTCGTGCGGTACTTGGAGACGGTCTTCGCTGCGTGACTGTCACCGCCCCGGGCCGTGCCGCTTACTCGTGACCGACTCGAATGCATTGCCCTATTGGAAGCCAAATTAGTCACTCTTGTGCGGTCTCTGACCTGCGTCTGACTCAGGACAGAGCCTCGTGATTATCAGACGTTGGGAACACTCATCCGAAGCTCTCGAGACGAGAAAAAACCATCGCAAGCCTGCGATGGTTTCACATTGATTCGACCTTTCGAGAAGACCGACTCGGTCATTTGTATGGGATGTCGATTCCCGTTGCTTCTCGATTGCCTAAAACTAGACCTCCAAACCGTTGAGGAACCGATCTCGATACCAGCCTTTTGGATCAACATGGTCGCGATCCATGGTCAAAACAACTTGGGCAAGCTCTTCGGACTTGCCCTGCGATTCAAGAGCTCTGCAATAAGTAACGACTAACTCGTCCCAATTATTCGGAAATGGTGGCCCCTCGTTTAGCGTGCTCTCGTGTTCGTCACCCGAAACTGCACCCTCGGTAGTCCATTCCTGTACGCCAAAATTGTCTTCATCTAGGTGATCAAAAATCCGGTTCACCAGTCGCCGGATCAATTCAATGTCGTCTTCTTCAAGATTGGCAGGCAAGTGGATAGAGACGAAGTCGTTGTCGTACAACGCCAAAGCCTGAAGGAGTCTTTCATCGGAAGTTGAATCGATCAGACAGGCTTTCCAAAGCTCCTCGCAAGAGTCCACAACTCCTTTAATGAACTCACCACCGTTCTCGATCTCTGCCGAACTTAAAATAGTCTTTTTTTGCATGCACTGAGAGTTGCACTAATTCGATTTTGCGTCAAATGATTGGGCGTTATTTTTTCTAGCCAAACGATCCTAGCTGCTTCTCGATTGCCTTGGTCACCTCATCCCGAGGCCTAGCGTATTGCCGATTGGATGTGCGTCGCAGCTTGTCGCTCCGATCCTCGTGACGGGGATCCTTGGGAGCAATGGTCTTCATCGTGAAGGGTTTGGTGGGAACGCCTTGATTCAGAATCCGAGCGTACGCGTGGTACTGCGGCAAGCTGATCAAGTCGAGTGGTTGCAAGTCGCCTGCAAACTGTGGGGCAAGAAGCTCCGCGTCTTCGATGCCAACTTGAAACGAGAGCAAGTTGCCGACGTTACCCCACACTGCGTGCCTGGTGGTTTCATCCAACTGCTGAATAAACTGACACGCACAGATCAAATTCGTGCGGTACTTCCGGAGCTCTGAAAAGCTCGTTGCAAATGACTCTGAGCTCAGGCTGCCAAACTCATCGATATAGCAAAAGAAGTCCTTTCTCTCGTCTTCGGGCGTGTCACTGCGTGACATTGCCGCCTGCTGAATCGCCGCCACTAAGAAGCTGCCGAGCAAACTGCAGCTGTCTTCTCCGATCATGCCCTTTGAAAGATTCACGATCAAAATCTTTGATTGATCCATACACTCCCGCACGTTGATGCGGCCTGGCACTTGGGCCACGATGTTGCGGAGGATCGGCGAAGAGAGAAACTGACCGACTTTATTTTGAATCGGGCTGATGGTCTCTGCCTGCAGACGATCGGGCTTGTTGGCAAATTCCTCGAGCCAGAACGAACGAATGAGCGGGTCAGTGACATGCCCCATAAGCGACTCGCGGTAGCGAGCATCGGTAAGCATCCGCATGAGACCAACAAACGAGGCGTCAGGTGCTTCAAGTTGAGCCAGCACGGCCGCTCTGAGCGTGTATTCGAGCCTGGGCCCCCAACTGTCTCCGAAGTTCTTTTTAAGCGCAGAAACGAGACCACTGGCAAGCAACGCACGGTCTGTACCCGGTGGGCACTGCAGCGGATTGAACGCGGCTGGGAAGTCTTGGGCTCCAGCATCAAGAAGCACGATGTCTTGGCTCCGTGAACCTGGCACCCAGCGGAGCACCGACTCAGCTAGGTCACCGTGGGGATCGAGGACAGCAACCCCGTGACCCGCGTTGATGTCGCTGACGATCATTTGGTGCAGGAGCGTACTTTTTCCTTGCCCGGTCTTCCCCGCTATCACACAGTGCCTGCGACGATCATTCAACTGCAAGCCAAAGTTCTTCCACGTGCCGCCGGCGTCGTGCCTGCCGAGGACTACTCCCCCACTCTCTTTTCCTGAGCCAATTGACAGCGGAGCTTCCAGCGATCGCGAGTCGTTTGTCTCCACTGCGGCCGCTTTCACAACGGCCGTTGGTGGGTGCCACATCGTGGCCAACTCTCCGTTGTGGCAAATGAACCAAGAACGCCAACCGGGGCGACGTTTAAACGCAGTCTTTGTACCCGTCGTGAACTGCTGAAAGACGGCTGCGATCTCGTGAAGATGTCGTTTAACAACCGGGACGTTGCCTCGTCCCGTCCCGGATACCGTCACGCGACAGCGGTACATGGCGTGACTCCCCTTCTCTGAATCAACAGCCGCACAGCGTTGAACGAAACGTTTGAGACGACGTGTAGAACACGGCCGACACTGAAATTCGATTCGGAAGTCAAGGGCGGCCGCTCCCGGAGCGATCGCGGACAACAGTGAGGACACCGGGTCGACAAACGACCCGTCGACGTCGTTACGAAACGTCTCGTATGAGCGAAGTGAAACAGTGTCGGGAATGAGAGCGAGACAAACGCGGTAGCGTTTACTCTTCTCGATTGGCTCACGCCGCTTTTCAATCCGAAGATCAGGATAGGCGGCTTGGAGTTCGCGAGCGATCAAGCGGTGATGGCTTGGCCGGCAACGCACCGCAAGCGTTGCCTTGCCATCCAGGGGCAGCACCAGTAAGTCAAACGGTACTTGCGAGAGGGTTGCAAAGACTGACTCGCAGAACTTTGGCCCGCGTGTGTTGGTCGCCGTTGCTGTGATCGTTAATAGGATGCCGGGACAATAGCACGGTGGATGTTCGAGCGTCGAACAGAATCAGCATGAATCCAAAAGAGGCCAGACAGTGAGGATAGGTCTTCGAGTTGCAAGACTTGCTGTCCAGTGATCTGAACTCGGTAGTTCACTTGGTGTAGGTGGCACGAGCTGCCCTTGATCGTTCGCGAACCTCTTCGAT
>JBCBOT010000545.1:0-3672 GCA_039821165.1 Planctomycetota bacterium | reverse complement strand
CGGCGTGGGCTTGCGTTTCATCGAGCGAGCGACCTCTCGCGCCGTCTGTGATTTTCTGTTTTGATGATCGAGTTCGGAAATGATGGGAAGACGGTAGCGTCGCATGCCGGCAAAGCGAGAGTGCTAGACAGTGCTACTGCAGACAGTGCCGATTTGCCATGCTGATGCCGCTGACAATCGCCCCCACGATTCCGACGAAACCTTGGTCGGTGCCGCAAAGGTAAAGGTTGGGAAGGTGTGTGGTGCCGTCGAGTTGTTTTTCGGGCGCCCCGTAGACGGCACCATTGTCGTGCCAGGTGAATCGGCGAATCGTTTTCGGCGTGAAGACGTCCGTGTCGACCACGTAACGCCGAAAGTCAGGCATGAATCGGACCGATGAAGCCACCGAGCGGTCGTACTCACGGACTTTTTCGGCTTGGTACTCGGCTTCACCGAGACCGCACCAGCGATCGTGGTCGGCCAGCGTGGTGATTCGGATCACCCCATCGGGAAGCTCGCCCTCTTCGCTTTCGTAAACATAATTGTTGGGCGAACAAATCACGCCCGTCCTCGCGTCGCAAAGAGAATCCTCGGGGCGTTTCCAATGGAAGCGTTCACTATCGTTGTAGAACACGATCGTGCGGTCAAAACCAAAGGACTGTGGCATTCGATCGAGTACAGAAATCGACTCGATAAACGACAGTTTGCCGGCCCGCGCGACATCGACTTCGGTGATGTCCTCACACAGCCGCAACGTCTCGACATTGCCGGCCGAAGAGAGGATTCGCTTGCCGGTTAATTCCGTTCCGTCATCGAGAACGACACCCACCGCACGCCCATCTTCGACGCAAATTCGAGAGACGCCGCTGCGAAGTTTCAGTTCGCCGCCGAGTCCGCGGAACTTGCGAACAAGGTTCTTCAGAATCACCCGGACGCCTTTGAACGGACGACCGAACCCCTCGAGATAGCAGGCACGAAACATGATGCAGAACTGACCGAAATCCATGTCGTTCTCACGCGCATTGCCGTACCACATCAGCGGGCAAATCAGCATCTCGATCAGTAGCGGATCACTCAGATGCTCGCGCAAAACGTCACGTGCCGAACGCATGAATCGCTCATCCGCCCCATCCATGTCCGAGTAGTCGAGCAGCGATCCGCAAAGCGTTCGGAACCCATCGATTTGGTCAGGGAATCGCTCGGCAATCTGACTCTCGAGGAGTTCGATGTCATTCGTAAAGTCGAGCGAGACACCGGGGAAACGGATCGACGAACCGACTTGTTCGGCGAGCTTAAAGTCTTCCCAACTGAAACGGAGCTGCCGAATGAGTTTCGCGAGCGGCCCCTTTTTGGTTCCGCGTCGTGCGAAGTTCGTCATCGCGTGAAGGCCGACGTCGTAGTCGCGACCGCCCATTCGATAAAACGAATTCAAGCCACCGATCGTGTAGTGGCGTTCGAGAATGCAGACCCGTTGATCAAAGTGGGCCAACCGGATGCCGGCGGCCAACCCACTCATGCCGGCGCCGATGATGATGGTGTCGTAGGAATCAGACACAGTTGGCCAGTGTTCTCGTTGCGCGTTCGCGTGCCAGGTCTACGACTTGACGATGTCGCGCATCTTGGGCTCGAGGTATTCGACGGTCGTGGCCATGCTAGCGAGGGCCCCGTACTCCTCCTCCGGAATCTGAACGCGATGGCGCTTTCGCAATTCCATCACGATGTCCAGAAAGTCCATGCTGTCGAGTTCAAGCTGATCGCGAAACGGCTCATCGTCCTTCAAGTCGTCCAACTCTTCGTCGGGCGAGATGTCTTCCAGGATGTCAATGATTTCTTCGCGAATTTCGCCGGGGGTCATTCTTTTGGCTCGGAGTATGGACCTCGAAACGTCTCAACCCGGATTCTATCGGGGCGGCGCAAGATTTCGAAGTGGCCACGCCCGGTTTTTTGGCTGGCGATGGCCGACGGAGCGTCGGACCACGTGAATCTGGCTCGCCGCACGACTACGATAAAGTGTCGCAAAGTCTCTTCTCTCTCATCAGCCCCGCGGTGTCCCCATGTTCCGTGCGATCCTCTTCGGACTTTTTGCCGCCACCGTCCTACTCGCCACGAATTCGGCCCTTGCAGCGGTCGTGCACGACGAGTCGATCGATGGCGAGCTTTCGAATGACAACCTCAACCCGACCGCACTGAACTTTACGGTCGGGGACAACACGGTCATCGGAACCATCGAAGATGCGTTTGGGCTCGCCAATACGGACGTCTTCACGTTCGTGGTTCCCACGGGATCCGTTTGGACGTCGTTGGTCGTGGACAACTACCAATCAACCGACAATCTTGCGTTTCTCGCGATCGACGACACGGATTCGTTCCCTTACGACGCGAACCAGCTGAACCTAGTGGACTTCGGTCAGCTTCCCGACGACGCCTACATCGGCGGGACGACATTCGGTGCAGCCGACGCCGCGGGCGGTTTCAATCTTCTGCCGCGGGCCGGCATCGTCACCGGGAGCGGATTCACTCCGCCGCTTCCATCGGGGACGTACACCATCTACCTGCAGCAGATCGGCGCCGAGACCAACTACAGCCTGACCACGACCATCGTCTCGACAATCCCCGAGCCGTCCTCGGCGCTGTTGCTGGGCGGTATCGGGTCCGTGGTGCTACTGCGTCGACGGCGACGCAGCTAGTAAGTCCGTGATGTGATTGCACCGTTCAAGGTGCACTGTCCACCGACGTGAGAAGAGCGATCCCCGGGTAGCCCGATCTGATTTTCAGAAGCGGGCAATGATGACGACTGAATTGATGCCGAGCATCCCGAACGAGTTGTTAAGCACGTAGTCGATTCGGCGATTGTCTTGCGGCTCGTTGAGAACCAACCCAGGCAAACGGCAATCCTCGTCAAGATGGTCGACGTTGATCGTCGGGTGCACCACGGAGTCTTTGAATGCGGCGAGGTTGCCCGCCAATTCCAAAGCGCCGGCGGCGCCCATCGCATGGCCGATATAGCTCTTGGTGTTGTTGATCCGGACATTCTCGCATCCGTCAAACACCTCGCGAAGCGCGGCACACTCCTGAGCGTCGCCGCTCATTGTGCCGGTCGCGTGCGTGCTGACGATATCGATTTGGTCCGGTTCAAGTCCGGCCCGGTCCAATGCCATGCGAACGCATTGTGCTTGCCGTTCGGGGTTGGGTAACACAAAGTCGGTCGCGTCGGTATTCATCGCATAACCGACGAGCTCGCCGTAGATTTCAGCGCCGCGTTTCTTCGCATCACTGAGTCGTTCGAGCATGTAGAGGCAGCCGCCTTCGGCAACAACGATTCCATTTCGATCGGTGTCGAAAGGACGCGATGCCTTGGTCGGATCGTCGTGCGTCGCAAGCGCGTTCTGGCTATTGAAACTGGCGAAGATGCCAAACGTATGGATGCTCTCGCTCGTTCCACCGGCGATCGCCTGGTCACACTCGTGCAAGCGCAGCATCTGCGCACCTTGAATGATACCCGCGTTGCCTGCGGCACAAGCGGCGCCGATGGTGTAGTGCGGCCCCGTGATGCCCATGTTCAGGGCGATTTCGCCGGCGGGGTTGTTGGCAACCGTTCGCGGATTGTGATGGTGTGACCAGCAACTCGTGTCGTAGTCAAAGCCCTTGATGACGAAGATCTCGTTCTCGGTTTCGACATTCCCATGTTCGGTC
>JBCBOT010000544.1:0-3692 GCA_039821165.1 Planctomycetota bacterium | reverse complement strand
CGCGATAGTGACTCCGACGAACTTCACGAACGATGGTATTGGCCAATCACGCACCAGCCATTGCGCGACGAGAACCAATGGGAGATGGGCCAGATACAACCAATAGGAAGCGTCAGAGAGGTACCGCAGCCGTTTGCTCTCGTCGGAAAGCATCGCCCGAAAAAGTCCGATCAACCCGAAAATCGTTAACCACGTAAACGTCGCTTGCAGGAAGTTGCCGAGCGTCGTTTGCGTCGACCTGTTTTCGAATGACGGGACGACACCAATTTGACCGGTCACCACGTCCAACCCGATCGGGAACACACCGAACAACGCGATCGGCAATACCACAAACCACGAGCGACCGAGCTTCCCCTCGACATCGTCGACATCCCAGTAGACCGCTCCCAAGAAGAAGAAAATCGAGTAGTAGAAGAAGACACTCGGAATCGGAAGAAGCCCACCCGACGAATCCGGTCCGAACGTCGTCGGTGCCATAAACGACTGCGGCAACATCGTGAGTGGGATCAACCAGAATAGACTCAATGGCGAACAGAGGAGCCATCGTGGAAGGCTTCGAATCGCAAGAACATTCGCAATCGGAACGTAGACCAAGAAAAGGATAAGAAACCAGCACAGAAACCAAAGGAACCAAAGATGCATGAACACTGGGACGTGAAACAAGAGCATCGACAAACCACTGAACCCAACTGACGCCGCGATCTTGTCGTTCTGAAAGCCGGAGACCCCAAGTTGCTTTGCGATCTCGGCGCGTCCTTGCCTCAAGCCGATTTCGTCGAGTTGCACTCCGAACTGCCCTGCAACCATTTGGGTTGTCCCAAAGTCCGTCTCCAACACATCCGCTGGCGTTTGCCCCGTCCCGTTCAGCACACTCGTGTTCGCACCGGACTGCAACAAAATCTTGGCGGACGCAGCTCTACCCATAAAGCATGCGATGTGCAGGGGCGTCGCGAGGTCCGGGTTCGGCACATTGACATCGGCGCCGGAAGCAACGAGCAATTCGACCATTTCGGTGTGCCCCAGGAACACGGCCGTGCTGAGCGGTGAAGAGCCGGAACCGGAAGGGATCACGTTCACATCCACGTTCGACTCGGCAAGTCGATCGCGAAGTCGTTCGATGTCGCCCGAAATCACGGCTTCGTAAACACCGTCGTCGGTGGGTTCCGCCGGCTGATTCACGAGGAAGATCACCGCCCACATCAACGGAAGGATTGTGAGGCAACAAACAAACAGCGGTAGCGCGATCCGCTTGGCGCGTTGACAAATCAAGCTGCCGAGCCCTCGTTTCCGCCAAAGCATTGCCGTGAAGAATCCGCTCAGCAGAAAAAACAGGGGCATTCGGAATCCGTGAATACACGCGAACAAGATCTCAAAGAGTCCGTTCTGCTGGGAGTCACTGACCATCCATGGGATCGGCGCAAACGAGAGCGCGGCATGTAAGACGATACCTAGCAACATCGCGACCGCCCGAAGTGCATCCAGGTCATGACGTCGATCGATCTTACCACTCGAATCCGCTGAGATTGTGGATGGACTGGATGTGGAAACTTCCGCGAGTGTCTGTGGCATGGAAGCACCTCGATCGTGAGTAAGCAAAAAGCGTGGGAGTACGAAAGGGTTGATCGCGTCATCGACGCCGAAATGGGTCGACAGCGAAACGAGTCGACCACATCACGAGATCGAACTTCGGGAAGGACGGAAGGCGAAACGCTATTGAATGCCCGCTTGCTCGATTTCGTTGAGCAAGACGGAAGCGTTGTTCAGACTGGCTCCGGAGAATTCCCGGGTCCACTTTTCGGCCTTGGCCTTTCCCGAATTCATCGCCCGCTTGTAGAGCACGACGGAGACAACAAACCCGATAACACCAACAATGAGCGACACATTCAAACATGCCGGATACATCACGGCATCAAAACCGATTGCGACCGCGAGTGGAATCCACATCAACCACCAAATGAATCCGACCAGCACTCCAGAGCGAAGGTAACCCGATCGCAAGAACTCAAGCCGCTCACGGATATCGCTGACCTGCTTGGAGTAGTCGATACGCTTGATCCTCGTGCAAACGTTCGCCGCTTGGGCGATCATCAAGACGCCGTAGACGTGGATGATTGCACCGCTGATGAGCCGATGTGGTATCTGCGTGTTGCGAGCCCAACATTGGGCGCCGATCGCGATCAACGAGAGGCCAATGAATATCTGGATCATTTGCCCGCGAAATAAGGGGCGCAGTGAATTCTCGACACGAGTCATTAGTTCGCGACGTGTCAGCAACAGTCGGCCCGCAAGCTCTTGGTCGTGCATTTCCACTCTGGATGCAACCGGCGGACGCTTCCCGGTCTCGATGGCTTCCGTGATCGCAAGCGATGGTGGTTCGGACGAGGCGATGGACTGCATGTCTGACTTGATCTCACTTGCTCGCTGGTACCGGAGCCGCGGCTCCTTTTCCAAGGTCCGGAGTACAACTTCATCGAGCCGAACGTCGATCCGTGCGTGCTTGGATGGAGCCGCAAAACGGCCAATCGGAAGTTCACCGGTCAGCATTTCATAGATCACAACACCGAGC
The DNA here is from genome assembly GCA_039821165.1 of Planctomycetota bacterium. GTDB lineage: Bacteria > Planctomycetota > Planctomycetia > Pirellulales > Pirellulaceae > Stieleria. The sequence continues at coordinate 1,126 of JBCBOT010000544.1, read as the reverse complement.
GAATAGATGTCGGCACGATGGTCGACGCCCTTTGCTCCCTCCAACTGTTCAGGTGCCATGTATCGTGGCGTCCCCATGACTTGGTGCGTCGCGGTCAAGTCGAAAGCCTGGCTCTCGTTGCCGAGTATCCTTGACAGTCCGAAGTCTGCAATCTTGACCACGCCATCGACAGAAACCAGGATGTTCTCCGGTTTGATGTCACGATGCACAACGCCTTTATCATGCGCGTACTGCAGTGCGTCACAAAGATGAGGCACGATCTCGAGTGCATGCGCGGCATCTAACTGATTGGCACCGGTGATGTCGCGAAGCGTCGACCCTTCGACAGACTCCATCAAGAAATAGTAGGTGTTTTCAACGTTGCCGAATTCGTAGACGGCCACGATGTTTGGATGGTTGAGGAGGGCGAGTGTCCGCGCTTCGCGAGTGAATCGAAGTGCAAACTTGACGTCGCTTGCGAACTCTTCCGGGAGGATTTTGATGGCGACGACTCGATCGAGTCCTTCTTGCCGTGCTTTGTAAACGGCGCCCATGCCGCCGGCGCCGACCAATTCGAGGATCTGCAACGAAGGGAACAGTTTCCCGAGTCGTTCGATGGACGGTGGATCGAAGCCTGTTGTGCGTTTCTTTTTTGTCGTCCCCAACGCCTCAACGATGGCGTCACCATGCTCAGGAAAACGCTCGGTGTACTCAGACTCGATGGGCGATTCACCATTGCGACGACGATAGTCAATCTCCAGAGCGATCAACTCGGCAACGAGCACCTCGCGTTCGACTGATGATTGCGCGTCAGTGAGCATCGACTCGATCGAGACCGGCGACTGAGTTTGCCAAGCTCGCTCAAACTCGGTGCAGCGGTCGTCAATCCGTTCCAGAACCGCGATCGGTAGTTTCTTTTGACGGATGCTCATGCTGGCCGCACAACTCCTGCTGACATTTTTCTCGAATGAGGTGCAAGCGACGCTCGATGGTTCGCTCGGAACATCCGAAACGGTCGGCGAGTTCCGAGTTGGAATACCCCTCTAACTTGCCACCCGCTAAATCCCGAAGCTGCCCGACACCCAAATGCGAAAAAAATTGCTCCACGGATTCCTGCATCATGAGCACCATTTCGGGTGAGGGTTCT
>JBCBOT010000543.1:0-3694 GCA_039821165.1 Planctomycetota bacterium | reverse complement strand
CCGAAGTTGTTTGCGAACGACTTCGGCAATTGCTTGGACTCAGGTTTCCAGCTTGACACCAAGGGTTGTAGCAGTCTTTCTCCGAAAAGGATTGCCGACGATACGCATCGATCGTCACGCGAAGACGCCAAGCCGCGAAGTCGCCAGAGCCGTCGCGCAAGATCTTCGCGTTTCCCCGCCTTGGCGTGATCACTCTTCGCTTCCGCCGCCCACACAGGGCTCCTACGCGAAGTCGGGTTTTCGTAACGACAAATACCCCGGCAGTTCGATTGCGAAATCGAAACTTGAAGCGACAAACTTGTCTCCGAATGCTACCTTAACGGGCGGACGAGGTATGAAGTACGAGAGATTGCCAAAGTGATCAGGTGTGTCCGGAGAGCCACATCGCAAAAACCATGTTGTTGGTTGTTGAAGCTGCAAAACGTTAGCCACCACGAAAGAAATCGTCCGGCAAGGGTATACCGAACGAGCGATGCAGCGCAAACAAAAGGAACGTGTATCGCTCAGACTCGAGCGATGGAACGGCAACGTCGGCAAATGATGGGTAGGCGTTGCTGCCGCCGGCATCAATTTCGCGTCCACCGATGGACCCCGTAAACGTCCATGACATGCCGTCCATCACGACAAATCCGCATTCATCGGGTGAGTAGTTTCTCCGCCAGCGCCAAACATCAAGAAAGTCCAGCGATTTGATGAAGTCGTCGATCCGTTCTTTGGCAGCTGGAATCGGTTGGACGGCTGGAAGTCGTTCGTCGGAACTGTTGCGACCGCGAAAACAAATGTGACCGCCTTTGAGACGCCAAGAAGTGGAGCCAGTGAATGCGTGTTGTTCGGTAAGTTCGAACCAAGGGTCAGGTTGCACTGCATTTCCTAAAAAGCGATGACCGACAGTGTTAGCAGTTTGAGTGGCACCAAGAGGATTCGAACTACGAGCTGGTGCCCTGAGTGGAGGTTACTGGAAATTAAGCTAGCCCGCGGGGCCATTCGCGAAGGTGCGCCGGAGGCCTCAGCGTAAACACGTCGTACAACGCTGTGCTACGGAGAAGATGTCCATTCATTACGATTGGCATTCCATGCATCTTTTATGCCAGCGGATTTCCGACTTTATCTAGAAGCCCGATGGGGTCGCGGAAGCGAAGAGCGATCACGCGAAGCCACGGAGACGCGAAGAGCTCCGACTTCCCTGGGACGTTCGCGGCTTGGCGTCTTCCCGTGACGATCGACGCATGTTGCCCGCGATCCTTTTCGGGGGAAGACGGTATGACTCGCTTTCACCAGTTTGCGGTGAATCAGGCTCAGGCGGGGCGACGACCCAATTACCGCCTTGGCGCTGCATTCAAGCCGTGAGATTGGGTCGCGTGGCGTTGATGAGCCGGCTGCCATGCTCATCCAACACGCAGACCTAAACAGAATGCCGGTGATATTCCAAGCCGATGAACACCGTCGATCAAAGCTCGAACCATTGAATGGATTTCGGCATGCCTCCAGTCGCGGCGAATTCAAGAATTGCACGAACGGCCGTTTCGGCGTCGACCAGTGTTGAGGCAGGCATGTCGATCGCACCCCCCTCGTTACCGTCGGTATTGAGGAAATGAACATCCTCGGGGCAACCATCGGGAGTCATGTCGATTGGCTGAAATCCGGGATGATCGTCGGCGGAAAAGTAGTGGATGTAGGCAATGTCGCCGTTGAAGTGCGCAGAAATGTAGGGCAGGTCGCCGTCGCGAGAGACGTGGAATGCGCCGAACAGGGCCCGGCGGCTGGTGCGAAGGCGATGTGCTAGTTGGGAAGCATCGTCGATCTCGATTGATCCAGAAAGGTCATGAATCTTCATCGACTCGCGTCCGCTCGCGTAGGGTTCATACGACACGCCCAGAACGAAGCGAGCGATGCCTAAACTACGAGAATTGTACCAAGGCCATGGCCTGTTGCCTAACAGCCAAGGTGTGCCCGAAGGGCCTGAGCGTAAACACCATGTTGGGCGACTACGCGAGATGTTCGCGTTTCGGTACTGGGTCACCGGCAGCTGGATACGGGAACTCTAGTTTGTCGCGTCGGCGCCAAGGTACAGCTTTCGATTTTGATTTCGATTCAACGAAATCGCGAACGATTTGCCACGCGAAGGGGCGCGAAACAAAGCATGCTCGTGGGGCGTAAAAGGATTCTCCACAAACATCGTGCTTGACCCAAGGCGAGCATTCGCCACCGGCAAATGGCACGTACTGTGTTGGCGTGGGCGTTGTACTGGCGTCGAAATAGGTAAAGAAGAAACCATGCTTTTCGACAAGCCAGAACACCAGTGATGGTTCGCCGTTCACTGCGGCTTGAATGTATGTGCCGTCTCGACGCCTTTTTACCGATTGAATTCCAAGGCCCGAATCACCACTTCCAGTTCGCCAGTACTTGTTTCGTTCGGTGAAAATTGTTTCGGCAAGCACATCCAAGGATGGCTTGGTAATGAGTTCTCCTGCCGGGCTTGTGTAGGTTAACGCTTTCACTTGAGTCGCCCAACGTTAGCGGCTTGGGCGGCACCGCGGGGATCCAAATCACTAGTTGTTGCCCTCATTAGAGGTTACCTGAAAGTGACTCGCTTTCACTAGTGTGCGGTGACCCAGGCTCAGCCCGGGTGACCATGTGAACCGCTCCAATCGCCTGGGCGCAGCGGGTTGCACGTGCCCAAGCGGTGCCCGACGTCATCCATGTGTGCGGTCAGTGCCCGCTGTGCTCCTGAGCCAAGGCCAGCAGCCGTCGAAGCCGCTAACGTCGCAAAGGGCATGGATGCCCGTTGCAACGGAAGATATTCGCGACACCGCCCTAAGTGAAGCGAGCGATGGCTGAACGACCAAAGATTGCACCAATTCCAGCCCGCGTGACCAACCAAGGAAGGTGTGCCGAAGGCCTAGCGTGAAACCATTTTATGCGACGTGCGCTACCAATCAGGTTTGCGAACGTATTCGCGTTCTGGGGGCACAGACAGGGTGAAGTGATTGACGGGGTACCATCGGTGCTTGGACTCATCGTTGGATATACGCACGAGAGAGCGATCGGTATCCAGTTCGAGGACGTTGTATGTCGAATTGACCGTGAGTTGGCCAGTGAACCTGTCGTCAGTAATGCAGGTAGCGGTATGGCGATAGCCAGTGAGATGTGGCGGCGGCGATTTGGGCACACGAAGCTCAAGGTCGTACGCCCAGTTGCGGACAGTGACCCAGAGGTGGGCATAAGCAGAACCAGCGGAGTCAACGGTCTCAATGCGGCGAATGAAATCGTCAAACTCGGCCTGCGTCACCGTGGAGTCATCGCGACGGCGCTGCCATTCAAGGGTGTGTTGAAGTCCGAGTTCGTATTCAGGGCGAGAATGCTCGGCGATGCGTGCCCGAAAGTACTGGACGAGTTCGTCCGCGTTGTAGTCGGTGTCTTCGTGTGACGCGTCCATTTGGTAAGATTGAGTCGCCTAACGTTAGCGGCTTGGGCGGCACCGCGGTGATCTAAATCACTAGTTGTTGCCCTTGTTAGAGGTTAACTGAAAGTGACTCGCTTTCACTAGTGTGCGGTGACCCGGGCTCAGCCCGAGTGACCATGTGAACCGCTCCAATCGCCTGGGCCCAGCGGGTTGCACGTGCCCAAGCGGTGCCCGGCGTCATCCATGTGTGCGGTCAGTGCCCGCTATGCTCCTGGGGCAAGGTCAGCAGCC
>JBCBOT010000542.1:0-3697 GCA_039821165.1 Planctomycetota bacterium | reverse complement strand
GTTATGGCCTGTATGCTCCACCGTCGGGGTATCACTGGGTTTGCGACAAAGGCTCCAACGACGCGATCCTTGCATCTGTCGCAACTGGAGCCATCATTGGACTGGCCGTTGGTGTCTTAGCCGACGGCGGTGGCTACTAAGCGAGCCTGTTTCTGGTTTAGTAGAGTAGCGTAGAGTGAGAGAGCGCGGCGTAGGCCGCGCTCTTTTTCATTTTTGGGGTGATTTTAGTTTTCCTTCATGAATCTGCGGACTATTATGAAAGTGTCGCCGGTGACTCGCTGGCGGCTTTTTTGAAGCAACTGAAAGGAGGTGATCCAATGTCAAGTGAGAAACCAGGTAGGGCCATTGGGTCTGTGTCCGAGGGTTTTCATGTGGAGCAGCCTCTACTGAACGCCTGACGAGATACGATGGGCTTTGAAACGAGCCCTGGATCTTAGAGCTTTACCAAGCTCACGGAGGCCGCCCGAGAAGGGCGGCCTTTTTGATTCCGCCATCTTGTCGCTCCTGTGTGACTGGGAGAGACGCCTGTGTGATCCGGCGTGATTTGCTTCGACCGGCCCGCAATGCCATTTCTGCCGTTATAGAAAAGGAAACTTTGTCGATGAACAGACTTGCCGCTTCTGCGCTGATTTCGCTCGCCCTTATGGGTTTTGCCGCACCATCGGCCATGGCCGACAGTGCTCCTGCACCGGTAGAGGTCGCGGAGACCGACACGAGTTGGTATTCCGGCGGCGTTGCTGTGAGTGGGAGAGACGTCGTGTCATACTTCACTGAAGGTGAACCAGTTGAAGGTTCCGAAACGTTTTCAACGACTTGGCAGAACGCTGAGTGGCAGTTCTCCAGCCAGGAAAATCTCGACGCATTCGAAGAGAATCCACAGCACTATGCGCCGCAGTTTGGCGGGTATTGCCCGAATGCTCTCGCGCTTGGGGAGCTGAAAGTTGGTACGCCGGAACAGTTCGCAGTCATCGATGAAAAATTGTACTTGAACTACAACTACGATTCCAATCTGGCATTCCGGAACGATACGAACAATTTGATAGCACGGGCCAACGTCAATTGGAGCGACGTCGTCACACGGCGGTAGATTGATTAAGTCGGGGTGCCACCAACCCGCCAAGGCGGAAACCGCCGCGCTTTGCCTGCGTGGTAAAGGCAGAGCCGGTGACCGTCCGGATCGCGAAACCACGCCTCTGTCCAGAGCCAGGGTTCGTTCGTGACAGGTGTGTCAAACTCAACACCGCGCATATTGAGCATGTCGACTGTCGCCTCGACATTATCGACCTCGAAGTACAGCCCTGTTTCCCCCGGCATGACACTCGCCGCTTCGGATAGTGAAAACGTCGTGCCGCCATCGGCGCATTCAAATCGGGCATAGTGATTGCCAGGTGAGTTTACGATCAGCTGGAGGCCGAGCAACTCGTAGAACGCGATGGACCTCTCGAGGTTAGTTACCTTGATGGTAATCTGGTTGAGGCGAAGGTCTGTTGGTCGGCGCCAGTTCATATCAGCTCTCTTGTTCGGGCCAGACACAGGTGAAGCGTTCACAGACAATCAGCTCATCAGGCTTGAATACACTGCCCCCGCGCGCGCACTCGCGTTCGTAGTAGGCGAGGTGGACTTTACGCCAATACGCCAAAGAACTGTCGCCTTCTCCTTCGGTGCGAGCGAACTCTTCGTCGACCTGTTCGAATGGAACAAGATCAACGCGGGTTGTCTGGATGATGCAGGCTGGCAGATCGCGCCCATCCAGAATGAGTGAGAGGTCTCCTGCCTTTGGGGGTGGCAAGTTCTCGCGTTCGTAAACCGCAAGTCGGGTTGCCGTTGCGCGTTTTGTGCCCGCCAAGACGAGTGCCAACAGCTCATCAGCCATGGCTGGATCGTCGCCAAATGGAAATACATCATAGGGCTCACCAGATGTACCGGTCTCTTTGCAAAAGGACGACCAGAACTGAGTTTGTTCAGGCGTTCTTAGCTGCACAACCAACTAGACCGGTTCTGGTGCGTCGTCGTCTGCTTTCGCTTTTGACTTGCGGCCTTTTTCCTCGATGTACTCGAACGCCAGTTTGGACGGGTCATCTGGATCGATGTCGATTTTGACGGCACCGCCCTTGGCGAGCTTGCCAAAGAGAAGCTCCTCGGCCATCGGCTTCTTGACGTGCTCCTGGATGGTTCGAGACAGTGGCCTCGCACCAAACTCTGAGTCGAAGCCTTTGTTCGCGAGCCATTCGCGCGCCGCATCGCTCATATCGATAGTGACATTGCGGTCAGCGAGCTGTGCCTCGAGCTGAAGCACGAATTTCTCAACGACACGTTCGATGATTTCCGGCGTCAGTCCGCCAAATTGGATCACGCTATCCAAGCGGTTGCGGAACTCCGGCGTGAACAGGCGCTTTAGTGCCTCTTCCGTTTCATCTTCCCGTTTGCCGCGTCCAAACCCGATGGAGTTCTTGGCAGCATCCGACGCTCCGGCATTGGTGGTCATGATGACGATCACGTTCCGGAAGTCCACTTTCCGTCCGTTGGAATCGGTCAGCGTTCCGTTGTCCATGACTTGAAGCAGAATGTTGAAGAGTTCCGGATGCGCCTTTTCGATTTCGTCGAGAAGCAGGACACAGTGAGGGTGCTGATCTACGCCGTCAGTCAGAAGACCGCCTTGGTCGAACCCTACATAGCCTGGAGGCGCGCCGATCAAGCGGGAGACCGTGTGGCGTTCCATGTACTCTGACATGTCAAAGCGAAGCAGTTCCACGCCGAGGATCGATGCAAGTTGACGTGCCACTTCCGTCTTGCCGACACCGGTTGGTCCGGAGAAGAGGTAGGAGCCGATGGGTTTGTTCGGCTCGCGCAGGCCGGCACGTGCCATCTTGATTGCAGCCGATAAGGCATCGATTGCCGGATCTTGCCCGAACACAACGCGTTTCAGATCCTTCTCGAGGGAGGCGAGTTGTTTCGCATCATCCTTCGTCACTTGTTTCGGCGGGATACGCGCGATCTTCGCAACAATGGCTTCAATGTCGGTTACGCCGATAGATTTCCGCCGTTTATTGTCGGGCTTCAACCACTGGGTCGCGCCGGCTTCGTCGATGACGTCTATCGCTTTGTCAGGAAGCTTGCGATCCGTAATATATCGCTCTGAAAGCTCAACAGCTGACTTGATGGCGTCATTCGTATACTTCAGCGCGTGAAATTCTTCGAACTTCGGCTTGAGTCCCAGCAGAATTTTGATCGTGTCGGGCACCGATGGTTCGACCACATCGATTTTGCGGAAACGGCGTGCGAGGGCGCGGTCCTTTTCGAAGTGCTGCTTGTACTCTTTAAACGTCGTGGAGCCCATGCATCGTAAGCCACCATTTTGAAGTGCTGGCTTCAACAGATTTGAAGCATCCATCGCGCCACCAGACGTGGCACCTGCACCGATAACGGTGTGGATCTCATCAATAAACAGGATCGCCTTGTCCTGCTCTTCGAGTTCTTTCATCACCGATTTTAGCCGTTCTTCGAAGTCGCCACGGTAGCGCGTGCCAGCGAGGAGGGCGCCCATGTCCAAAGACCAAATCACCGCGTCGCTCAAAATAGCCGGCGCTTCACCGTCTACAATCTTTTTCGCAAGCCCTTCAGCAATAGCTGTTTTCCCTACGCCGGGATCACCGACCAAGATCGGATTGTTCTTGTTCCGGCGGCAAAGCACTTCGAT
>JBCBOT010000541.1:0-3721 GCA_039821165.1 Planctomycetota bacterium | reverse complement strand
GATTATGCACTGCCTTCTGTACGGGTATCGATCCAAAGTCGGCAATGAAGTCCGGCGCATGATAATCCTTTTGAATTGGGGTTGGGTCGCCAAAAAATCGGACAACACCTTTCTCGGCAAGCCAAGTATGCTTGCAAGCTGCAAGATCCCAAAGATGATGATGAGCATCGACAATATAGCTCAGCATTATTTGACCAATCTGGCTGTTTCTATCTGCCGACGAACGGCCAAATCGTCCCAGATGCATACCTCTTCTCGGATGCGTCCATTCATGACCCGGAACTGGGAGACGCCGAGAATGTAGATCGGCGCTCCAGTGGGGTCGCCGTACCGGCCGTCGCCATCATGTTCGGCGGATAAACTCCACCGAATTGCAACGTCTTTTGCGTCTCCGAGATACGGAATTTCGGCGATGTGATCGATGGAGACCTTTATGTCTGAAAGAGCAGTCGAGAAGGGGAGGAGCCAATTTGCGATCTGGTCGGGACCATAAAGAGAGACACCGCCGGGATAATATCCCGAGACTCGATAATCATATAGATCAGCCATCTTGCTAAGGTCGCGCTTAACAAACGCAGCGATGAGCGCTTCACTCGCTATAATTGCTTCTTCAGATATCGTCTCATTGCGCTCTCGACGTGCAATCTTTGACCGGTTTGCAGTGTGGAACTCAGTCAGATCGAAGCCACTCTCTTTATCTGCAGACGCTTGTTTTTTTGCCAGTGTGTTTGCATCAAATCCAAGCTGTTCAACAATTGATAGATTATCTCGGACCAGCCATTCCTCTATGACTTGATTGTTTTGACACAGGCAGTCTGCGATCGTTTGTGCGCGAACATGTCGCCCAGTAGCCGGGCCAAATTCGCTCGTGCCCTCATTTGTCATTTTCGACGTAATAAGATGGGATGAGTAAAACGTCCCGTCTCCGTCATTGGACCAGATGACATTGTCAGCGTCCAAGCGTCGATCGGGGAATGCTTCAAGCGTGGCCCAGGTATTGTCTACCACCGTCTGTGCCCCGGAAATGTCACCGGCCAGCGTATGGATAATGCAGCTGTCCGAATAATACTTTAGGCAAAGCTCGACCTGGCGCTCATGCCAAATCTGTTCCGTTATCCGAACAATAAAATGCGGGAAATCAACAAATTCTGGATCAAATCCTGGTAGCTCCATGCGTCTCTCGGAGCCGGGGGACATCATGGCCGAGATATCCGTTGTCGCCACATGGGTAATCGACTTTGTCATTTGACCTCAGACTTTCCTATTGAGCCGTCCAGCCGCCGTCCACAATCAGGCTATGGCCGGTCACCATCTTACCCCCAGGGCCCACCAGATATGAGACAGCCTCGGCAATGTCGGATGGCTGCGCGACGTTTCCGAGCGGTATCATGCTCTGAACGAAGTCTGAGAAGTCTGGATCCGAAAGCATGGGTTTTGTCATGGGCGTCTCAACGAATGTAGGCGCGACGGAATTTACACGAATTCCTTGTGGGGCAAGTTCGACAGCCATGGCTTTTGTCAGGCCTTCGATTGCGTGCTTGGTCATGCAGTAGACCGTCCGGCGAGGTGAGCCGACGTGCCCCATCTGAGACGTAATATTCACGATGCGCCCCCCCGAAGGCATGACGTCCAATACGGCCCGCGAAATCCGATAAGTGCTTCTCACATTAAGATTCAGCATTAGGTCCAGCGTCTCATCGTCGACCTCGACCATGGGCTTTGGGACATTTGTCCCAACATTGTTGATCAGAATGTCGATCTGATTGTGTTGGCCGATATGTGTGAGGAGCGCGTCGCTCGTTGCATCGCCCGTCCAGGGTGAGCACCTGCCTGTGCACGACGCAATAAGACTATCGAAATCATCTGACGCGCGGGCAATGGGGATGATATGGGCCCCATCCTCATGCAGGCGCTGAGCAATGGCTCGTCCAATGCCTCGGCTCGCGCCAGTAATCAGCGCTGTTTTTCCGACGAGGTGCTCGCTCATGACCAGACTGTGTCCGGACTATTGTCGCCGCCTTTCACTGTCACCAGTGTTACCGACTGATCACTTGAGTTTTCAAGCTTCCGGTCCAGCCTTGGAGGGATCGTACACGTATCGCCTTCGCTGAGGATCGTTTTCCTGCCTTCGATGGAGACAATAACTCTTCCAGACTGAACAAACCAAACATCTGGGCAACTCAGCTGATGGGGAGGCACAACGGCACCGGGCTGCATGTTGACCTCTGAGACTTGGAACCCGTGCGGCCAATTCATACGCCCACGTCCAATCAGAAGTGTCTCTGCAACGCCGCTTAATACGTTTAACTCACCCTTGGGCCCAATGGTTCCCGACCTACAAACACAAGCTTCGAATTGTTCGGCGCTAAAGGTATGGAGCGCTTCAACTTGAGCCCTCGTGGTCCTCGGCATCGGAGTTTTGCCGTCAGGAACGATTTCTCCCTTGTTTGTGTCGATGAGCATACCGTCGTCTAGAAGAACAAGGCCATATTCCGATGCAAGATCGAATACCTTTGGAGCCCAAAGCACACGACCGGGGTCATCGCCACCGAGAATTGCCCAAAGAAAGCCCGTATCGTCTCCGACATTGGTAAAGCCACGAAATACATGAGTTGGGATTGTGATTAGGTCACCCGGTGAGAGAACTGTTTGTGCATCGTCTCCATGTTCACCAAGGTCAAAGCGCCATGTTCCAGAGTGCACATAGAAGACTTCAGCAGTTTCATGGCTGTGCTGAGAGTTCGTGCATCCAGGGGGTTGGCGAGCGCCGCCGATGTTAAACCCATGTGGTTCTGCAATGTGAACATATTGGTTTGGGTTTTCTGATACGCCTGGCCCAATGATCGTGAAATTCTCCTTCTGATCTGAGCCTGGCGTTCTCGTATCGATGAAAGCGTCATAGCAGGGTGCAAGATCGCAATACTTCACGACACGATCGGCTAATGATGTTGTCATCACGGCCACTCTTTAGTCTCCCCACACTTGCGCTTCGCTATCTTCGCAGAATTGCATTCGAAGTCAATTTAGACGAGCCTTAGGTTCGCTGTACCTGTCTTGGTGAGGCGTGCGCCTGGCTGGTCCAGCAGGTCGATCAGCGCACGATTTACCTCGTCCGGGCGCTCAAGTGTTGAAATGTGTCCGCATGTTTTGAGAACTCGAAAGTCGCTATGGGGAATTTTCGCCGCGATCTCTTCATGGCGATCGCCTGGGCATACCGTGTCATCCTCTCCAGCGATAACAAGTGTCGGGCAAGCGATCTTGTTCAACAGGGGGAGGTAAGACCCACGCGTAGCCAGTGCTAATGTTTGGCTGCAGAAGACGTGCTCACCTAAAGAATACCCCATCTCTTCGAGGACTTGTAGGCGCTCGGATGTTCGGTTCGCTGGATGCAGATATTGCGGCTTCAGTTCGTCTCGTAAGACCAGATCCAACTGTCCAGCCGCGACGCGCCTTAACTGCGCCTTCCTCGCATCCTTCGCCGCGTCTGCTCGTGCAGTCGTATTAAGAAGGGCCAAGTGGCTGATGCGGTCTGGTGCTTGTTTATAGAGTTCCATTGCGATGAGACCGCCCATGGACAAGCCGACAGCCGCAAACCGCAATGGTGCGCGTTTAAGAATTTGAGAGGCAAGAGCTTCGAGCGATAGACCGCGATACTCTCCCAGATGGCGACAATCATAGCCAGCATCTGAGAGTGCAAGATCTTGGGGCCCAAACAGTCGAT
>JBCBOT010000540.1:0-3724 GCA_039821165.1 Planctomycetota bacterium | reverse complement strand
ATGTGTGTTCGGAAACAGCACGTGGCCCGCGGCGGATGTCTCACCCAGCCCAATTCGTGAATTTCAACACGCTGCTAACTCATTGCGGGGTCGACTCCAGAGCTGTCTGCGCATGCGAAATCGCCCGCGAGACAAGAGCCGCGGCGGTTGCATCGCCGCCTCAAATATGCACCGGCTCTCCCACGCGTGGGACAATCTTCACGAAGGCTATTCCTCACCGCGCATACATTTGCGATGCCCGCAACCACGGGCAACCACGGGATTGACCCACGCGTGAGCAAAAACTTCCGTGGACAGCTAAATGATGGATGGGCCGCGCCGCGCTGGCGTGGCCCTCGTTACTCAATAAGGCAATTGAACAAGTGTTAAAGAACGACCACACCCCAGAACAGCTGGACACGAATGACCTTGGTCAAGGCAAACCACAAAGAACTAGCTTGTTCGTTAGACGCGAGTTTCATGTCGCAGTCGCAGCAGGACTCTGTGAATTTGCGAAGCAAAATCATGAGTTTGGTTTGGCGTTTAGAAGTGAAATCGATTCGCTGGCGCGTGGAGAATGCCTGCCAGACGCAGAGTGCACCGACTTGCTCAGCAATCGGCCCATCCCTGTTCCGGGATCGGCTATCGCTTTCTGGCGGGGCGCTTGGATAGTGGAGATGCTTAGGGCCTGCCCCGAAAATTTGCTTCTCACCCAACTTCAAAGCGCGCTTCCGAAATACCGACCAGATGAGAAGAAAACGCCACAATTAATTTTATTTGGGCGTCGCCTTGCTCTTGTTGACGGTGATCTTACAGTTGGCCATTGCCACTACCAATTTGTCGCTGAAATGCCGGTGATCTACACTCGCCAGGGTCCATTGGATGATTTCGCCGTGTCCACGGCGACAAACGCAGTCATTGCCCAGGTTGTACGCCGCTATCCTCAGTTTCACAAACAGGCAGATCCCGAGTTCCTGAATTGGTTGTTCGGCGATCGATCCCTGGCACGATATCGTTCGGACATCGCCGCGTCGGTTCTCGAACAAATACTGCATGATAGCGGACTTGCTTGCTACTCCGATGACGCATCTGGTGTAGTTGCAGTGCAACCCACCGTGTTCGGTTCCTTGCCACGCGAGGTCAACGCGCATCTGTCGCCGATGACTGAGGGCGAGGCAGATGCATCGTGATGAGTCAACGTATCGCAATTGTTCCGTACTTCTTGTGACTGCTTGGTTCAAATTCTGGGGCTGGGCTCTTACAGGGATGCGATACCTGGCATCGTCATGTTTTAAGATCTGCCCAAGTTGCGGCCGCCTTGCGAATTTCCCCGACCCGGAGCTATTCCTTGGAGCGGGTGCGAGCGATTTTGGCCATTGTGAAGAGTGCGGTAGGACTTTGCGTCATCGGTGAGGTTGAGCAGACTCGAAACGTCCATTCACTTCGCTGCAGTCGCCCGAAGTCCGGCTGGCCACGCAGGAACTCGGAAGGACATCAATTTTAACATTCAAGTCGCGAGACCTGCGGCTTGAATGTGTGTGATATCGACAATTCTTGGTCCAGCCGGGTTTTTAGTCGATAGACGGCTGGCGAAAAGCGATCCCGCTCCCTTCGACCACTCCAACAAAGGCATCGACTGCCGCTTGTCTACACCAGCCATCCGCCGCCCACACGCTTCGCGCGCACAGGGCGAGCGACCCATGGCGGGCTCCGACGAAGGCAACAATCAACTGGTTCGACCACGTTTCTCCGAGTCACCGTCGCATTGGCCCAGTACTGGTGCGAAGTGGGACGGTGAGGCGAACGGCTCCGTTGCCGAGCCTGAGCGATGGTTCGCCAATGTCACTTTACCCACGATCACCCAGATGAACTCCGTTTCTGGCCAGATCTCAGCGCATTCTTCCAGCTCAATTGTCCCCGACTTGGAAATCACTTCTCGGCGAATCCAATCAGGCGGGTTTGCAGGATTTGCCTCCACCACGCGTGGGATAAAAGAGCAACGACCATTTGTAAGATTAAGCACGCGGAAACACGACGGAGGTGTTCTCAGGCCCACCACTCATTTCAACATGGGATTGGTGGCGTCAAAGGAAACACGGTTCATTGATTTTACACATGGAGATGAATAATGAAGAGGCCAAGACAGCACCGATGTGTTGATACATTGGGCAATTTGGATCTGCGGTCGCCAGGGATGTGCCCGGGTTGCATTACTGTAATGAAAGGTGTCCAGGTCGGTTTTCTTTTGTGGACACTGCAGTCGTTCGCGGGCGCAGGAATCGTCCTTCAGATCGATGACGTTGAAGTCTCTGCCGGGAGTGACTTCGCGGATTTCGTCGTGTACGCCGATCGGGATGGTAGCGAACAGGTCACGTCCTTCACAACGTTTATTCAGATCGGCGACGGTGGCTCCTTGATCGGAGGGGATGATGTTTTTGCCGTAACTTCTGTCGATCACTCACGAGGGGTCTTCGCTGACAGCAGCGGTTTTGACGCTACCATATCCTATGGCAACCAGTTAACTTCACCTCCTGCTCCGCTTGTAGATCCAAGTTGGACACTGTTCGAAACTGGCGTCAATTCGGTGATCCCGAGCGGCGAATTGTTTCGATTTCGCGTCGGAGGTCTCTCGGAGCTGAAGTCGGGAGACACCATTGATTTGACTCTGGACACTTCAGCTATCACAGGACAATCGCCTACGTTTGGGCTGTTCGGTGGAGGTAGCGTCGCCGCTACAGGAGATTTGAACGCGACGCTCACCGTCTCTGCAGTGCCGGAGCCCACGTCCGGCTTCATTCTTGGATGCACCGCAGTCATTGCCTGCTTCCGCCGCCGCCGCGTTAAGAAATGAGGCTACCAGTGAATACGAAACGCAAAACCCGCAAGTTGGCAATTCAAGGACTTGAGAAACGCAGACTTTTCTGCGTCAACTACATCCAAGGAGACGGCGGTAATGACCGCATTATTGGAAGTTCTGGCCCGGACCGGATTTTCGCCCGTGGTGGAAACGATGAGGTGCTCGCGCGCGGAGGCGCAGATTGTGTTTACGGTGAACAAGGGAATGACAGAATCTTTGGGGAAGGTGGTAGTGACGAGTTGCGTGGCAATGAAGGTCGCGACGAGATCTTTGGTGGAAACGGAAATGACTTTCTTGGCGGAGGCCCAGGGAACGACCGCTTAGAGGGCGGCGAGGGTAACGATACGATCAATGGTGGTAGTGGAGAGGACGTTATCCATGGAGGTCGTGGCGCCGATGTGATCGAAGGCGGTGATGACAGCGACTGCCTTCGGAGTGGCTTCGGAGTTGCGGGTTCGTCCGACCGCCTCAGCGGGGGAAATGGAGACGATCAACTGGTGGCGGGAAGTCAGGGATCGCTAGGCTGTGATGTGAACAACACGGAGCCAACCCCTGGATTTCGCGGCGACGTCGTTGCGATTGGTGGGGCGGGAGCGGATACCTTCGAACCAAGTTTTTTCATGCAGAGCCAATTGCGATTGTTCGAGTTACAGGACTTTACGCAAGGAGAGGACAAGATCAATCTTCGCACCTACCCAAGTATCACGTGCCTCCAGGAAGTACACGTCCTTGTCGTCCCGGGTATGCCCAATGCCTTTCAGCTACCAGACAACACGATTGTCGTTTTGCCTTCAAACGTCCAGGTAGCGAGCCTCACATCATCGGATTTCACAGCCCAATACTCAGACTGTCCGATGCCGGAAATCGATGTCGCTTTGGAGAGCGGGT
>JBCBOT010000539.1:0-3736 GCA_039821165.1 Planctomycetota bacterium | reverse complement strand
TTTGATGCCGTTGGCATCAAAGACAAAACGAGGGAGGGTGAATTCACACAAACCGCTCAGTTTGAGTAGCTAAAAGCGGATTGTCTTTCAAAAGTCGCGGCGGACGAAGTAGAAGCACGAGATTGCCAGCATCACGGCGGTGAATGCGGTGCAGCTCAGAATGGGGCCCGTTACCTTCAACTGCTGAATGTCCTGGTCGTCCATTGAATTGACGATCAAGGAGGATTCACCGCTGACAAGCGCCGACATTGTGTCACCGAGCTCCATGGTCCGCGGCGTGATCGTCTGTAGCGGAGTGATCACATACTTGTCGATGCTGCGCCAGCTTTGAATTGACGGTCGCATGTTCTTGTCAGACAGCGGCTTCAACTCGGCTCCATCGGCATCGAAGAAGTCCATCCGATCGATGTGGTGGCCGACGACCAGTTGGTTTGATTGCGGATCAAAATCGATACAACTCACCTCTTTCTGAGGCAGCCGCTCGACCACGATTTTGTCCTCCGCCAATCGCAAATAGTGCGCCCGTTCGTCCGCCGCCAGCAACGCAAACCGATCTGAGTCTCCGAGGGCTTTGATCGAGATAATGCGTTCGTCGCCTGGTCGTTCACATTCGGCAATGACTTCCAATGACTCTGCGTCAAGCCAACGGATAGGCTCCGACTTGCGCGAAACAAGAATGGACCCGCCGCTGGCTGCCATCACGACCGGCGCCGCCCCGTCGCCTTCAAAGGAGTATTCCGCGACGACATCGCAGCGGGCGTCGGGAGCCGCGTCCGGCGGCGGGAGCGTCATTCGGAGGATTCTTCCGTAGGTGTAAACGATAAACGCTCGCTCGCTCGGAATCGCACTGACGCGAACGGGACTGGAAAACGAAACACCTCGCGGCGAAATCGATTGAAACTGTTCCGTCGCACCGCCCTGCATTTGCAAGAGGTCTTTTACCCACTGCGAGACACCCGCCTTCTCGGTTTCCTGTTCCTCGTCCTCCGCGTCGTCTTCGTCCCGGATGGAGTCGCGAATCGTCTTCACGCTCGTCATGGTGAGGCCCATGTTGTTGAGCGCGACGATCGAGTCATCCATCAGAAAAAGCTTCACCGTGCCGACGGGCAAACGAACCGAAGGCCTCGGCTCGAAGTCGCTCTCTTTATCCAGCACCAAGAGGTCCAGCGAGCCGCTTCCATAAAGGTTCATCCGCCCGCCTTCGATCCTCGCCGTGAGCGTGGTGTTTTCATCGATTGCCACGGGCGGAACGATGTAGTCGGCAGGCCAAACACCCTCGATCAACTGGACCCATTCGTTTTCTTCTGCGTCGAATCGCTTTGGACCTCGACCCGCGGTGGAGATCACCATCTCATCATCACAGAATGCGATGGACCGGATCTTGTCGGGGTTCGTGACCTGCGTGTCAAAGATCGAGGCGATGAATCCGAGCACGAACAAAAATGCCCCGAACATGCACGCGATGCCGATCGACAGAACCGGAGAACGCCAGAACAGTCCCGCAAGGATCGAGACGCTGTAGTAGACCGCGAACAAGAGCACCAGGACGGGGATGCAAAGCAAGAATCGCGCGTTCCAAAGATCGAGGCGTGCACCGGCGACCAACCAGAGTCCGATCATGATTTGGCTGACGCAAAGCAAAACGAAGGCGCATCCGCCGACATATTTGGCGAGCAACAGTTTGGTCCGCGAAACAGGTTTGCTCAGTAATAAGTGCAGCGAACCAGGCTGCAGCATTTCTGGCACGATCGATGCCGTGACCAGCACGCCAAGGAAAACCAGCGCGAGGCCGAGAAGCCAGTTCATCAACAGCGGAACCACCAATTGGTTGACCAGCGTCTTGAACTGCTCCTTGCCGATGGCAAAACGTGCGGGAAAGTCATACCCGAGATACTGTAGCGTGATGATTTGCGACGACTGGGCCGCGAAAACGCCAGGCAACGCGGCTTCAATTCGCAGCCTCGCGCGTCGTCGTCGCTGGGCCTCGGCGATTTCGTCATCCGCGATCTCATCCAGTTCGCGAAGTTCGCGCAAACGTGGCGTCGGCTTCCAAGCGTCGGCGTCATACCACGACTCGTCGTCCAAGGCGGTGTTGAACGCGTCCGCAAGATCTTGTTTGTAGATCCGGATGTCGTTGCCTTCGCCCACGCGACGCAGCTTGCGTTGGATGTCGTCGGGAAACGCGCGTGCGACCCTTCCCAACGCGGTCTCTTCTTCGCTGGGATCGACCAACCCGCGAGCGAGCATGGCCTTCATCTGCGTGCCGTTCTCAACGTCGAACCAGCGGAACTGGGTCGTGTAGTCTTCCCGATATCCGATCGGCGCGATCCCGAGCAGGAAAATCCAGATCGCCGCGAAGGCGACCCACAAGATTCGGGACGACAACGCGCTGTGAAACGAGTCAAGAATGATTGCCAAGTACGGTTTCATCCGCCGACCAGTCGCATAAAGGTGTCTTCGAGGGATTCGCGGCAGACTTCAAGTCGCGCGATCGAACAGTCGGCCTGCCTCAGGTGATCGACGACGCGGTCGATGTCCGGCTGTGAACTGATCGGAATCGTGAAACGCTGTTTGCCCGGCATCGAAATCGTTTCCATTCGTTCCACCAGGTCGGACTCCAAGCACGAGGTCCAGTCAAAGTCCAGCGGAGTCTCGCTCAGGACTTCGAGTATGAGCTGCTGTTCGTCGCGACCTGCGGCAAGCTCATCGAGTGGACCGACGGCGCGGATTTCGCCTTTGGCGAGAATGGCGACGCGTGTGCAAACCAGTTCGACTTCTTGAAGAATATGACTGTTGAGGAAAATCGTCTTGCCTGCGTCGCTCAGCCGCTGGATGACCTTACGGACTTCGTTGCGTCCTACTGGGTCCAGGCCATCGGTGGGTTCATCCAAGACCAACAAGTCCGGGTCATGCAAAAGTGCTTGAGCCAGACCGAGTCGCTGGTACATGCCTTTGCTGAAACGACGCACCGACTCACGGTCCCTTCCCCGAAGTCCGACGAGTTCTAGCAGTTCGTCGCTTCGAGCACGGATCGCCGCATCAGACATGCGGCTCATTCGGCCGTAATACCGAAGCGCCGAACGTGCCGTGTGGTGGCGATCGACGCGTAGTGATTCGGGCAGGTAGCCGACTCGCATGCTGGCCGCGGCACTGCCGATGTTTTCCCCGAACAGGCTGGCAGTCCCCGACGAAGGCTTCACGACACCGAGAAGCATCTTGATGAGAGTCGTCTTTCCGGCCCCGTTGGGACCGAGAAGCCCGAAAACTTCTCCGGAGAATGCCTGCAGGGAAACGCCCCGCACGGCTTCGACCTTGCGATTACCCATCAAAGAGAAACTGCGATACGTCTTTCGCAGTTGTTGGATGTCAACGATGGGTGTCGGCACGGTGGGGTCGTTCTCGTCGGCGAAGCTAGATCTCTCGCCTCAGATCCTACACCGAAAGCGTCTGGTAGAACAAATAGCCGAGCCAGATCACCGAAACCGCGATCACACCGACCGCGAGCATGCGGTGAGCCGGTTGGCGCCAGTGTGGCGGCTGAACTTCACGTTCGTAGAGACTGCGGAAGCGTTCCCGCTGATTCTCGGTCGTGAAGACACCGTCCTCGACGAGTTCATTCAGGCCGTACTGGGTGGAATACTCGACCACTCCGTAAACTCCGTGGCGGCGATCGAGTTCGTCGACGCCGACGCCCTCGAAGTACCAGAGTTGGTTGCCGAACTCGGTTTCCGACTCG
>JBCBOT010000538.1:0-3748 GCA_039821165.1 Planctomycetota bacterium | reverse complement strand
GAACGACGAAGCCGGCGAGGACAAATGGGATCTCGAAGATGCCGAATCTCGCGCCGCTGAAAACGAGTTACCTTCGCTCGATCGTCCTCAACAACTCGCTGAAGCACTCGGCATCACACTACCCCAATTGCGTGGCCTGGCATTCCATCGCGATGTCGCGAACTCGGTCAACTACACGCGATTCACGGTTCCCAAACGCGACGGGTCCGAGCGTCCGATCTGGGCTCCCCTGCCCCGCCTCAAAGAAGCCCAACGATGGATTCTGCATCACATCGTCGAGCGACTCTTGATCCACGGCGCCGCACACGGATTCGTTCCTTCGCGTTCGATCCTCAGCAACGCCCGTGTCCACAGCGACGCAAAAATCGTCCTGAAGATGGACCTCAAAGAGTTCTTTCCGACGGTCACGTTCCCGCGTGTCAAAGGCGTCTTTCGCCAAGCGGGATACCGCGAGCAAATTGCCACCTTGCTGGCGCTCGTCTGCACCGAATCGCCACGCGAAGTCGTTGAGGACGGCGACACAACGAAGTACGTTTCACTCGGACCGAGGTGTTTGCCGCAAGGCGCACCGACCAGCCCCGCGCTCACGAACGTCGTTTGCTTCAAACTGGACCGTCGACTCACCGGTTTGGCAAAATCCTTTGGGTATCGCTACTCGCGCTACGCCGATGACATGACGTTCAGTCTGCCACGGCGAAAGAAGTCCGACCCGAATCTTGGGTCACTGATCGGATTGGTGAAACAGGTCGTCGCCGATGAAGGCTTCACCGTTCACCCGGACAAGACACGCGTTTCCCGTCGTGGCGGTCGGCAATCGGTGACGGGTCTCATTGTCAACGGAAACAAACCGCCTCGCGTTCCGCGTGAAATGCGACGGCGTATTCGTGCCGCGGTGCACAACCTGCAAAACGGTAAACCGTTTCACGAAGACGAATCGCGAGCCACGATCGAAGGTTACATCGCCTACATCGCGATGACCGATCCCAGCCTCGCCGCAAAGCTGACCGCGCAGTTGTCGGAAGCGCTTTAGACACCTCCCGGCGGCGCGTTACACAAAGCGCGATCAGTGCATCAGCCTGTCAACGTCGACAGGATGAACAGGATTTGAGCAACATCCGCGCCCCGTCTTCTCCCATCCTGCTGACCCTGCCTGCCCCACTCTCTCACTCCCCCAACTGCCCAACTCTCCCACTGCCCAACTCTCCCACTGCCCAACTCCCCCCACCACTCTCTGCGTCCTCCGCGACTCTGCGTTTCAAACTCTCCCCTCCCTCCCCTCCCCAAACAAACCTCATGACCAAGATCGGAAGCATCGGCTGGATTGACCTCACCGTCGAAGACGCCGCGCAAGTCAGTGACTTTTACTGCCAAGTCGTCGGCTGGGAACGTTCTTCAGTTCCGCAAGATGGCTACGACGACTACTGCGTCCACCCACCGGGCGATGAGTCGCCGGCCGCCGGCATCTGTCACGCCCGCGGGCCCAACGCCAGCATCCCACCGCAATGGCTGATATATGTGATCGTCGCCGATGTTCAATCAAGCGTCGAAGCCTGTGAACGACTCGGCGGCAAAATCGTCGTCGCCAACCGTGACATGGGCAGTTACGGAACCCTCGCCATCATCCAAGACCCCGCCGGAGCCACCCTCGCCCTCATGCAACCACCCGCTGACGATTAGGGCGATTAGAAAGACGGGGAACACTAATCTTCACTAATCAACACTAATAAGAGAATCATGAAAGCTGAGGACGCGAGGATGCTGAAGCAGGAAGGGTACGACCTGATGGGTGCTGCGTTCGAGGTCTACAACGAGCTCGGGTACGGAATGGCGGAAGAGATCTACCAAGAGAGCTTGGAGGTCGAACTCGAGCTTCGACAGATTCCGTTCACCAGTCAGCCAACCCTCGCCGTCACATTTAAGGGACGGCCGTTGAAGGCAAAGTATCGACCTGACCTCTTGGTTTTCGACGAAATCGTTGTTGAGCTCAAGGCAGTCAAAACACTGGTTCCCGAACATGAAGCACAGTTATTCAACTACATGCGGATCGCCAACAAACGAGTCGGCTACTTGATCAACTTCGGATTCACCAACGAACTCGAATGGAAACGAATCGTTTTGTGATCGAATCTTACGAACACTTATCCGCGCTAATTCCGACTAATGCAGAAGGATCCCAGAAAGATTCCGTCCTATCCAATTCCGGCGAGAGATTGCGTCCTCTCTCTTATTAGTGTTCATTAGTGAAGATTAGTGTTCCCCCAAAATCTACTCCTGGACTCTCAGTCGCAGGATCGACTGCCGGTCCCCTTTTCCGGTTAGCGTGACTCGCTTGGTTTGCACGCTGGCGCCTTCTTCGCCGAGGTAGCGGATGACCGTGAACAGGGTTTCGGTCGGTGCCTTGGTGCGGTTCTGATCCTGGCGAAAGTACTTCGCTTCGACGTGGTATTCACCGGCGGGTGCGTCCGCCAACACGTACATTTCCGGGCCCAAACCTTGCGTGATATCCTGCGTGATTTGGCCGCCGAGTTTCGTTTTGCGGTTCTGGTAATAACAGACTTCACCGCCTGGTTCGGTGACGTGCAAATCGACGTCGGTTCGATCGGTGTTCCAGTGCATGATCACCGCGATGTCGAAATCTTCTTCGGCGACCGCCTTGCGAACTTGCCGTTCACGCGCCCGAGCGTAGCCACCAATGCTGCTCTTCGATGGGTCGAGCTTGGTGAGCACGTTCAAAAGCTCAGCACGCGCGATGTCGCGTGCCCCCGACGCCCAACGTTGGTTCCAATTCCCCGCGGTCACGAGGTCGTAACAGACCATGGCGGAATCGAGGTCACCGGACTCAGCGTACGATCGACCGAGCAAAAGCAAACACTGCGGCTGGTACGGGCGAGCCTCTGCGACCCGCCACAGCAGCGGCGCGGCCTGATCGGCACGTTGCCACTCAAAGGCGCGAAAGGCAACGCTGCGTAGCGTGTCGACATCGGATGGCTTGGCTTCGATCAGTGTGCTCGCGGTCTTGAGCGCGTCGTCGGCACCAAACTTGATCAGCATCTGCTCGGCTTCAACCATGACCGAATCGAACTCAGGACGCTCGAGTGCAAGCTCGTCGAGATACGTTTGCGGCATCTGACTTTTCAGATAACCACGACACTCGAGGGGGCGTGGTGCGAACTGGAACGCCGAATCAGGCATCTGCTCGATCGCCAATCGCAACGCCGTGGAGACTTTGACGAGGTTGGCTGTCTCAAGCGAATCGACCCAGGCCACGAAACGCGATCGCGGGTTGGCTCGTTTCGACTGGCTTTCGGCTTCCAGCCGTTCGATGGACCGTGTCACCGAAGTGCTGGCGATCACGAGTTGATCTTCTTCGGGTGAAGTATTCACGCCGAATCGTTGGTAGTCCGCCTCGGACTCCAGCATCACCATCGAACAGGTGCGCCCCGGGACCCGGAAATAGCGAGCGAAGGCGATCGCGATCTGCTCGAGCCCCGCCACGTGCGGTTCCAAGCGTTCGACGGCGAGCTGACCGTACAGGCGTGCCGCTGCGGGCGACTTGACGGACAACTTAGGATCGATGGTCAGCGTTTTGGTTTCGCTTCCGCGTTCGAACACGAGTTCGATCGGACCAGTCCGCTCACCGACGCCGCTGACCACCAGTGGTTGGCCGGGATAGATCGTGTTCGAACGCGGAAGCGAAACCAAAACGCTGACCATCGATCCTAAGTTGTCCGTCAAGTCGCCCGCAGCG
>JBCBOT010000537.1:0-3822 GCA_039821165.1 Planctomycetota bacterium | reverse complement strand
CCGAGGGACATCGCCATCATCTCATCAAGATTGATCTCCGCATTGGCTTCGTCGCTACCGTGGCAACGAACGCAGTGGCGAGAGAAAATCTGCCTGACGTCCCGTGGCAACTCAGCGTTGGCTTTTGTTGACAGGACGGCGAGCAGCGCGACGACCAGAAAACGGTTCACGGGAGCCTGGGGGTAGAGAGGAGGACCAACGCATTGTAGACCATCGGCGGAAACGAGCTGGGAACCCGCCTGCCGGGCGATCAATGCACGAGAGAGTGGCCAACCTCGTTCGCGAGGACTCGGTCGCGGTGTAAGAGAGGATTCAAGGTCACTGTCACGGTCGACCCAATCGCGACAACGTCTACCAAAGCGACCGCAATCGCCCTCACGCAGCGCGTTCGCGAGTTTGCTCAAATGTAGTGAGACCACTGATCACTTCGAGACCGCTCACATGAAAGCCCCCACCCCAAACCCGTATGAGGCTCCTGAGTCGGTCGAACACGGGGGCGTGAAACGAGAGAAGCCTCTTCATTGGCGCGTTCCATGCCTGATGACGTCCGCGATCATCGCCACCGTAACCTTCTATGGATTCTTTGTGCGCGCGGGTTTCGATCCTCAGTGGGTCGCGTTCGTCATCGCGTTCTTTTGGTTCCTCGGTATTCTCAGCGGTGCATTTGTAATCCTGCTGGCCGTGGTTCGACGTCCGAAGAGTAACTGGGTTCGCAGCTTTGAACTCGCGATGCTGTTTTACATTTCGATCGCGGCAGTGATCGGTTTTATGGGGGTGGGCTACAGCGTCCGTGAACTACTCGCTGGATGACATCGAAAGCCATCCACCGAGCCTTGCGGCCAAGGGTTCCGGTGCCCGAGATTCGTCAAAACCTTGCCAATCCGTGAGGTCCTCGCCCCAAGTCTTTCCCAAGCCGAATTCTCAGCAACGGCGGACGCCGAGATGGACGAACGTGTTGACGTGTCCGTTTCAGTAACCGGTGCCCCCTTGCGGCGGCAGGAGGGGCCGAAAGCTTGCTTTAGCCTTTCCGATTCGGCTATACTTTTGAATATGGGCCCGGCGAAGAAGGCAGCCCTCCCACCTCAAAATCCCTCCAAGAAATGGCCTGATCATGCTCACGATCAAGGGTCCTCCGAGTCGCTATTGCGATGGACGCAGTCGGCGTAGCTTTCTCAAAATCGGCGGACTCTCGTTCGGTGTCGGTGGGCTCTCGCTCGCAGACGTCTTACGGGCCGAAGCAAGCACGGGAATCTCGTCCTCCCACAAATCGGTCATCAATATTTTTCTGGCGGGTGGACCTCCTCACCAAGACATGTGGGAGATCAAGACGGACGCTCCCAGCGAAGTTCGCGGCGAGTTCCAACCGATCAACACCAATGTCCCTGGCATTCAGATCGGTGAGGTCTTTCAAAAGCTAGCGGGCATGATGGACAAGGCGGCCGTCATCCGTAGCGTCGTTGGATGCCGTGGCGGCCACGACGCCATCCAGTGCTTCACGGGTTGGGAACAAAACTCCCTTCGCGGCCTCGGCGGCCGACCTTCGATCGGTTCGGCAGCTGCACGAATGTTCGGACCAGTGGATCCGGCGGTTCCACCGTTTGTCGGGCTCGCGGCTCCGACCCGGCACAAGCCATGGTCCGATTCGGGGCAGACGGGATTCTTGGGTTCGGCGTACTCGCCCTTTAAGCCCGACGGGCCGGGCATGAACAACATGACGCTCAAAGGGATCACGATTGATCGCTTGGCGGATCGGCGCAAGTTGCTCTCGCAACTCGATACGATGCGTCGAGACATCGACATCACGGGAACCATGGATGGCATGGACGCGTTCGGGCAACGAGCCCTCGATGTACTCACGAGCAGCAAACTCGTCGACGCCCTCGACCTGAGCAAAGAAGATCCCAAAATCGTCGAACGCTACGGCGACGGCAAACCATACAAGTATCAATACGATGGTGCCCCCACGTGCAACGACCAACTGCTGATGGCGAGGCGTTTGATCGAAGCCGGCGTTCGGGTCGTGAGTCTGAGCTTTGGACGCTGGGACAGCCACGGCCAGAACTTTGACTTGGTCCGCGACCATGGCGGAAAACTCGATCAGTGTCTCAGTGCACTTGTTGAGGATCTCGATCAGCGCGGCATGCTCGACGACACCACGATTGCCGTCTGGGGCGAGTTCGGTCGGACTCCCAAGATCAACGCGAACGCGGGACGCGACCACTGGACGAAGGTGAGCTGTGCCTGGCTTGCCGGTGGCGGAATGAACACCGGACAAGCGATCGGCGCGACGAACAAGCTCGGCGAAGAAGCGGTCGAGCGACCGGTCCACATGCAAGAAATCGTCGCGACGCTCTACAACCGTTTGGGCATCGATACCAAGACGGCCACCATCGCGGACCCGACGGGGCGGCCGCAATATTTGGTCGATCATGATCCGATTACCGAGTTGGTCGGATGATTCGGCTGATCGCACTGATCCTGGCTGCGTTTCCTCTCGTCGCCGCCGGACAAGAGCTACGTTTTGAAAACGTCGAAGGAAAAGCGGCATCCGAACTCTTCGGCGCCGATGCTCGGTTGCAATTGTTGCTGACCGAAACAGGCGACAACGGCCTCGATTCGGATGTGACACGCGCCGCGGCTTACGAAGCTGAGCCGCGGCAAGTGGTCGCGATCTCGGCGACGGGATTGGTCACGCCTCTCGCGGACGGCAAGGTCAAAGTCACTGCGCGTTTGGGGGCGGATCGTTCGGCCACGGTGGAGTTGAGCGTCTCGGCCACGACAGAGAACCATCCCGTCAGCTTCCCCGGCCAGATCGTGCCGATCTTTACAAAACTTGGATGCAACGGTGGAGGCTGCCACGGCAAGATTGCCGGCCAGAACGGATTTCGTCTTTCGCTGCTCGGCTTCGAGCCCAACGCGGACCACAAACATCTCGTGGCCGAATCACGCGGACGGCGTGTCTCGTTCTCGGCACCCGACAGAAGCCTCCTGCTACAGAAAACAATCAACGAAGTTCCACACGGTGGTGGTGCGCGAACGCAACGAGATTCACACGAGTATCGAATGCTGCGCCGTTGGATCGCGCAGGGGATGCCATACGGTTCCGGTGACGAGCCGACCGTCACGTCGATCCGTGTCTATCCCGAATCGCGACGATTGTTGCCAAAGAGCCAACAACAACTGACCGTCGTCGCGACTTACAGCGACGGACGTGTCGAGGACATCACCCGCGGCGCGGTGTTCGAATCGAACGACGATCAAATGGCGGAAGTCACCCCGGATGGACTCGTCCAGATCGGCGAACTCGTCGGTGACGTTTCGGTGATGGCACGCTATCAGGGACACGTCTGTGTCTTTCGAGCGGATATCCCGTTACGGGTCGACGGCAGCAAACTTCTTGTCGACGGCTCAGATAACGCCAACTTAGTGGATCGCTTCGTCTACAAGAAACTCGAGTCACTCGGCATCCCGCCCTCGCCGGTTTGCGAAGACGCGACCTTCCTTCGAAGGGTGACTCTGGACATCGCAGGAAGAATTCCGACGCTCGAGGAGACCGACGCGTTCCTTGGGGATGAAGCAAGCGGGAAACGCGAACGCTTGATCGACCGTTTACTCGCGAGCGAAGACTACGCCATTCACTTCGCAAAGAAGTGGAGCGTCATCCTGCGTAATCGCCGGACCGACGGCGCATTGCAACTCAACAACATGGTTTTCCACCGGTGGCTACGCGACGCCATGCGGGACAACCAACCCTACGACCAGATCGTGCGAGAGTTATTGACCGCGAGCGGGAGCATCGACAGCAACCCACCAGTCGCTTGG
>JBCBOT010000536.1:0-3826 GCA_039821165.1 Planctomycetota bacterium | reverse complement strand
CGCGCCCTCGGGTGTTCGCGACTCGAATGCCTTCCACGCATCGGTCAGCGTTTTGATGGGGACCGGATCCGCGAGTTCGATCGCGAGCGTGACTTCGGGCCAACCGGTTTTTCCCGGGAATAACGCGACGGTGCAGCGACGAATGTTCGACTCGGAAACCCCTGCCCGCGATGCGGCGAGCGCCGTCAACGATGCAACTTCGGCTTGGAAGGCCGTTCGTAGAGGCGCCCAGTCGGCCGATTCCTGCAAGCGTGAAAGCGAAACCGAGACGATTCCGGCGGGTCCGGGTGGCAGTAACTCAAGCGATGGCGGTTGACTTTCAAAGTCGAACGGTGGCACCCAAAGCAGCCGATCACTTTCGACGATCGAGTAACCGTTGACCTTCGTGGGCTCGAGATCGACCTGTTCGCGTCTCGCCTCGGCGACCTTCGGCACGTTTGTGATCGCCGATGCGGTCGGACGTGGACGCGGCTTCGGTTTTTGCGGTCCCCGCCCGCGCAGTGCGATGGCAAGCCCCAACATCAACATCGGGACGACCATCATGCCCGCGAGGATCGGCAAACGATTCTTTTTGCGTTTGCGTCGCCGCCGCGTCGGAGGAGCCGCGTCCGCATCACCCGATGCCTCGATCGCAGATGGTTCTACGATTGAACTGGAGACCGGAGGTTCGGTGATTGGAGCCTCCACGATAGGTGGCTCAGCAACGGGCGGCTCGCTCGGATCTGGCGGCGGAGGAGGTGCCGATGCAGGCGAATTATCCGCAGTCGAGGCAGTCGCTTCGATCGGTGGGGCGGCGCTCGGCGACACCTTGCTCGCCCGTTCGACCGACGGAGAGACCTCCGACTCTCGAGCCTTTTTGCGTTGACTGCGTTTCTTCGATTTGGATTGCTCCGTCTTGGGAGGCGCCGCGTTCTTGTTGACGGCGTTCGATGCTGCTGGCTCCCGAGCCAAACTGGTTTGATCAGCGGCGGGCGTTGCTTGTTTCCCAGACGCCTTGGAAGTTACCGTTGCCGAAGGAGTCTTGGTCGGCTTTGCTTTGCTCTCGGGCTGCGAAGACGGCGCCTCGGGCTTGGCGACGACTTTCCGCATGGCGAGCGAACTATCCGAAGACGGCATCAGCTGCTCAACTTTCCGAAGCGCATCGCCGAACGCCTGAGCCGTTTGAAAGCGTGTCTTGGGATCTTTCGCCATCGCATAGGCGAGCACACGCAGGATCGGATCGCCGTCGGCCCCCTGTTCGGTTGCTTGACGCAATGCATCAGGGACTTCGAAGCGGTGTTGGGGAAAGAGTTTCTCGCTTTCGGTGCCCGCGAACGGACGACTGCCGAGCAGCGCGGTGTAGAGCACGCAGCCGAGCGAGTAGATGTCCGCCGCCGGTGTTGCGGCAATGCCGGGAGACGCGAGTTCCGGCGCGGCATACGCGGCGACCGGTTCGATTCGTTCAATCCAGCTCAATGCGGGATCATGGTGTGGGGTTGATGGCGGGCGTGAGGGGTCGCGGAGCAGAACGATCTCGCCTTTTTTGTCGGTAATCCATATCGAGTCACAGCCGACGGCGCCGTGGGCGAGCGGGGCTCCTCCGTCCACCTGGGTGTCGTGCATCGTTGCCAGTGCGGAAGCGACATCGATCCCGATTCGCAGCACGTGCTTTGGCGACAGCCCACTCGTACCGCTCAGGCGTTGCCACAGCGATTGACCACTCGGCAATGGCGAGAAGATCTCGACGGTCTTATCGACGTCCTCGGCCGACGCCCCGCCCGACAGCTCGATCCCTTGTAAACAGGGGCCTGAAGACTTGGCATGGAGACGCAGCCACGTTTGCATCGTGGCATCAAGTGCCGTCAGTGGAACGCGGAGCAAGAATCCGCGCCGAGCCGCTTGGCCCTCCTCACGAACCACCGTCTGCGCTGGAATCCAATGGCTCAGCGGGCGAATCGGTTGATCGCTGCGGACCACGAACCCGCCAAGCCGCAATCGGGGCTCCTCTTCACCGAGCAGCCTCGAGGCCTGATAATCGCTCAGCACGCCGCTGGAGACGAGGAACTGGACCAAGGCTTCCGCCGAATCCGGTGGTGATCCACTGTGAGTTTCGCTGAATGCGGCCGCGATTTGTTTGCATCCGCTTGCCTCGGTAATGCCCGCACGGACCAATCGAGACCAGAACTCACGGAGCGCGACCGCCATTTCGAAATGCAATACGAGGATTGACTACCGGGATAATCGAGCCATCTAGTCTAACCGATCGAACCGTTTTTGCGGCAGTCGATCGATGACGGTCACCATCGGGGTATCTTCAAGCGACCAGATCGTTTTAATTGAATCGAGCGACCGGGTGCCAGCTTGACCGAAATCGAAGGCAATAATTGACGACGAGCCCGGCCTTGTTGGCGAAGCTGACTGCTTTGCAAACCACAAACCGACTCCGCCTGCGGCCCAAAACGACCTTTCAAAACGATTCTGATCCGCCGACTAGCCTTGAACATAGCCTACTTGACCACCGAAGCCGTTCCATTCGCCAAGACGGGAGGGCTAGCCGACGTGTGCGGGACGCTTCCGCGCGAAGTGGCGAATCTCGGTCACAGGTGCGCGGTGATCCTTCCCGCATTTCGGCAGGTCTATCGAGCGGGGATCGAAATCGAATCGACCGACATCAGTTTTGCGATCCCCATGTCGCGCACCAAACTGGTCGGAGGCCGACTTCTACGTAGCAAACTGCCGTCGTGTGAGGTGCCGGTTTGGTTGATCGATCAGCCGCAATACTTCGACCGTGACGGACTCTACGGCGATCAGCATGGCGACTACCCAGACAACGCCGAACGCTTCACGTTTTTCTGTCGTGCCGCTCTCGCCGCGCTGACGCGAATCGAGATGGAAGTCGATCTGATTCACTGCAACGACTGGCAAACGGGACTCGTGCCGGGGTTGGTTCGGGCGACACCGGCGCAGTATGCCCCGTTGGCCAATGCGGCAACGGTCATGACGATCCACAACATGGCCTATCAAGGTTCCTTCCCGGCAGACGCCTTTCGCTGGACCGGGTTGGACTGGCAATTCTTCCACCACGATTCGTTTGAGTTTTACGATCAACTGAACTTCCTCAAGGCAGGTATCACCACCGCGGACGAAGTCACGACGGTCAGTCCTCGATACGCGGCGGAGATCTGCACCCCCGAGCAGGGTTGCGGCTTGGACCGAGTGTTGGCGGAGCGTCGTCGAAGCGTTGTCGGAATCGCGAACGGAATCGATATCGACGAATGGAATCCGAAGACCGACGTCAAGCTGCCCGCACGATTCGATGCTGACTCTTGGCAAGATGGGAAAGCGTTTAACAAAGACTCGCTTCAAAGTGAATTTGGTCTGGGGACATCACGGGACACACCGCTGATCGGACTTGTCGGCCGGCTCGCCGAACAGAAGGGATGGGATCTCATCCTCCCCGTCATCGAACGACATGTGATCGAACGACGACCGACGCAGTGGATGATTCTCGGAAGTGGCGATGCGAGAATTGAACAGGAGCTTAAACGGCTGCACGATCAAGCTCCGGATCAGGTTGCGATTCACCTCGGTTTTCATGACGCGCTAGCGCATCGGATCGAAGCCGCCTCGGATGTGTTTCTGATGCCGAGTCACTACGAACCATGCGGTCTCAACCAGCTTTACAGCCTCCGCTACGGGGCGCTTCCGATCGTTACCGCGACAGGGGGACTCGCCGATACGGTGATCGATTGCACTCCGGAGACGCTCGCTGATGGTACCGCGACGGGCTTTCATCTCGGAGAAGTCAGTGTCGACGGGCTCGATCAGGCGATCGGACGTGCACTGC
>JBCBOT010000535.1:0-3845 GCA_039821165.1 Planctomycetota bacterium | reverse complement strand
TCCGCCACAAGGAGCTTCGCAGCCGCAAGCGGGCTCAGCAGCGCAACCACATGCGGGAGCTTCGCAGCCACACGCTGGTTCCGCAGCACAACCGCCACAGGGAGCTTCGCAACCGCAAGCGGGCTCAGCAGCACATGTCGGCAGGTCGCACGGTGCAGCGGCACAACCGCTGTCACAGCAGGAGCTGCTCTTGCAGCCCTTCATCAGTTTTTGGAGCAAGTCCATCCCTTGAGCCTGGCAGCAAAAAGTGGTGCCAATCAAAAGAGCGAAAGTCATCAGTGTCCGGATCATCGGAACCACGTCTCCCTTCTCTGTTACGCGGGTCAGTGAAAGCAAGCTCGGCAAAGGATCGAAAACCGATCAGACGCGGTCGCTGGACGAAGTTGCCGGCGATCGCATCTGAGACACCCGTCGAGCACGGTCAAACAGTGAGGTGGGACTCACAGTCCACCGACTTCGTTCAGCTCGAGGCGATCCATCGCGGTGGAACGACTTTTCGCCGATTGTCGGTAACCGAACTCTCTGCGTTGTTTGCTTTCGGTCACCCCAACGCGTCCGATGCGTTGAGGTTTCTAAGTAATCTGCCGTCTTGCTGGGTCGATCCGACTCGACGGACGAGATCAATAGTCCTATCGACGCCGAGTTGGGGTAAGATCAGTGTTCCGCCCTATTTTCGCTACCTTGCGAGCTTTTACTGCCTGGGAAACCAGACACGCTTCTATGGAGTGTTCCTGATGCCCCGGTCGCGAGCGTGGATTGTTCGCCCGGAACCGTATAAACTACGGCGAGTGCATGCGGCCCGTCGCAATTCCCACCGTCAGGAGGGGCGGCGGACATCGAGTGTCCCACCCGAACAGCGGCAAATATGCCCACAGTAGGCCCTATGCCCACAGCAGGCCCCGAGGTCATTGATCTGACGCGTCTTCCCCCGATCCCCTGCCCCTGTGGGACGGCTAGACGCGGCTTTGCCGATCGGGAAGACTTTCCGGGGACGGTTCATCTCACTGACATCGAACTGAATGCTCGGACTCACTTTCATACCCAGCACACCGAGGTGTACGTGATCTTGAAATGTGAGGCGGACGCGTCGATCGAGCTCGACGGCGTTCGTCATCCCGTGCACCCAATGTGCTCGGTGATGATCCCCCCGGGAACGAGGCATCGGGCAGTCGGGCGGATGCAGGTACTGATCTTCTGTCTCCCGAAGTTCGATCCCGAAGACGAACATTTCGATGACTCCTCGGAAAACATCGAATAGCAAACGACTCCGAAACGCGAGCGCCCCTTACCCGCACCTTCACGACAGGAATGGTCCTGAAGCACTGATGCACCAATCCAATGTGTCT
The DNA here is from genome assembly GCA_039821165.1 of Planctomycetota bacterium. Classification (GTDB taxonomy): domain Bacteria; phylum Planctomycetota; class Planctomycetia; order Pirellulales; family Pirellulaceae; genus Stieleria. The sequence goes on along the minus strand of JBCBOT010000535.1, from coordinate 2,499 downwards.
TGAAGACCGTTGTGGTGTGTTTCAAACAGCTCCTCAGCCCTCCTGAAATCTTCCAACTTTTTGTCATTCGAATTCAATCGCAATGCCTAAACAAGAACTTTCCGCCGTCTCGATGATCTGTCTGGCCGTCGTTCTCGGTTCCGTGACAACGGTTTCGCTGAGTGGATGCAATCCACCGACCGCTGTGCCCCGAGCGAAAGCGGAGCAGGCCTCGAAGACAAAAGCTGCTTCGGATGCGAACCGAAATTGGTCTAACACGACCAGCAATACGACCAGCAACACCACCGGCGGCGGACGCGGAGTCGAGTGGTCTTCCAACACCACGGGCTCAAGCAACTTAACGGGTCGCAGCAACACCACCGTGTACGCGGAAACTCCCGTCGCGAAAGTGACGCCGAAACCGGCTCCCGAAATCATGGCGAAGACGGAGCCGACACCCGAGCCCGTGGAAGCGGTGCCTGCGGTACCAGAGCCGATGAAGCCCGAAACGAAGACCGAGCCAGAGCCAGTTGCGGAAGCGAAACCGGTTGCCGACGCCGAACCGGTTGCCGACGCCGAACCGGTTGCGGAGTCCGAACTCGCTGCGGCGACGGAAACCGCCGAGCCTGAAATGAAGGAGACGCCCGCCGAGTCCGTCGAAGCCGAGCCGGAAACCGTTGCAGCGTCGCCCGCTCCCGAACCCGCTGCTGCCGAACCCGCCGCCGCAACTTTCGTCGCGACCGAAGTCGCTGATCCCGAAGCGATCGTCGCCGCCGGCAAAGACTGGCCGCAATGGGGTGGAACCCGACTTCGAAACAATGCTCCAAATGTCACGGGTTTGCCGCGCGAATGGAACATCGGCAAGTTCGATCGGCGTTCCGGCGAGTGGGACAATTCTCGTGCAAAGAACATCACGTGGTACGCCAACCTGGGCAGCCTGACATACGGCAACCCTGTCGTCGCAGGCGGGCGTGTTTACGTCGGCACCAATAACGGTGGCGGCTACCTCAAACGCTACTCTCCGAAGTTCGACCTCGGCTGTTTGATCGCGTTCGACGAATCGAACGGCGAATTCCTCTGGCAACACAGCAGCGAGAAGCTGAGCAGCGGACGCGAGCACGATTGGCCGATGCAAGGCATCTGCTGTTCACCGCTCGTCGAAGGGGACCGCCTCTGGTTCGTCACGAGCCGTGGTGAAGTACGCTGCCTTGATACGGAAGGTTTCCTTGATGGCGAAGACGACGGCGAAGTCCAAGGTGAAGCGGCGCGAATCGCCGACGTCATGCTGGATGAACCCGAAGGCGTTGCAACGCTCGAGGCACTCGTCAAAGGCGAACTCTCCGAGGGCCTGCTTGAAGCAATGAAAGCGGCGAACGAAGCGGTCTCCGGAGATTGCAAAGTGGAAACGGTCAACGAGGGAGCCGCCTGGAAAATCACCGGCAACTTCAACGGTATCGACCGCAGCCTCGACGTCAAGAAAGACGGCGACAAACTCAGCTTCTTCAAAACACTGGGCGTGGACGACAAACGTGACGCAGATGTCCTCTGGGTTTACGACATGATGGCCGAACTCGAAATCAGCCAGCACAACATGTGTTCGTGCAGCGTCACCAGCTATGGAGACCTCCTCTTCGTCAGCACCGGGAACGGAGTGGACGAGTCGCATGTGAGTCTCCCGTCTCCGGACGCAGCCTCCTTTATCTGCCTCGACAAAACAAGCGGCAAGCTGCTCTGGTCCGACGCATCACCGGGCACAAATATTCTGCACGGCCAATGGTCCAGCCCGACAGCGGCCGTCCTCGGCGGTGTGCCACAGGTGATCTTCACCGGCGGTGATGGTTGGGTTTATAGCTTCCAGGCCGACGGCGGAGAAAACGGAGCGGGTCAACTGTTGTGGAAGTTCGATGCCAATCCGAAAGAATCAAAATGGATCGTCGGCGGTGAGGGGAACCGCAACAACATCATCGCGACTCCGGTCGTCCACGACGGGCTTGTGTACGTCGGTGTCGGGCAAGACCCCGAACACAGCGAAGGCGAAGGTCATTTTTGGTGCATCGATCCCACCAAGCGAGGCGACGTCTCGCCCCAACTGGCGATGAAGGTCGAAGGTGACACAAAAACGCCACTCGCGCATCGTCGAGAACAAGCCGTCGATCCCGAGAACGGTGAAATCGCGGTCGAAAATCCCAACTCGGCGGTCGTCTGGCATTACTCGCTTTCCGATCAGAATGGCGACGGCGAAATCGACTTTGAAGAAGAGATGCACCGCACCATCGGCACCTGCGCGATCAAGGACAACCTGGTCTACATCGCGGACTTTTCTGGGCTGTTGCACTGCCTGGATGCACGCGGAGAAGACGGCAAGGCGAAGGTGTACTTCACCTACGACATGTTGGCACAGAGTTGGGGTAGCCCGCTGATCGCCGATGGCCATGTCTACGTCGGTGACGAAGACGGCGACATTGCGATCTTCGAATTCGGCGCTGAGAACAAGGAGCCAATCGACGAAATCAACATGGG
>JBCBOT010000534.1:0-3847 GCA_039821165.1 Planctomycetota bacterium | reverse complement strand
ATCTGGTCGGCCAGGTCCATCATCATCGTCGCGAGTGTTGCGGCGCCGTCATCAGCAGACCCGCATAGGTCGCGACTCTTGGCGTCGATGCGTGCGAGCAATTGATCGGGGTCCGCGTCGATGCTCCCGCATTCGCTTTCGATGTCTGACACCATCGCCTGGAGTTGCCGCAGTCGAAACAGCCGGTTGATTTCCTTGGCGTGGTAAATCGAGTGTGACGCAGTGGGAACGGTTTTGGTCAGCCGGGCAAGTCCAGCGGTGCCGCCCAACGCTTCCAAGAACCCAGCTTTGCGGAACTCGGGAACGAGCACTGTGATGTCGAGCGATAGCCGGGCATGATGCCGATCGGCAATCAGGTCGAACGCTTTGCCCAGCGCACCGTCCACGAATTGCACACCCGTGGTGATCTCGTTGACACGATCCAAGATCGACGAATCGGTCAGCACCGCCGCGAGCAACGACTGCTCCAGCTCGGAGGAGTGCTTTGCGGTCTCGCTCACGATGCCGCCCTCCGTGCTTTACGTGCTTCCAGTTCAGCGCGTCGCTTCGCGATTTCGGACGAGCGGTCGACCTTTGGCGATGGCGCGTCTTTTTCATCGCGGCCGAATCTGCCTTCGTTGCGCTGCCAAGTGCGAACCGCGGCTTTCCAATCCTTCATCTTGAGCCCGCGAGACAACGTCCAATCTCGGGCCGTGTGGTGGTCGATGAACGCGGCCGGATCCAGGGTGAACCCCTTGGCCTTGCAGTACTCCGTGACTTGCTCGGTGGTTGGTGGAACGAAGGTTGCGCGCGGGGCTTTGCCCAATACCTTCTTCCCCTTCTTAACCCTTCTTCTATCCGTACCAGTCGGTGTACCAGTCGGTGTACCAGCCGGTGTACCAGCCGGTGTACCAGCCGGTGTACCAATTTCTGGTACGACTTCAGGGTTACGTGTACCAGTTTTTGGTACGCCCGATTCACTCTCTGACTCATCCAATTCCCAGTCGACAATTGTCAACATCGTGAATTGGTTCGGCTTCGGGTCGAGGGTGATCAGCCCGCAAGCCTCGAGCTTCTTCAGATGGGCAATGATCGTGTTCTTCGACGGTGCTTTTTCGTTGTCCTCGCCAAAGAGACGTTCACGAATTCGTCCATAACTGAACGCCATTTGACCCGGCTGGACGGTGGTCCCAATCTTGAAGTATCCCGGTTTCCAGTTCACTTTCAACCGAAGCATGATGTAGGTCCAAGCCACGGCGGGTTCGCTCGAAACCGGGTGCTCCATGATCCATCGCGGTATCTTCACGAATCCAGTCGTCACGATGCCGCGCTCCCTTGTGAACCACGGTTCACACTCCATGGGGCGGCGATTTGTCGAACGTGTTCAACAGTCTGTGCGACGCATTGCACACTTCGGATTTGTCTCCGATTGGAGACATTCGCGCTGTGGGTTCGTACGTAATGTTGAAAATTTTCGACACGCTCGATTTGTCGAACATGTTTAACATCGGCAGAGTGTGGCCCGTGGGACACACCGTGTATCCCATGGGATACGTCCACAATTGTGGACATGATGACGACCTTCATGATGTCGCCCTCCGCACGCGCTCGCGCGCCGTTTCCCACTCATCGGCCGCTGTTGTTCCTCGCTCGCTCGCCAGCTGAAGCGCCAACGCGATCGCCGCGAATTGCTCCGCGAGGGTGCCGGGCTGGCCAGGTCGCCGAATCCGTCCCGCCACCGGTCTGATTTGGGTTGCCGTTGTCGTTGCTGTCGGTAACATGAGATTGCTTCTCCGTTGTCCGTGGAAAGCTTTTGGTCGGTCCCGGTTTTGCGGGCCGGGCCGACCGTTTCAAACTCAATTCCAACGTCGCTTGTATGGCTTCATGGCGACGATCTTTTCCGGCGGCCTGAAGGTCTGCCGCTCCAGAAATTCCCGAACCTGCTCTTCGGTGAAGACGAACCTCGCCCGCTTGCTGCCAGCCGACACATTGACGGCTTCGAGCTTTCCGGCACGCACAAGGGTCGACACCTGCGTTGTGGACAGGTGAAGAACCTCCGCTACTTCAGCTAGCGAGTAGGTCTTCGGAAGCACGATGAGTTATGCGGTGGCGGGTTCTTGGTGCTCGATTGCAAAAACCGCTTCTGGCGATATCTCGACCGGAAGCACCCGAACAGCACGTACGCGTCCCTTTGAGGTGCGACGCTTGGCAGCGGCCTCCGCATCACGGAGCCGCCAAAACAGTTCACCCGACCGCTTCCAGCCGGTCGACGAAAGGCATTCAAGAATGAACGCTGACATTGAATTTCCACCCTTGCTTACGAGTGCGAATTTAAGATCGCTGCAACGGTCGGAAATCTAAGACGAGATCAAGGCGTTCGCGCTGAAGTCGCGCAAATGTTCAAAATGGTTCCCGCTGGCAAAGCGTCAGGAACATAAAAAGCCGGCTTTTGTCGTCTGAATCGTATTGCTGAAGCTCAGAAACTTTTTCAGCTAGTTCGCGCAAATCGAAGAGATTGTGCTTTCGGTGCCCCTTCCGGCAGTCCTTGCCAATAGATTTGAGCGACTTGAACACGCGACGGAGCCTCCAATCATCAGCAATCGCGCGTGCGTCGTCCTCCTTGAAGTTCTCGATAAACAGGGCGGCATCGAGAGCTGACACCCCTTTCTGCTTCGGAGTCTTGTATTGACGTTTGTTCTCCGCCACCCCTTCAGGATTTTGGATGCGTGCAATTGCAGCTTTCACGGCGGCCAACACTTCAACAATCTGCGGCTCAATCTCGGAAATTCGGTGGATGCTCTTGATGAAGTAATCCTCAATGCCACTGCCATCAACTGTCACGGAGCCAGCCGACCTTTCACTGGGCAGTCGTCGCGTAACACGGAGGCGTATTGTCTCTACAAGCCTGAGTGCTGACTCACTGAATCCCTCGGTGGATTCCGCAAGCAGCGCAGTCAGCTCTTCGGCGGATTCGTCGTACTCCCTAAGCCATTCCATCGCTAGTGCCGGATCGCTCTCTGTCCAGTGGTCCCCGTCCTGGTTGTACTTTGTGTGTAGGGTCGCTCGGTAATAGAGGTGCTTGGGTTGCTCGTAGCTTGCCTCGAGCATCCGCTCCAGGAACCACACAAGTGTTCGGTGTAGTGGCGGGCCAAGCTGCTCCGCCTGCTCATGAGCGAACGCCCTCAAGGCGTCCTCGAACTCGTCGTTGGGCATGTCGATCATTTGCCTTTTCCGAAAAGCCATTTCCGAACGCGCTCGCACACCGCCTTGATTCGCTTGTCCGCCAGCTCACGCCGATACTTGGCCAGCACTGCCCGCTCGAGATGGCCGAGAACGTGCTTGGTCGCAACGTCGTCTGCGTTGGTCCCACCCGTGTTGCTCGCCACGTCGGCAAAAACGTGCCGCAACGCGTAGAAGTGGATGCCCTGGAAATCCTTGCCCGTGAATTCGCAGGTCTCTTTCAGCTCCCGAAACTCGTCCCCGATGCCGTCGTAGAAAGTCGCCTCGTCAATCCACGCCCCGCCGCTCCGTGTGAGAAATAGCAACTCCTCGCAGCCGTCTTTCGGTTCCGGCCGATTCTCTACCGCCTTGTCGATCGCCGCTCGGGTCTCGGCCCACAGCCAGCACTTCCGCGGCCGTCCATTCTTGCCACGAGGCACGCGAAGATACTCGCCGTCCACCTCGGCAAGTTTCAGACGGCCCAAATCTGAATTCCCGAACGCTCCGTTCACCGCCAAGTGCAGCATCGCCGCCATGGTCGGATTTGCGTTCTTGATGAGCTTCTTTATCTGCTGCTTCGTCCAGAGCTTTTCGGGTTTGCTGGTCCGCTCGGCTTCAATCTCGTTGTCGGTCGGTGCCCTCCAGTCGG
>JBCBOT010000533.1:0-3877 GCA_039821165.1 Planctomycetota bacterium | reverse complement strand
GTTATGTTTGTGTTGAGATTGGCACTTCATCTACAACCGTACCGTGGTCGGTCTAGCGACATTCCGAGGGTTAGGTTTTGCGATTGTTCAGCACAGTTCGGACTTAAGCCGCATCGATTTCTCAGCCAAACAGAGCTTTGAGGCTATCGTCACGTTCTATCTGACAAGTTTGCCCCTCGAACGACGCGCCCTTCGCAAATCGGTTTTCTAGGATGAACGCGAGTCGACCGACGGCGGTGTCACCATCGAAGCCGCCAGTTACAGCAGAGAACAAACGCGACTTAATACTGTGCAACTGCTTTTCAGCGCGATCAATTCTGACCAACGCACCTTTGGGGTGTTCCGATATGCTGAACTGCATGATTGAGGGTGTCGCTTTGTCTGCTAGTTCGGCTTCCCAGTACTGCTCGGTGTAGCTGAGGAATTTGTGAGGCACGCAACGAGTGATATCCACGAAGACATCGGTCCCCACTCGTGAAGACCCCTTATAGACATCTCCGGTGGATACACCTCGCAACGGGTTGGATTGCTTCTCCGGTTCAACGTAAAATCCGCCCGGCATGAAGCTCTTCGCATCGTACGGTCTCGGCTGCTTGAACATGGCTGTGATCCATTCCCAAGCATCCTCGACGGATTCTCCATCGCGCACAATTCGTGCCGTTGCACCGGCGAAAATGGCCGTTTTCATTTAGAATGTCTTCTGTTATCGAAGAGAGGAGGCAACGCCTCTGAAATCCTGACCCAGGAATTCATCGCATCGCAACACTTTCTAAGGTAAGGAGTAAGCGTCAATGGTCGAGTACAAAAGCGTCAATTGGTGTCCAACCTATCGAGAATTCTGCGCGGCTGCAAAGCTCGGTAAGGTCCGTCTCGGTATTATGGGGAGCCAGTACAGTTGGCTTTACAAGGAGATTCTACCGCCGAGTCTCATCGCGTCTGTGTTTAGGTCGTACGAGAACCGGCTGATTGGCAAGATGATTGAAAGCGAAGAGACGTTCAGGCGAGTCCACGATCATGGAATTGATCTTTGTCTGATTCGATGACGGTCTGCCCAGTGCATGTTTAATCGGTCTGTTGAATCCGGGCAACAATAGGTCGCCTAAACCGAATCTCGATCCGCGATGAAGGTGCAGCGATCCACGAATTCAAGCCGATTCCCAAAGCAGTCTTCACTGTAGAACCGCCGCACGGGAGCCAGCCCATCATCCCACTTCACCGGATAATCAGATTGCTGAATCGCTTCAGCCAAACGGTCAAGATCGTCCGAAACGAAGCAGGGGTGCGCTTTCTTGCTCGGGGAGAAACCTTCCTCAACACCAAGATGAAGTTGGCGATCTGAACTGATCGCAAACCAAACTCCACCCCGGCCCTGTAATGCTTCGGGCTTGGCAATCTCTTGAAGCCCCAGCAGATCTCCGAAGAAAGCTCTTGCCTCGGGTTCTTCTCCTGCCGGCATCGCTAGCTGAACGTGATCGAGGTGTGTAATTGACATCGTGGTATCTCCTCAGAATGAAACCTAAAGGTGAATTGCTCGGCCTGTTGAAGCGGACTTGTACGCTGCTTCAACGATTTCCACCGCGTCGCGCCCATCGATCGGAGTCACGCAAAGCCGTGTGCGTCCACGAACGGCGCGAACGAAGTCCGAGATGGCAAGCCGATGAAATTGCGCGTCCAGCGAAAGGGGATTCGCATGAGCAGAAGCACCTGCCCGCTCGTCGTTGTCCAAAATTGACTTTGCCGAAATCTCGCCAACTTTGAAGCGGGTGTCGGTGGCGGTTCCACATCCTTCGCTTCCCCATACCTGAATACTGCGAGGAAATCCGGGGTTGGCAATCGTGGTGACGTTCAAAGTGCCAATCGTTTCGTTCGGAAAACGCATCAATACGGCTATCGAGTCTTCCCCTTCGATTTCATGCGATATTCTCGACTTCGCGCAACTAACGCTGATCGGTTTTCCAAACATCCACGTCATCAAATCAACCACGTGGATTCCTTGATTCATCAAGCATCCTCCTCCATCAAGATCAAGAGTTCCCCGCCATGGAACATCCGCGAAATATTTGTTGTCGCGATACCACGGAACGTTCGCGTGGACCATTCCAATTCTCCCGAACTTCCGGTTATCAATGGCTTCTTTCATGTTTCGGTAGCTCGAGCGGAATCGGGAGGGAAAGACCGTTCCCAGCATGACACCTGCCTCTTCGCATACCTTTATCAGCGAGTCGCATTTCGCGACCGTTGTTTCCAGAGGCTTCTCCACAAGAACGTGGATGCCTTGCTCCGCCACTGCTGCGGAAGACTCAAAATGACGCCCGCTAGGCGTGCATACGATCGCCACGTCGATTTCAAGTTGACGTAGGTTCATGGGAAACGAATCAATCACTTCGCATCCCCACTCTCCCGCGAACGCAAGCGACTTCTTTGGGTCGATATCAATGCAGCCAGCGAGCGATGTATCCGAGAGTTGGCTGAGCGCTTTCGCATGCGTGGCTGCTACACCTCCGCATCCAATGATCGCGAATCGAAGTGGCCGAGTCATTATGAGTCTCCTTTGTAATCCCGAGGCAGAACAAACTCCGCCCCACAGTCAGTCACCCTAGCGATCAGTTCACGAAGTTGGAGGAGACTGGACTTTGTCCATTTCCCAGGATGCAATTGCAGCGGCGAGATGCCGGCGTTCAGTTCGGAAAGCTCTTGCGATACATTACAAAGGTCGTTCTCGCAAAGTTGGTGTCGAGAATTCTCGATGCGAAATCGAGGCCTCGCTCCAATCGCGATCAGGCTTTCAGATTGGGGGGCGTTTAACGGGAAAAACCAGTACTTGAGGTCTCGAACTGATCGCAGAGCGGATTCCGTGTTCTTATCGTTGCGGTTGAACGGCGCACCGAAGGTTGTGGCATCGATCTTGAGCTTGTCCTTCATCAATGACTGAGTCCTTCGAATACTATCCGCCTGTTCGGCCATCGCCTTTTGCACGAACTCGGTTGTGAGCGAATCCGAATGACCTTCGTGCGAGAAGCCGTGATTCCACCATTCGACGAGGTCCGGGGGAATCTGTGCAATCCAGTCCAGGCGTTCTCGTTCGATGGACGTCAAATGGGAGCCAACGACACCGATCGCCACGGGCACACCTAACCCATGCGCTATATCAACAAATCGCTTCCAGCAATCGAGATGGTCGTGACGTCCGAAATCGTCAGCCTTGATCACTATCTGCATAGTCCAACGCTCCAGCTTGTCTCCAACTCGTAACCCAGTTCTCTCGCGGTCGCGAAGACCTCGGGAGAGGTCTCGGCACCCAGGCTGTTGATCGATGGCCTCGAGTCTTTCTTGGCAGTTGAAGCGATAGCGTGCGATAACGCTTCGGTGTCGGTCGACAGGCCTAACATGTCGTAAACCCGCGAAAGAGTCCTTAGCGGATCCTGCAGAAATTGGTGATAGGCAATCTCTACGAACCTATCAGCAGAAATCTGTTCTCTGAAGTTCAGCCACTTCTGATTCCAACTAGCCCATTTACTCATGGCACCCGAGTAGGTTTCGGGAACCCACGGACGATCCGAGAAAGCATCCAACATTGATTTCGCCACCGAGTCGGGATGTCGATGAATGAATACGAAACTTGAGTTCGGAAAGCACTCCAGAATCTCATTCAAACACAACGAGTACTCGTTGTACTTGTCGCCATAGACACTGGCGTTTGGAAACAGGTCGCCGAAAACCTTGTCGTGGAGCAACCGGACGACTTCCACCGGGCTGCAGCCATCCATCTCCGAAGGAGACAATCCGTTGCCGACGATTTCGGTTAGCCGCCCAAGCTGATTGTGGTCAAGATTAGCAACATCGCGACGCTGAATGCTGTGAGCGATCTCGTCGAAAC
>JBCBOT010000532.1:0-3878 GCA_039821165.1 Planctomycetota bacterium | reverse complement strand
ATCGGCGACTGAGCATTGAGTAAGGGAAAGTCTCTTGCCGAAGGTGATCCTTCACCCTCGATCTCAAATAGCGAGGTCAAGCGCCTCGGTGATCTCTGGATCGGCGATGTTGAGCACGACTTCTTCATCGGTGCTCAGACCATCAAGAATAATGACGTCTGTCTCGTTGGCCGCTCCCACCTGGAGTTCCCGTGTTTCGATTCCGGTCTCGCCGGGAATGCCACAAAAGAATTTGCCATCGCGTTCCGTGACGGCTTCAATCGGCAATTGCATAGCGTTGTCGATTTCTTGAACGAGCACGCGCACCTCGGCGGTCATGCCCGGACGGAGTCCTTCCGGCGGTGAGTCGATTTCGATTGCGACCTCATATTCTTTGACATGGTCCATGTACACGCTGACGGCAGGAAGCGGATACTCGCTGACTTCGGTGACACGCCCCACCAGTTCCTTTTCGGGCATGGCGTCGAGCATCAACTCGGCTTGCATTCCCGGACGTACATGACCGATCCGCGACTCGTGCACCTTCGCGATCACTCGCATCTTGCTCGGGTCCGGTAGGTTGATAATGACCTGTCGCTCTCGAACCGCGAGTCCTTCGTCGATCAAGATCGTCGTGCTGCTGCGGCTTTGCCGATTCGCGTAAACGACTTGACCGTTGGCGGGCGCGACGATGTTGCACTTTCCGATTTGGTCTTCGTAGAACTTCAGCTGGATCTTGTCCAATTCCCAAGTCTTCGTCTTGGCCGCTAGTTTTGCCCTGGCTGTCTTGATGGACGCGCGGAGTTGCGTCAGCATCTTCTCGCGGGTGTACGTCTTCATGACGTCGAGTTTGGTTTCGGCAACGTTCAATTCTTTGCGTGCTTTTTCGACGGCGAACGCGTCTGCTTCGAGTTGCGCTTCGGGGACATACCCGCGGCTCGCCAAACGTTTGCTGTAGACGAGGTACTCTTCGGCGCGACGAAGATTCTCTTGCGCGACAAAGACGGCACTCATTTGCTGTTCGAGCTGCTCTTGAAACGTGCCTTTGTCGTATTCGTCGAGCGCGAGCTTCGCCGACTCGAACGCGGCTTCCGCTTCGATGACGGCCGACTCGCTGTTACTACAAACGATTTGCTGTTGGATCATCTGAGTCTGCAACGCCGAGTCGTCGAGTCGGACAAGAAAGTCGCCTTCCTCGACCCAGGAACCTTCGGGAACGATTTGCAGGATGTTGGTGCCGGCCGAGGATCGGGACCGAACTTCACATCGGACTTCAACGTTTCTTGAGCTCTCGATTTCGCCACGTTCTAACACGATGTGTGAGAATGCACCCATGGTCGGCTTGGCCGTCAAATACTCAAGCGTCGGCTCATCTGAAAAAAGTCGGCTCAGCAGACCGGTCACGGTGCCGAACGTGATTTGGGCCACGACGCCGGAGACCACAAGGATGGAGGCGGCGATCACGAGCGTCGACTCGACGGAGCCGCCGCGAGACGGGCGTACTTGAGCGGAGTGGGTCATGCGATCCAAGGCGAGCTGCATACCCGTGGGGAGCCGACGTGGGGTCGGTGCGGGTTTGCATACGGTCGTGGGTGGGAGGGGGAGGCCGCGTTCACGCGACCTGGCGGGATAGTCCAATATAGTCGACAGGTAAGCCACTGTCAGCCGAGGACTATTCTGAGAGCCCTGCGGGTTTGAGTCCCCGTAAATCAAGCTCGGACGGGTTTTGCGGGTCGCTCGGGAGCGTCTGCAAGTCTGCTGAGAATTCGTCCACCGCCGGAGAATCGCTCTCTCCCGCGATTCCAGCGTCGATCCACACCCCCATTGGATCGAGTTGCATCGTGCCCATTTCAAAGTCGAGTAGCACCCGCAACACCTCGTTGGCCACCCAGACGTTGAGGAAATCGTTCTGTGCATCGAGCAGGTCGGTCAATGCGGAGACGAGGTCGCGTGCCGCGGTCGGCGAGGTGCGTGTGGGTTGATTGGGGCGCACCGGCGGATTCAATTTCAGACGCGCGATGTCGACCTGAGCGATCGCGACTTGAACTGCTGCGCGGCGGACTTCGAGATTGATTTCGCTGAGCGTGATGATACGAAGTGTGTTTCGGATGCTCTGCTGTACCCGATCTTCGAACAACATGTAGTCGCGGCGAGCACGCTGGTAGTTGATGAGCGCGCGACGGTAAGCGTTGCGTTCCACCAGCCGCGTGATTGGAGTGTCGAATCGAACTCCGAATCGGAGTCGACTTCGATCGTGATCGAACTCAAAAATGTTATCCGGGTTGGTTCCCAACTGTCCGTCGACCACGACATCGAGATCACTTCTCAAAGCGTTGGCAAAGAACTCGATTCGCCGCCAACTGTCCACGAGGTTCGCACGAGCGTTCATCCAGTCGAGTCGATTGACTCGTGCGTAATCGAGAGCCGTTTCGGGATCGATCTCTGATGGTTTGAGCGAGATTCCTTGCAGGCGGATCTCTGCCTGCACGAGTGAAAGCTCGAGCAACGTGTCGGACAGTTCGGTTGCCAACAGCAACGTGGCTTTCCAACGTGATTTCAGCCTTTCTGGTTCCGCCTCGATTAATGTTCCGAGGGCTTCTTCCGTCTCGGGGGTATCGGAGTTGCTCTCCGTTGGGCGGCTCGCCCGGCGCGGTTGCAACCAGTTCGGTCGCTCGTCAATTTCGGCTCCGTTGGCGGCAAAGATCGCGGAAAGCTTCTTGCCAATCTCCGGGACACGCGTCTTGAGGTCTTCGACCCGTGTTTCCATTGCCGCCACATCGTAGACGCGTCGGTCGACGTCGGCATCGAGGTCGTCAATCCTGTCGCGTACACGCTCGAGCTGTGCGCGACGCTTCGGCACGATCTCATCGAGTCGCGTCATCTCGGTGCGTGCTGAATCGTGTTGGCCGTTGATGCGTGCACTCAATTTCTCGATGCGTTGATCGATTTCGTCCAACGTTTCCGGTATCGGCGCATCCCTCATTTGCCGCAACGACGACAAGACTTGCTCGACTTCGTTTTGAAGTTCCGTCAAAGCGGGATCGATCAAGATAAAGCGGTCGAGCAGGGGATCCTCAATGGTGACAGGCAGCTCTGGCGGTAGCCCCAGTTGAAGCTTGAATGAGTCGAGCTGGGTTTGGTATGCCGCTTTGGAAGTCAGCAAGCTACTCTGAGCGTTGAGCAAGGCTTGTCGTGCTTGGTCTACTTGCAGACGGCTGCTGATACGGTTGGCGTCGAACGCGGCTTCGAGTTGGGCGAGGCTATCGCGGAGGGCCGCGATGTTCGACGCTTGGTTACGAATCTCTTGTTGGTCCTCGAGGAGTCCGAGAAAACCTCCGGCAGATGCCGCACCACTGCGGCCGCTCGGTGTCCGTGCAATCAAGCCCAGACCTGGCGAGCCGACGGTATCGCCAAGTGTTGGTCCCGGGCCTCCGTCGCGCCCCGTGATCACGTTGACGTAAAAGCCCTGTTGGAATTGTCGGAATTGCCGCACATTGGCCAACAAGTTGCGTTCGCTTTGCGTCAGATTCTCTAGTACGCGGGCGCGGCCGCCGAATCGCAACAATGGCTGAACGAGGCTAAAGTCGATCGCGGAAGTGAATACATCACTGTCGCTGCCCCAAAAGTCCCACATCAGCGAATTGACGAACCCGACCACGAGTTCACCCCCTGTCGCGGTCATCCGTTCGACAGAGGCGAATGTATCGACACCGAGTGGACTTGTCGCACCGATGTCGCGCCCTCGGTGAGCCTGGAACGTGTCGGAGCCCGCAAAGAACTGACGATCAAATTGGAATCGTTCGAACGAAACATCGAGGGCGGAGAGATACAGCGTCTCGATGTTTTGTTGGTAGTCGTTTTGGACTTGCGTGAAACCGTCCGTGTTTCACGCCTTCATT
>JBCBOT010000531.1:0-3881 GCA_039821165.1 Planctomycetota bacterium | reverse complement strand
TTGGTGGGCAAGGAACGCCACGACATCGGACGCCCCGAGCGAGGCGGCTATCCGATTCGCGGCATTCGCAAAGGGGACTTCCTTTATCTCCGCAACTTCGAGACCGATCGTTGGCCCGGGGGGAACCCGGAGACCGGTTACCTCAACTGCGACGGCGGTGAAACAAAAACTCAGGTGCTAAATCTGCGTCGCAGCGGCGAGGCCACAAGTTTTTGGAAAGCGTGTTTCGGTAAACGTCCAGCGGAAGAGTTGTACGATGTATCGAGCGATCCAGACTGCATGAACAATCTTGCCACAAGTCCTCAGCAAGCAGAACTCCTCAAGCAGCTTCGGACGCAGATGGAGCAGGAACTCAAAGCGGCGGGCGATCCTCGAATGTTCGGTCGGGGTGATGTGTTCGACCGATACGAATACACCAGTCCGGCGACGGCCGGCTTTTACGAGCGTTTTATGGCTGGCGAAAAGCTCAAGGCGGGCTGGGTCAGCCCGAGCGATTTTGAACCCGAGCCGATCCGCTAACAGGATCGCTCAGTCGTGTCGCTGCCCCGATAGCGCTGACTCAACACGATCGCAATTCCCATGCTTGAACCTGGCGATTCGACCGGGCGTATCCCTCCGAGGCGTGATTGAAAATCAAGACGCTTTCACACGACGAGGGAAATGCATGTTCCGGTTTTCGCTTCGTGCGTTGGTCTGCCTGACCGCTGTTGTCGCCATCGGACTCGCGGTTTTCGTTTGCAGCAATGCAGAGAGCGAAGTCGAACGCGATATTCGACTCTACGGCGATCGTCCTATCACGGATCGTGAGACTCTCTTCGCGAAAGTCGAACAACTGATCGACGCGCGGCAGAGTGAAGGCAGGTGGCACGACCCGGAGGTCGAGGCGGTACCCGAACCGGTGCCAAGACCCACACTCACGCGCGTCGAGTTTGCTCAAATTGCCACTCACTATCGCAAGGCATACCCGCTCGTCAGTCTGCGTGAACGATTGGCGTACGAGCGGGCAAGAAAACACCGCCACGCAAAACTACTCGATTCGACGCTCGAACGAATGAACGTCGCTGAAGATCCGACACACGGAGGAATGACGAAAGGAGAGTGGCCGCAGATCCGCACTCATGCGTTGCAACAGTTGCACTCCCGCTGGGTCTTTCACTTTATCCGACAAGAAGGTGCCGGTGTGGCTCGACTGCCGCCGGATCCTTCCGTCCGAGACCTCGAGGTAGAGCCGTGGCCCGAGATAATGTTCGAGGCCACGACGCATCAACCTCCTGGTGAACCAGTCGACGTACCCGATACCGAACCGAACGACCCCTCCGCCCGAGTGTTCGAACGATGGACGGAAGCAAAGAACCCGATGCGAGTCCCGTCGAGGCCTCGCTTGGAGTCTTACTTCCAAAGCAATCTTCTTGAGTTTACGCAAAGCGGCCGCAACGGCTTCGCAAAAGATGTGGATCACGTCGCCGGCTTTCTGCCTCACCGACTCATGACTCAGAGCAACATCCGCATGGGTGCCCCTCGATTCCCGCGTGGTTTAGAGACTCCCGTCTTCGCCAGTGACTGGGGTGTTAAGACGTTGCAACTGGTGAGCCTTCTCAAGCATGACCGCCCAAAGGTTTATGTCTCCAAGACGCTTCCAAACATGGAGTCACTTCCGGAGGCCAACGTCCGCGATCTCGATGGCTTTGAGTCCCGCGCCCTGGAACGTCTCTACAACGGCGAAGACCTCTGCATCGAAGGCCGCCAAAACCAAGTCCGGATGCTCGGAAGTCTTCGCGCGATCGAACAGTGTCGGGATTGTCACTTCGTCAAACGCGGTCAATTGCTCGGTGCGTTCAGCTACGAATTCGCACGTCTCGCGCCGAACTCATTTTCCTCGCCGGAGTGAACTTGGACGCGCGCCAGCGCGATGTCGAATTGCTGGAACAGCGAAATGGCGACATGTCGCGACAGGCAATCGAAGACGCTTGGCTGTATTGGCCCCTAAGCGGCCTTGGGGAGTGGCGGCTCGTCCTGGTCGGGATCGGGCATCCGAATGACGTCGGGTTCGGTGGTCGATCCGATTTCGTCGCCTTGAAAAACGGCGATGACTTCCCCGCCGGCGCCCCGGATTTTGAGCTGTTCCGACTCCATGAACCATTCTGCGCGGACGGATCCGCTGCGAAACGTGCGGCCTGCGAAGAACCCGTCCGCAATCAGGATGGACTCTGAGAGCCCCGAATCAGCTTCCTCGGGCTGATTGGATCGCAGCCATGCCAGCAAATGGGCACGCACAATTTCCAGACGCTGTGAGCTTGTCATCGAAGACTCGAACGGGCGTGGCGCGGACCCGGAGTGGGAATTTCGTGCGCGCCGGTGTATCGTTCATCGGCAGGGAGAAAGAGCGATTTCGATGCCGACGGTTTCGATTCGCATTTCGCCCCCAAGCCCCCCAGTTTCACAGGCTGAGATCGAGACCCTTCGGAATGCGTGTTCTTCTAGACGAGAATCAGTTACAGGCGGGTGTCGAGCGGCTAGCCAAAGAGATCGACCACTTTTACAAGGCCGATCGCCCGTTGACCGTGATCGCGGTGATGACCGGGAGTCTCGTCCTGTTCGCGGACCTGATTCGCCGGCTCTCGATGCCGCAGCGTGTGGGGGTGATCCAGGCGTCCAGCTACCGAGGCGGGATGTCCTCGGGTGAATTGAGCGTCGATGCCCAGATGTTGATCGACGTCCAGGACCGCGACGTGCTGTTGGTCGACGATATCTTTGATACGGGAAGGACGCTCGACCGACTGACCAACGTGCTCAAGGAGCATGGGGCACGAACACTCAAAACGGCTGTTTTGTTGCACAAGCATCGGGAGCACGAGGTTTCGCTGCGACCCGACTTCGTCGCCTTCGAGATTCCCGACGAGTTCGTGGTCGGTTACGGCTTGGACTACATGGACATGTACCGCAACCTGCCTTATCTCGCCGTTTTGGAGCCGGAAGAAATCGAAGCCACGGCACTCGAATCCAAACGGTGAACGGCGTTGGCGAGACGGCTTCGTGTTTTAATCGTCGGTCGACACTTTTGGCCGCTCGGTTCCTTCGACTCGGCCGGTCACTTGATGGACCTTGCGGTCGGACTCCAGCGTCATGGAATGCATTTGGAGATCGTCACGCCGCGACACGGCTCGGGCTGGTCCAAGCAATTCACGTGTCGCGAGATGGCGGTGCATCGTCCGCTACAGCTTTTTCGTACCGGATGGGCGGCTCGCGCCGACCGATCCGTCTCACGGTACATTCGCGATCTGACGCGATGGTTGATTGAAAATGGAGGCGGCGCCGACGTCATGCTTTGCGACCGTGCACGGGAGGAATCGATCGCGGTGGTGGATGCATGCCGCAAATTGGGGATTCCCTCGGTCGTGAGACTCGGCGGGCACGGGGCCTCCAGCGACTTGACGTTTTTGCGTGACGATCGAATGGGGGCGCGCTGTCGAAACAGCACGCTCACGGCCGATGCGGTGTTGGTCAACGATGCGAGCTCACACCGGGAGTGGCTGGCGAGTGGTGCCAGTCCATCGAACGTCCACCGCATGACTCCGTGCCTGGTTCCGCCCGAATCAACCGCGACGCAGAGAGCATCGATTCGGCGATCCTTGGGACGTGTTAATCGTGACCTGTTCGTTCCGGCGGACACGACCGTGCTCTTGTCGGTCGAACGAATGAACCGTGACTCAGGCTTGCAGCAATTGGTCGAATCCGCACTGAGGCTCGCGAGCGATACACCGAGCCTGCAGTTTTGGCTGATCGGCGACGGTCCCAAACGCGATTCGATTTACAACCGGCTGCGGGGCGATGGACTCAGTCAAGCGACGGCGATGCCAGGCTCGTTCGGTTCCATGGACGAC
>JBCBOT010000530.1:0-3888 GCA_039821165.1 Planctomycetota bacterium | reverse complement strand
TGGCTTGCGAATGAGAGTTTTCAAAGTGCGAAGGCACTGACCTTCAAGCCACACTGATTCGTTCCCGCGGCACTAGGGCATGCTGCCGCTCCACGTCTAGATCTTGGGCGGCGACCAGAATATCGGAGAGGCACAACCGGTCACGTGAAGGATTAAAATCAAAACTTCTGAGGACGCCTGAAAAATCCGCTTTGCTCTTGGGCATCGTCAAAACGGGATACAAAAATACCAAACGTTGGAAGCGCGCCTCGTGACGCCCAACAAAAGTTCGTAGAGTCGCCCGAATTTTGCGGGCATCAGTTGTCGTGGTTACTTGAACCGCAATTTCGTTTCCTTCGTCAAAAAGATCGAATGAGTCTTGATTCCTCGACAGGAGGCCGTTTGCATTTAGCAAGTTCCAATCAAAAACCTCATTCAAGAGAGCGCAAAAAAAAAGATTCAAGTTCGATGCATGAGTTCTGGTGCCGAATGGCACTGTCACCTCGCAGATTTAGCTCTAGTCGCAAAAGCCAATCTTTGATTTCAGTTAGATTCTCTTCTCTCTGCCGGGGCATCAGAACCTCTGCATCAGCATGGTTGGGAGTTATTCAAAAACCAGAGCTCAGATTTTTGAGCCTTGGGGTACTTAAGGGTGCGTGAACGCTCCAGTCTCAAATTTGGTTGACTTTCTTTGCAGTTCCGAGGATGGACGAAATCTTGCACAGGGCCTACGGCACGACCGACATCGAAGCGAGTTTGGCCGATTAGCCGCTCCGATGATCCGAAGTCGGCCACCGGAGCACGCATACTAGACGAAAATTTCGACTCCCGGAGGGTGTCAAACGATCGTCTGAAACACGGGGAAAACAGGCATCGGACGAAAATGTGGTGTCATCCGAAGACTTGCAGCGGGCAATCCGGATTCTGGAGGCCGCTGAGCTTGGAAATGTCGCAGACTTGCTTCACAAGACTCTCGGTCTAGGCTTTTAACTCTTCCCGAATCCTAGTTAACACGAACCCGAGTAGGTTTTTACCTTTCCATTCGGCTGGGTCCTTGCACCGAGAGTCGGAAGCAGCGAGCCCGATTCCCCAAATCGAATCGTTCTTCGCGGCCTCAACCAAAATCGCGTTGCGGGTGGAGCAGAGGAAAGACCTCAGATCGTCGTGCTGAGAGAACTTGGCCAAATTTCCCTCGTAGACGACTCGAACCCTTTCCAATTCCCATGTCTTGGCATCGAAGCCAACGACCTTCCTGCCCAATGATTTCGCCGCCTTAGGACTGCTGGAGTCGAGAATTCTTTCCAGGCTCCTGTGGTCGCCAAATATCCTCGCCTTCTCCGCCATCATCCAGTGCTCAGCAGTGAGGAATTCTTGGCGACCAACGGAAAACTTGCGTTCGTACCACTGACTAAAGCAAGATTCGTCAACTCCGACGCTTGGCGGTCTATGTGAGTAGAAAAACAGAAACTTGTGTCTTTCGCCAGCCTGCCAGCAACGTTTGAGCGACTCTAGTGTCAACGGAATGTCGCCGTCGCGTGATGGTTTGTCTGCACGTCTAAGATTGACCGCAATTCTTTCTGCAAACTCTCTGCACTGTTCAACACCATTTCGTAGACCAGCAAGTTCTAGCAGCAAGTTACCGATCATTGCTTCGTTGAAGTGTGCATCAACTACGAGTTGCCAAGCTTTTGCCGATGTGAACGTGTCGCGGTTCTTCGAATCGGCTTCCTCGACCGGTTGTCGAAAAGGTAGAAGCCGTCCATCAACGGGCTTTGTAATTGGTCTACGCTTCAAAAGAATATGTTGACCGAAACTCAGCTTGAACCATTGCCAAAGTGCCGCGTTCTTCGAACTCTGTTCAACTACTTCACCCACTGGCTCAACTTCCCCAAATCCAACAAGCTGCCACGTGTCACCATCAGTGCGTACGTAGTCCAATTCCGCTCGCGGAGGTTGCCAACCAAGGAGATCCGGATACGGAAACTGTCGCACTTCCCGCCCGACACTGATCTCATGCAACCGTTCGGCCAAGCTCACAACGTAGTCGTGATCCACAAGTCGTTGAGGAGGACTATCGCCAACGCACAGACCCAAGATCGCCCCGAGCAGAGTAGGGACCCCGTCGCAGCCACTTCGCAACCCAAGGGCCATACCGCTCAGAGGGTCCTTCTGGCACAGAAATGCTAGGCAAGACGCGAGCAAAGGAACTCGCAACGCTATTTTTTGTTCGTCCTCATGAGGTATCGTGCTGAGCAATTTGTCGAATTGAGGGCCGTGTGGCTTATCGGGTGAAAGAGCTTGAATTTTGGAGATGTCCGAACGCAGATCGGCTACGGCCTTTTTTAGTCCCGCATCAAGAGTTCGCCCGAAATAGTCTTCCCACACTGAAAGCCAAATCTCACGCAGCGAATCGTTGGTACGCAGAATATCAGGTAGCCACTCAAGCATCCCCACAATTCGAAGCATGCCCTCGGTGTCCAGCACTCCGCTCTCCCGATACGATTCGCACAGACACAATGCATGAAAAGATGCTCCAACAATGGCGTTCGGATGACCGTTGGTGACGACGATATTTTCAATTACCGACTTCAGCACCTCGGAGTCTTTCTTGCTGGGTGGGGCAGCGAGCACGTGTGGCTGGATACGGGTAGCGACTTCGCTACCTGATGACCTGAAATAGTCGGCTTTGTCGTCCGAGAAAAAGTTACTGTTCCAGCGAACATCAGGCTTCATTAGCGGTTTCGCAGCAGCTTTAACCGCACTCCTCCCAGCAAACGCATAGCTTCGCCATACCACCAATTCAACTTTCGCGAATGTTTCGGCATCAAACCTTGCGTTAGCCAACATATTTCGACATGTCGCAAGTCTTAATTGCGTATCCGAAGAGTACATTCCTTTTGGAATTGGAATCTCTAAACCTGAACCATTTAGCGGGTATCGCCATTCCATCAGTTCGGGTCTGTCAGACCTCGCAAACAAGCTGTCGTTAAGTGAGCCGTAGCAAAACTGAAGAGCGTCACCGTACGCGGCCCATTCTAGGCATCTGGTTATTCGATCCAATTTCTTCATTGAAACTTTGCTCCGTTGACGACACAAGGAACCGGAGGAACCGAGCAAGCGTCAAATGCACCCCGTGCTGCATCGGCGTCTTCGCCGCTTTTGAAATAGATTGTTTCCACGTAATCCAATGAGAGTTCATTTGGATAAAGAACCTCGGCTTGCGGGCACGTTGGAAAACTTGCAGGCGTTTCAACTCGCCTCGAAATCGTGCTGCCGTAGCGACCGGATACGCTTTCTGAGAACATCGACTCAAGCCCTCGGAGTCCCTTGCCCCTACAAACCGAAGGATAGATGTTGTTTGTCGTTGTAAAAATGACCGAGTCGTGATTTAGAATCTCCGGACGAATACTGAAAATACACCAGTATCCGTCGATATCTCGGTGCCAATTGCCAGATGCAATGTTGAACAGCCCTGCGTTGATTCGCGAAAGCGAAAGATTGACGTATCCGTGATATGGCCTATCAAGTCTTCTGTCGACGCAAGCTTGCTTGTAGATGTGCTCAAGATAGTCATCTTCCCGAAGAAGGTTTCGGCACTTGATTGCCCGCTGTGCGATGATTCCGGTCAGACCGGAGTTGGTCGTGTAGTGCAAGACCTCAGTTATACCGCGGTTTTGAACGAATTCTGCGATCGTCATCGACGTACTTCTTCAAAGGTTGCGGGATCAAAGTAGTCCATCAAAGCGGATTCCTCGTTCGGCTTGTACCCAACCATTACCGTTTGCCTTGCTCGGGTTATTGCCATTGCTAGTAGTCGCCTCAAGCGGCTGCAAGGTAAGCGCCCGAGGAACTTCATGTTGACGGGTGGTTTAGGGTTCGGGTTTCGTTGGAGGAGACCTGATGCGACGA
>JBCBOT010000529.1:0-3889 GCA_039821165.1 Planctomycetota bacterium | reverse complement strand
ATCACTGAGGTACCATCCGCTCAGATCGACTTCACCCGCGGTCGTGTTCAACAACTCGATCGAATCGACTTGCGGATCGTCGGTGTGCGCTAGAATTTCATTGATGACGATTCCACGTCGCGATGCGGCGGCTTCACCCGGGGTGCCGCCGGGCTCGGCACTGCCACGATAGTGATACGGTTTGGCGAGTTCATCGAGCGGCGTCGTGGCGGGATCGATAAGCACCAATGATGCACCGGAACCATCGGGCGCGATCGGCCAAGGGTCCGAATCGTTGTACTCCACATCGAAAATCGTTTCCGTTCCGGCATCGATGAGTTTGATGCGTTCCCCTCCGTTACTCAGTTGACCTTGATAGTCGCCGAGCACCGAGAGAGGATCCAAACTCGGATTTGCGGCGAGCAACGCCATGGCATCCTTTGCAATGACGAGACGTTCGCCCGATGCCAAGAGCGTGCCACCGGGGATCACAAACGGCGAACTCGGACCTTCGACGAGTGACACGCCGCTCAAGTCGAGGGTGGTCGCGGATGCTCCGCTACTGATGTTGGCCAGTTCGATGAACTCGGTATCCGGAACCGCGGGGTTGTAGTGAATCTCGGTCACCCGAAGAAACTCTTGATTCGGCGTCGGCGGGCCCATCGGCGTCTGCAACGAGTCAATGACGATGCCGTCGGGATTCACTAATTCCACGGTCTCGCCCGTGAAGGTCAATTGACCGCTGTAGTTGCCTTGAATGAACAGTCGTTGCCCACCCGATGGACCGCTGGTTCGGGCTTTGAATGCCAACACATCCTTGACGACGAAGAGTGATCCACCGGAAGGGATGACCGTGCCCGATTTAAAGCGATGCTCAATTCCGCCGGTCAGTTCCCACTGCGAAATGTCGACGGCAAAGGTGTTGGGGTTATTGAGTCGCACGTACTCCTCGGTCTGCAATCCCGAAACCGGATCGGCGTCAAAGTCCACGTCGTCAAACAGTACGGTGGGCGTTTGAACTTGCGTCTCCGGGACATCCGGATGGTTGGCGAGAAAGGCTCTTCGCAGAGGAATGTACTCGTCGAGGAGTTGCTGCGCCGCTTCGGCGGGCGTGTGAGTGAAGTTCGGGTGGATTCCCCAAGCGTTCATGTTCTGGACCGCTTCGTCTGCGATCAAAGCTTCCCAGTGAACGATTTGCTGACCCAAATAGCTTTCCGTCGCGGGCGTTCCGGACACACCATAAAAGTGGTCGGAGAGTGATCGGATACGACGCGCATG
This sequence comes from Planctomycetota bacterium, assembly GCA_039821165.1. Classification (GTDB taxonomy): domain Bacteria; phylum Planctomycetota; class Planctomycetia; order Pirellulales; family Pirellulaceae; genus Stieleria. The sequence goes on along the minus strand of JBCBOT010000529.1, from coordinate 2,632 downwards.
CATTTCGCGGAAGGCGGGATCGGCATACAAACGCGGAAAGATCTCGTTGCCACCTCCGCTGTAGATGCCTGATGCCGTGACCAATTCGTCTTTGAAGTATGGCGGCGAAACACTCGCGTCCCATTGATGCCCCAGTGAGAGGTCTTGATCCCACGGAAAGACAGACCAGAGCTGCGTGCCGCTCGTGTCTCGATACCAGTACATGTTTTTGTGACCAAAATCGTTCGCGCTGGTCACATTTTGGATCGCCAGATAGTTCACCAATTCGGCGATGTCCAGATTGTCGTAATCCCATGTCGTTGCCGCCGTTCCGCTCAAGTTGACTGCGGCATCGACGACGTCTGCGAAATCGGAATGGTCTTCGTATTCGCGGGTCTTCTTTTCAACGTTGTTGTAAGCGTGATTGACTCGGTTGTTGACCTTGTACAAAGGGTTTTCAGGATCTTCGCCGAGCCGCTCCAAGTACTCCGAGTCCCCTTCTTCAACGATGTCGTACAGCGCGTAGAAGCCGCCGTTGCGATACACCACGAGTGGAAACGCATAGTGATGCGAGTGACCTGCCTCGGCGAACAGATCGTATTGAAGCGTGTTGCGCAACTTGGTTTGGTCGGCGTAATTCGTCAGCAAATTGAAGTCACTGACGGGATCCAAATCAGGGCGAACACGAAACTTGAATCCCGAATTCGCGTCGAAGTCGAAGGATTTTTTGGGGAAGGCACTTCCGCGAGTCGATTGACCGTGGCCGTCGACTTGAATGTTGTCGTAGAACACACCGTCGATCGAGATCGAAGCGCGGGTTCCTGCGTTCGTGGTGGCGGCATTGGGGTTTTCGACGAACCAATGCATCACCGGAAGGTCGGTCGTGATCGCCGGATCGGTGACGACGGTGCCGAGGTACTGCGGCGAATCGATGGCATCCAAGTAGCGCGGTTCTCGAGCTTGGATGCCTGCCGTGTCGGACGCTGTCACATACCATCGCACCATTTCGCCTGCCACGAAAATCGATCCGGGAATGGTGGCAGTGAAGATCCCATCGCCCGAAACCGCGTCCCCACCGGTACCATCGTCGACCATCGCAACGGTGACCTCGCCGTCGTACATCCGTCGATAGTGCAACCGTACCGTGCTCGCATCCAACGGTGTGCTGAAATCACTCACCTGCGCGGTAATCGTCAGCGGCGCCCCCGCTGAGGTCGACGGCACCGGCGTGACGTCGGTGATCAACGGCCCCACATCCAACAAGCGCGAGTTGTTTGCTCCAGGTGTCGGCGTGACGAGATGGCCGATCGGTCCCAGAAGTGACCTCGTCGACAATTCGGGGATCATCAAAAAGTCACTACTCGTGTTGAATCGATTCAACATCTGGATCGCCAGCGTGTTCGTTCCATCGACGAGCAATCCCGCAAACGCATCCAAGTCAAAGACCCTGCCCGCAATGGCGGTCTCGTCCGGATGGACGTCTGTTGCAATGGAGTCAAACGCCAGCGGGTTGGGCGCATTGAAGGAGGCCACTTCGACGCCATTCAAAAACGCGACCATCCCGTCGTCGAAGTTCGCCCGCAGTTCGAGATCGGTGACCACCGATGCGTCAACCAGATCGAACTCGATGCGTTGGTAAACGGTTGTGGTTCCGGAAGGGACCGTGGTTTGAATCAAGTTGGTGTAGCTGGTACTACTGCCGGCCGAGTTTTCGTAACCCATCGCCGCACGGCCAAGCGAGAATCCGTTTGCCGGTCCATCAAAACCATTTGCAATCCACGTGTTTCCCAAACGAGCGTCGGTGGGAATCAAGTACTGAGTGACACTGTCGCCGGTGACCAGCGAGTTGCCGCTGACTCCATAACTGATGTTCTCGATCTGAGGTGGATAGTCGGTGTCGTTCGAACCGAATTCGCTGAGCACGGTTCGATCGGGTGCGGTCAAGGCTAAGTATTCGCCGTCGGGATCCAATCGAAAATTGGTGTGGAAGTGGCCCGATGGATCGATCACGTCTCGCCCTGAGGCAAAGACGACCAAGTAGTCCCCCGGGTCGAGCACGCGTGAGACTGGGAATTGCCACTTGTCAGAATTTGATGCGTTGTCGGTGAGGTGATAGCCCAATAGATCGACTGGAGTGTCGGCGTCGTTGCGAATCTCGATCCAGTCGGAGTCGTCACCGAATCCGTCGGTCAAAACGGAATGGTTTGAGGCCATGAATTCCGTCAACACGGGATTGCCCGCCAGCATGCAACGACGCTCCAGTCGCTCCAGAGTCCGACGCTTTCTGCGGGTTGATCTTGGACGCGCTTTCATAGGGCATTCCGGCCGAAGGCTTTGCGATGCAGCGCATTGGGGGAGCTGCGGCTGCACGTGAAAAGGGAGAACAGTCCCCCTGAATAGCGGGCGTTCGGTGCTGTGATCCACATTCCCATCACCGCCACCCGAAAGGAGGCGAGTGCGATTCTAGTGGGTGAACGCTTGCTCTGCGAGGTTTTCGGGTTGGCGTCGAAGCGTCAAAAGCACCAGTGACCGAAGCGGGGCGGACATCTGAGCCGCGCGGCGCAGCATTAGCTACACAAACTGAGCGGTTTCCTAGAACCAAAGGATGTTGGGCTGTGAAGGCTCGCTTTTTCTTCACCCTCCCGCAACGAAA
>JBCBOT010000528.1:0-3988 GCA_039821165.1 Planctomycetota bacterium | reverse complement strand
AAAGAACCGACCCTCCCATTCGTTTTGTCTTTGATGCCGTTGGCATTAAAGACAAAATGAGGGAGGGTGAATTCACCAAAACCGCTCAGTTTGAGTAGCTATGGCACAGAGGTCGGGGCGGGATGCCGTTTTTGAATACACCAATTGGCATTGCGTAAGCAGGGCCCACACGATCGCACGATGATCCGTACATGTTCCAGGAGGCCGCGGCATGATCGTCACAAAATCCGACGCCGTTCTCGAACTTGTGCGTCTCGCCAATCGTGTCGCTCGGTCCTCGGCACCTGTCTTGCTGACGGGGGAGAGTGGGACCGGGAAAGAGTTGTTCGCGCAGCTTCTTCATGATGCCAGTCCTCGTCACGGGCATCCGCTGGTGCGAGTGAATTGTGCAGCGCTCTCATCCAACTTGATCGAGAGCGAACTCTTTGGGCATGAAAAGGGTGCTTTCACCGATGCGGCCAATCAACGAATCGGTCGCTTCGAACTCGCGGGCAGCGGGACCTTGTTCTTGGATGAGATCAGTGAGGTTCCGTTGGCGACCCAGGCGAAGCTGTTGCGGGTATTGGAGTCCAACGAGTTTGAACGTGTCGGAAGCAGTGTGGTGCTACGGCACAACGTGCGAATCGTTGCCGCTTCGAATCGGCATCTCGAGGACGAGATTCGACACGAGCGTTTTCGGCTCGATCTTTTTCACCGCCTGAATGTGATCTGCCTCGAGATACCGCCGCTGAGAGAACGGCCCGAGGACATTGATCCTCTCGCGCATCACTTTCTTTCCCTCTTTCAGGATGAGAATCCCGAGCCTGCGACGCGATTGTCGTCATCGGCGATGGATGCCCTGCGGGCGCATTCCTGGCCTGGCAATGTGCGCGAGTTGCGTAATGTCATCCACCGAGCCTGTGTCATGTGCCAGGACTCCGAGATCCGTGTGGAGGACTTACGATTGCCAGAGGTGGCGCAGGAGCAAGTGTCGGAAAGTATGCCACCACGGTTGCTAAAGATTCCACTCGAAGAGACCGAACGCGAGATCATCCTGGCCGCGATGGCTCGAGAGCGCAACCAACAAGTCGTCGCGAAGACGCTCGGTATCTCGCCGCGCACGCTGACCAACAAATTGAGACGATACAGGGAAGCTTCCTAGCAACGCCGCACGATCGGCGGGCGGGTTCGACTACAATTCGGGCGACCACTTCAATTCCCCGATGAAGGATCGAACATGAGATGGCTGTTTGCGATCACGTTGGTGGCTGTGTTGGCAGCGACTTCAGATGCAAAACGACCAAACATTCTGTATCTCTATGTTGACGATATGGGGTGGGGGGCGATCGGTCCCAACGGTCAATCGGCACGCCGCGACGCGGGAAAGCCGAGTGTGCGAACGCCCCATCTCGATGCGCTCGCACGTGCCGGATTGAATTTCACACGTGGCTATGGGTGCCACGTTTGCTCACCGGCCCGGTCCTCTCAGCAATCAGGGTTCCATCAAGGCCACACGTTTGCGGATCGAAACGATCCCGACAATGCGAAGAAGGCGATGCGGTCGGACGACGTCTTGATGGGGGATGCCTTATCGAGAGCCGGATACGTCACCGGTTACTGGGGAAAGTGGGGTTACGGGGGATCGAAGGACCAGCAGAGCCCCAAGCTCGATAATCTGCAGACGCTGCCGACATCGCATGGTTATCAACATGTGTTGGCGGAACTGCATCATGTTCGGGCTCATACATTCTTTCAACCGACTCTCTGGCACGCACCGGCTCCAAGTGGTTCTCGCGGAGGGTTGCATCTCATTCCCAATTCGATGTCTCGGTACCAGGCCGACAACGCGTTCCCGAATGAGCCGGCGCTTCAGAATCACTCCGAGTACCCGGCGACCGGGTATTGCGATGATGCTTATGCGTTTGCGGCGTTAGAGTTCATCCGTGAAGGGGGGCAACGTTACAACAAGGATGGTACACCCTTTTTTGGATTGCTTGCCGTCCAGATTCCGCACGCGCCTTTCGGCGAGATCGAGCAATTGCCGCAATGGGATCGTGCCTACGCGGGCGATCCGCATTTCGAGTCGCTTTCGCCACAGACGCGACAATGGATGGCGATGGTGACTCGCATCGACGCTCACTTCGGCAACCTTTTTTCAGCGCTCGAAGACCCGAACAATGATGGAGATCGATCCGACTCCATCGCTGAAAATACCTTGGTCGTTTTTCAGTCGGATAACGGCGGACCGGCTGGCAAGAACAATGTCGAACTCGATGCCAATGGAGGCTTGCGAGGAAATAAGGGATCGATTTACGAGGGCGGCATTCGCGTTCCATTGGTGATGCGATGGCCGGCAATGATTCATGGCAAATCGAAACTGAAGGCGGGTACCAATTGCGACAAGGTGGTGGACGTCACGGATCTGCTGCCAACGTTCTGTGAACTTGCCGGTGCCCCGGTGCCGCTGGGGATCGATGGTGTTTCGATCGCCCCAACGCTGGCCGGCAAAGGATATCAACGAGAGCGGCAGTTCCTCATTCATGAAGCGGGGCGAGGCCAGTCTTCGATTATTTTGGGCAACGACAAGTTGGTTTACTCGGAGAAGCGTCCGCCCGAGTTGTTTGATCTGTTGGAAGATCGCACCGAGTCGAACAATATTGCGGCCAGTCATCCCGATAAAGTCCGCCGGTTGACCGAGCTGATTCTTGGTGAACGAGTGACTGAACCCAAAGGTTTCGCGAACACCTACCATCGCTGGGCGGGTACCGATCAAGGCCAGACCTCTAGCGCCGACAACTGGTCGGACTACGTTTACGAGAACAACGGCGTGACCTACATGCGTGATGCGGGAGCACCGCAGTTGTCGTGGGTTGCCAAAATGTGGAACGAGTCCGCCGAGGAAAAGACGGCTTTCGTCGACGAGAATCTCGAACTACTGGCTCTAGAGATTCGTGGCACAAAGGCCTCCCAGCGGTTGAAGCTATCGCCTGGGGTTCATTTGTCGGGGCGAAACGAGATCCGTCTTGGGGCGAATTCTCGACTCGAGCTGAACGGTGGCAAGGCAATTTCACTCCGGTGGGTCGAAATCCAAGAGGGTGCCGTGTTGTCGGGCGACGGTGTGGTAGAGGCCGACGTCTTTAACCAGGGCAAGATCACGGGCAAGGTCCGAATCGATGGTGAGATGCGTCAGGGACCCAACGGAGAGTTGGTTGCATCCCTTTCATCAAATGACGACAGTTTGACAGTGTCGGGGCCAGTCACGCTCGACGGGACGCTCACTGTTTCGTCCCTCCGAGGCCATGCACCGCGGCACGGTGAAGCATGGACGGTGATTCGCGCGGGGGCTGTTTCGGGACGATTCAAGAATTCCGACGTCGTGCACGAGGGACAGCGATTTGAGATTGGGTACGGCGAGAATGTCGTGACACTCACCGCAGTTCGTTAACCCCTCCCCGTTCCCTTTCAAGCTACATTCCGACTCAGGGATGCGTTCCCATTCATCGATGTGAAACAGCTATGAACCGAACTCACTCTTTGCTTTCGATCTGCCTCATCATTGCTCTCTCCCCACTGGCGTCCGGCGGCGACACCGTCAAGGTCTACATCCTCGCCGGGCAGTCGAATATGGAAGGCAAGGCCCAGAACAAGTTGTGGAACCACCAAGCGACCGATCCGAAGACGAGTGAATTCTTTGCTCACCTTCGTGACGGCGATGGATGGGTCGAACGTGACGATGTGTTTATCAAGTATTTGAACCGGAGTGGTCCGCTCACCCTCGGTTACGGTTCGCGGGACCGTACCGGGAGCGAATACGAGTTCGGGTACGTGATGGGAGAACATCACGATGAACCCGTTCTGCTGGTGAAAGCTGCCTGGGGCGGCCACTCGCTCTACAAGCTGTTTCGGTCACCCTCCAATCCACCCACTCAGGCGATGCTCGACGCCGACTTAGAGCGACAACAGGCGAAGACGCGTCGCAACAACGAAAAACGAAATCGCAACGATCCGA
>JBCBOT010000527.1:0-3995 GCA_039821165.1 Planctomycetota bacterium | reverse complement strand
CGCATCTGCTAGCATTCGAAGCTTGCAAAACGAACCGAACGTTGCACCCAGCAAATGGCGGGCCGAACACTATTGCGACTGGACTCGTTTTGTGTCTGGCGACCAAGCTGAACGCTCTGGGCGCGCCGAAGGGTGGGGCATGATGGACAACGACGTTGCGCTGATTCAGTCGAACACCCTGGCTGTCAATTATCGCGACAGTCTTATGAATGCGGTGATGGCGATATCGGTTAACCCTGTTACGCGCCGCGTCACCGTGGTGGGAACAGAAGCACACAATCAGATTCGATACGAACCGAACCTGCAAAGCCACTTTTTGACGGTCACTTTTGCGGATTTTGCCGTCCGGGGAAATCCACCTATTGCACGTCAGGCCCGAATCAATGACATGAATCCCCATTTGGATGTGTCTACCAACACTGCACCAATTTCGGAGCGAATGCGATCCGTCGGAGATCCCCGTTCGATCAAATGGATGAACGGAAGCACTGGCTACGTCGCTGGAATGGGATCGAATAGCGTCGCAAGAATCGGGCGCAACGGAATCCCGGTGCAAACTCCGATTCCAGTTGGAAACGGACCAACGGGATTGGCGATTCCCAGTTCGATTAGCAATCGTCTGTTTGTTCTAAATCGTTTTGATGCGACCATTTCCGTGGTGGACACCGCAACGGAAGTGCAGCTTTCTGTCGTCCCATTCTTTGACCCCACACCTGCATCGATCAATGAAGGGCGTACTTTGTTGTACGATACACAACAAACATCAGGTCTGGGGAACGTCGCTTGCGCTTCGTGTCACATCGACGCGCGTTACGACCGCTTGGCTTGGGACTTGGGGAATCCAGCGGGTGAGATGACGACCAACGATGGCTTTACATTCCATCCTATGAAGGGCCCGATGCGGACGACATCGTTGATCGGCATCGTCGGCTCGCCAGCGTTGCATTTCCGGGGAGACAAGAGCACGATTCACGATTTCAGTTCGACCTATCCGAATCTTCAGGGTTTGGAGTTTGAGCCGTCCGACGCGGCAATGGATGTGCTGGAGAGCTTTCTCGCCAGCATTCACACGCCACCCAACCCATTCCGAAACCTCGATAATTCGATGCCAACTTCGTTGCTGATTCCGGGGCCCAGAATGCGTGTGGGCAACCCAACCGCGACCAACAACTGCAGCAATTGCCACGACCCCAATTCGAATTCGCGGTCAGGTGTGTTGCGTCAGGTTGGCGGAAACAACATGCCGGGTCAGCAGCCTACCTTGGCTCCGTCGCTACGCAGCATGTATGAAATCCTGGGATTCGACAGTCAATTGCCCAGCAAGGTGGGATTTGCGTTCATCCCGGACGGGGCCAACGACACGCAGAACGGCGCGACACTGCGGAACGACAACTTGCTGGCATTCATGATGGCGTTCAATGGTGACTTGGAAGGCGACACACACGCAGCGGTCGGAAAACAAGTGACGCTCAATGGGCAGCAAACTGCCGCCGACGAAGACTTGCTGGCAGACCTGTTAATGCTGGCCGACACGGGGCAGATTGGAATCATTGCACATGGGCTGCGACCCAACGGAAGGCGTCGCGGGTTCGCTTACCTAGGCAACGGTGATTTCCGCAACATGGTCGGCAACACGGTGTCGATCGCACGAGTCACGGATGTGTCGCCAACACGACCGTTTACTTTCACGGCTGTGCCGGCGGGGAACGAGACTCGCATGGGAATCGATCGTGACAACGATGGAATCTTTGACGGCAACGAACTCCCTCCCACCACGATCCAGGTCTTTGTCAGTGGCAGCACTGGTGAGGAGGAATTCGATTTAGTGATCGATGACAATGTCGTGCAAGCTTGGCAAGCTTCCACGAACACCGATGCGTTTTCAACAACGCTTGAAGAAAACGTCATTGCCAGTCAAATTCGCATCGTCTTCACCAATGACCTGTACGATCCAGACAACGGTATCGATCGCAATCTGACCGTTGACCGAATCGTGGTCAACGGAACCCCTTATCAGACCGAAGCCCCCACGACCTATTCGACGGGGACTTATGTGCCAGGTAGCGGAATCTCGCCCGGATTCCATGAATCCGAAGTGCTTCACAGCAACGGGTACTTCGAGTATCTGTCTGAGGAGTCCGAGTGACACGACCTGCCGTTCAGGCCAGGACTCTTCAAGATACATGTTTGTGCCCAGTCATCACTCCGTCGGCGAGCTACCGGTGTGATTCGGCTCCTTGAGCAGATGCCTCACGAGCAGAGGAAAGAGACCGAGCAGCGTGAACGCGATGAACAGTTCCCAACTGAGAATCCCGCTCACCCCGCTCTCGGCAAACACTCGAATCGTCGGCACGCTTGATCCGGCGTAAATGTAAAGGACCGTGCCAGGCAGCATCCCGAGTTGGCTCACCCACCAGAACGTCCATATTCGAATCGGAGTCAGCCCCATGACGGCGTTGATCACGAAGAACGGCACGGCGGGAATGAGCCGTAACGTCAAAAGGTAGTACGCTCCTTGACGTGCAAAGTCCTCATTGAAACCTGATAGACGTTCGCCGAAACGCGTCTGGACGGTGTCTCGCATCAAGAATCGACTGATCAAGAACGCAATGGTCGCGCCAAGCGTTGACGCGAAGCTGATCAGAATCACTCCCTGTACCAGACCGAAGTACCACCCATACGCGAGTGAAAGCCCAGCCGCACCGGGGAGAGACAATCCTGTCACGGCGACATAGAGGACAAACGCGATCACGAATACGAACACCGGTTGCTCGGACTGCCAACGACGCAGTTCGACTTCCCGGTTAGCGAGCGACTCGAGTGTCTGCGTGTCCGAGAATTGCCAGAGTGCGACCCCCACCACGCAGGCTAACAGAGTCCAGAGCATGAGTTTCCAGCTGCCGTGGGTTTGCGAGCTGGATCCGAGTGAAGACGTCGATTGATTGTGTGTGTCTGCCATTGAGCCGACGCCAACTCGGTGTCTCTTGCAACCTGAAACGGTCAATGCGACCGACTGTCGGATTCTCTCCACCGTCAATCCGTCAAGGAACGCACGGTTCCGTCACTCTGTTCCACCCGCAGCGAACGGACCTCCACGCGGTCACCGGGAAAGTAGATCCTCAGATGAATGATCTGCGACGCGTCTGGCAGTCGGAGACGGACCGATTGAAAGTCATCCTGTTTTTCCACCGTTGCACGAACGCGATTGTCTTTCGCAAACTCCGGTTCATCCTTGGACCTCCATGAGACCTGGATCGGACCGGCACCGGACGTTTTGGTCTCCAGTTCGAGCGTGAGCGGGCCCCGAAGCTTGAGTCCGCTCCGCGCGAGGAACCCGCCTTGGGATTCGACCACGAGTGTCTCGCCCTTCGCGACGACGTTTCCTTTGCGAACCAGCCAGCCACGAGCCTTGGAATTCGCGGCGCTTGAACCACCTCGTGGCTGAAACTTCTCACGTAGTGGCGGCGCCGGCTTGCCTTCGAGATAGAAGTCGAAATAGCTGTCCCAAACCGTCGACATCGGTTGCGTCGCAAGCCCGGGCGGGCTCAGTTGGCTCGTCCACGAACGCAGTTTCTCTCTCAATCGGCCCGCGATCATCGGTCGCAGTGCGAGCACGCTCTGCTTTTCGGCCAAGTCGTTACTGAGGTCGTACAGGTATTCTCGGTCGCCTCCGCGAAGCAGTTTCCAGTTGCCTTCGCGGATCGCCGATTGGGCGCCCCATCGCCAAGTGAGACACTCGTGTGGCGGTCCGGTCGTCTCGCCACTCAAGAACGGAACGAGATTCACACCGTCGAGAGTCTTCTCCTTTTCGAGTCCCGCCAGGGCGACGGCAGTGGCCGCGACATCGAGTGTGCTGATCGGGTGCTCGTATTCCTGGCCGGACTTGATTTTGCCGGGCCAACTGACAACAAACGGCACATGCATGCCGCCCTCGGACAACATCCCTTTTTCGCCATTGAGCGGATCGTTTAGCGAACCGTCCCAACCGGCTCCCG
>JBCBOT010000526.1:0-4004 GCA_039821165.1 Planctomycetota bacterium | reverse complement strand
GTTCTATCACTGATCAATTCGGCTATCTGTCATCACATAAAGACACGGACGGCGCCGGCACGGTCTTCCTCGAAAACCACACGACCTACTACGGTACTGGCAACACCAAGACCGAGACGCGCGTCTTGGACGCCTCTGCAAATGCCGTTTCGATGATGACTTACGACAACGCCGGTAGGTTGATTCGGAGGTCTGACCTTGATGCCTACGGAGGCTCGAGTAATCAGCTTGAGAAGACCTTCGAATACTATCAAGGCGGCCTGCTCTATCGAACGGTTGCGCCGGACGGATCGGCTTCCCTTGCGTACTTCGATCCCTCCCGCTTTAGAAGCTGGAGTTTAATGATCGGCCTTGGGAACTCGAGCGTACTCACGCAAACGGATACACCTGACCCGAACAATCCGGTGGTTGATCCGGGGGCTCCCATCTCGGTCTCCATCAGTGAGATGATCACCGATCGTGCGGGCCGCGAAGTGCAAGCGATCGAAAGCGTCGGCGATTTTGCTGTTGATCCGTTCGACCTAAATCCAGGTGCTATTGCAATCCAGCCACTCGCGAGGCTCTCGGATGTACGCCACGTGTATGATCGGCAGGATCGAATGATCGAGATCAAATCTAAAACAACGCTTAGCGGCGAGGATCTCGTATTTGACGACGATCTGGTCTCGCGATTCACCCACGATCAACTCGGGCAGATTATCTCACGCGACGAACAGGGTTCTGTTCCAACGCGATTTGCATACGACGCCCAGAACAATCTAACGACACGTGAGATCATTACATCCGCGGCGGTCGATCCCAGTCATCAGGCTCAGATCGGCGGGCTTTTCTGGGAGCAGTTTGGCGGTGCCGGCGATGTCCTCCGCGCCGCAGAAATTCGGGTCACACCGATGCTTTTGCAGGATGGGGCCACAACCTATAGATCGGATGTAATCGATACGGTGATGGAGTACGACCAATTTGGTCGGCTCCTCGTCTCGGAAGATCCGGCATCCGTTCGTGGGACATCCGTCGCCGGAAGAACGAGGCACGACTATCGGTTTTCTCCACAGTCGGGGACTCATGTTGCTCACGAACTGACAACCGTGGTCGACAACAACAACACTCCCCATCGCGTCTATAGCGATGCATCTCAACGAGAAATTTTGGCCGTCGACGCGTCGGGGACGGTGACTTCGAGTGTCTACGATACGGGCGGTCGATTGATCGAGTCGCGAGTTGCCTCCGATCCGATCTTTGACTCGACGATGAATCCAATCGGGCAAGCATTTGATCGGGTAAAGATCTACCAATACGACACGCTCGATCGCTTGCGCGAGACGCGATTTACGATTGACGGGGCGACCGGCAACGAACCGGTGGTTCGATCCACCACCGACTACGAAATTGGTTTCGCGACGGCCCAGAATCTCGTCACTTCGAAGATGTATTCATCACGAGTCGACGGTGGTCCGGTGCTCGCAACGACTTCCGAACGACTAACGGATGCGAAGGGTGCCATTCTCCGAGAGACGACATACGATTCGTCGCGTCTAATAAGTCAGGTTGATTATCGGTACGAATTCGCTGATGGCTTGAGTGCCGCGATTTTCGAGGTTTCAATCGACGAACCACCGGGTTCCCGCATTACAAAGTCAATCGCCAACAACGCAGGTGGTGTTCTTCGCGCGTTCGACTCTGACCAGAACCGCATTCAAACTCATTCGTTCTTCTATGACGCACTTCCCGCGGGGAGTGGACTGGCGGATGTGATCCCTGCCAGACTCCACGCCGACGTCGGAATGACAGTCCGCAATGTGGATGCAGAGAAAAACGTCACGCACTCGGTTTCCTCGGCGAACACAGGTCAGACGTTCTGGCAACACGGTTCACAAGGAGATTCGCTACGGACTGCGTACGATTCATCCGGTAATCTTGTCACGATGATCGATGATGGCGGTAACCGCACGGACTGGACGTACGATGCGCTCTCCCGGGCGACAACGGAAACCGTGTTTTTGGACCGAATCAACGCGCAAGGGACGCGAATCGGTCTCGTTCCGCACTTCCGAACAGCGGCGTACAACGGCCTGACGACCTATGCCATTGATCGTTTGGGGCAGGTCTCGGTCAAGGAGATCAACCCCGAAGGACGGGCGACGAACACCAGGATCTACGCCTCGCCATTCGATCTCGCGGCGAACCTTCCGGCCTACGAATCCGTTACCGTTCTCAACGGGGATGGTTCGACGGCGGTAACGACAGATAACGTGGGTTCGATCACATTTACGTACGACGAGTTGGGCAGACAAATTCAGTCAGTTCAAACCGTTGACACGACCGACGGCATCACTCATCGCCCGATTATCATCAACCAGACTCCGAATGAATTGGACCTCCGGCTGAGTAGTTCGATTCAGTTTGACAACGGCGTCGGTGGCCAATTCACAGTTCTCGACCACGAATATGAGCTAGACGGAGCTGGCAGGCACGTGGCTTCCACTCAATTTGGATCGGGCCTCACCAGTAAGCATGGCCGATTCCAGTATGGCCTGGACGGCCAAATGACTGGCATCCAGCGCGACGTTGGTTTCGGGGCTGTATTGACGGATCCTCTTATCGATCCGTCGATCGATACGAAGATTGAGCGATACCATGACGGGACGCTCAGGTCGCTAGATCATGAATTGACGGTCCATCGGCACGGTCCGGGGAGCAATGCGATCAAAGAGACGATTCTTAGTTACGGCTTCACGTACGATGCTTTGGATCGAATGACGAGCGAGACAATCCGTCGCGCGTGGTACGAGAGCGATGGCCAACATGCCCGGACAGATAGCGAGGCGTTCCAATACGATAGCCGAGGGCAACTAACGCAGCGAACGCTCAACGGCTTACCCGCGCAAACATATTCCTATGACACGCTTGGAAATCGCACGAACAACGGCACACTGACTGGGGCTCACAATCGAATCCTTATCGACGAAAATTGGCGATACGCACATGATGTCGAGGGCAACCGAACGGAAAGGGTCTACATCGGACCTGCCGAAGATGCCCCGCAGATAACGCGGAACCGATACGAATACGACGTCCTTAACCGACTCGTGCGTGTTGAAAACTATGCCGGTAGTGTTCCTGTGACGGCGGTTGAGTACACCTATGATGTAGCCGATCGGCGAGTAGCTCGCGTGGTTCGTGACCCCGCCGCAAACGTTCTCGAAGCGAACGGTTACGTATGGGATGGCGATCGGCAAGTAATTCAGACGTTGCCATTGATCTCCGATATCAACAAGCTTGGCCGCGTTGGGAAAGTTTACTTCCACGGACCAATGGTTGACCAGCTTCTCGCCATTGAGGATGTCGAGGGCATTACCGGGACTTGGTCAGCTGATGGTGGCCCGAACCGTACATTGTGGACGCTCACAGATGCGATCGGCACGGTCGAAGCTCTTGTGGCCGCAGGCGGCGTCGTGGGGGCCCAGGACTGGCATATCGAACATGCCGTGATGGATAACTTTGGTCGTCCGATGGAGTTGTTCGGATACACAGCAAGCGGGCTCTACGCACTGACTGGCCCGTTGTTTGCCGGGCGAGATTTTGATGCACAGACTGGACTCTATTACAACCGAGCTCGATACTTTGATCCCGAAACGGGTCGGTTCATCAACGAAGACCCGATTGGACTTCTGGGCGGAGACGGCAATCTCTTCCGTTACGCTGGAAATAGCACGACCAACGCGACGGATCCGTCCGGCAACTTTGCACTGATCGGGGCGCTCCTTGGGGCGTCGCTGACGGGGCTGCACACCTCTTACTCGTTCATTGATGCATCGGGGGGAATCGAGAACACGGACTTGCAACAGCTTGCTTTTGTGGCTGCAAGCAGTGCGGCACAGGGAGCCGCGATTGGAGCCGTGGCGGGGGCAATGATCCCCATCTTTGCGAGTGCGTTCGTAACGGCACTCGGAACCTATGGCGTCGGAATCATGGTGCTCGGAGGAATCGTTGGTGCGGCTGACGGA
>JBCBOT010000525.1:0-4004 GCA_039821165.1 Planctomycetota bacterium | reverse complement strand
CGATGAGATTTCGCCGTTGGAAGCTCATTCCAGCAGGCGAACTCAGCGCATGGCTCCTGCACAGCTCGAAATCGAGATGCCGGCTGCGCGGGTCCCATCCAATGAAATACCGGTGTCGGCAACGCGCCGTATCGCGACCGTTGAGTTTGACGACGTGCCACTCGCCGAGGCGATGCAAACGCTGTCCAAGGAAGTGGGAATCAACATCATCACCAGCTCGGATGCCGGCGCGGTTCCGATCACCGTTTACTTGGAAAACGTTTCGGCGATCGACGCGATCGATGCCATCGTGAAGGCAAACGGCTTTTTCTATCGCGTCGAAGAGTCCTCGGGGATCATTCGAATCGCAACGCGTGATGAATATGAACGCGACCTTTCCAGTTTCCGCGATCAATCAACACGCGTCTTCACGCTGCTCTATCCCAACCCGACCGCGGTCGCACAAGGGATCCAGCACGTTTACGGTGACCGCGTCCAGCTCAACTCCGCCGACAACGACTTCACGGACTTTATTGAACTCACGCAGCGTTTCAATCGATTCGATTTGGTCGATGGGCGTGCACTCGGACTTGGAACGTTCGGCGGCGGCGGTCTTGGCCAGGGCAACATCAACGGCAATGGCGGCGGACTCGGACTCGGCCGTGGCGGACTCGGTGTTGGAGGGCTCGGCGGGATCGGCGGCGGACTCGGAGGTCTAGGAGGCGGACTCGGTGGTCTTGGTGGCGGCTTGGGTGGCTTCGGCGGTGGCCTCACCAATCGCTCCCGTTCACGCATTAACCAGCAAGGTCTGACCACGGACGAAGGCCAGGCGCTTTCGGATCTGTCGTCTGCAGAGATACAAGCGCTCGAAGATCAATTGGCCTCTGGAGATCTCGACGCGGAACAGCGGAGTCGTTTGCTCGCACGCCGCGAGGCCACGATTTACGTTTCGACGATCCGCCGCAACAACCAAGTCATTGTGCGGACCGGTGATCCGGTGACGATGGAGCAGATTGCCCAACTCGTTGCCGAACTCGATGTCCCAACACCAACGGTCTTGCTCGAAGTCAAAGTGCTACGAGTGGAATTGGCGGATGGACTCAACAGCGCATTCGAATACTTCGTCGGCGATAGCGATGTTGCGGGAGCGTTCTCTGATGGAGCACCGTTCTCGGTCCCGCCGGGTCAGCCCTTCCCAGGCGGCTCCGCCATCTCGCGCACACTTGGCGACGGACTCGGTCTGGCGGGCAACGTCCCCGGTTCCCTCACGTTTCAGGTTATCGACGACGACTTTCGGTTCCGCATGCAATTGCTTGAAAGCAAGAATCGCGTGACGGCGCTCGCAACACCGCTGATTCTGACCGCGAACAACGAAGTGAGCCGCATCTTCGTCGGGGACACATTGCCGTTCACCGTTGGATTCACACCCGGACAGATCGTTGGCGGTGCCGTCGGAGGAGTCAATGGCGCGGTCGCCCCGACACCAATCACCGAGCTTCGTGATGTCGGCCAGTCTCTGTTGATCACGCCCAACATCAACTCCGACCGCACGGTCACGCTCAGAATCGTCGAAGAGAACAGTGAACGGATCATCGGAGGCGCATCGATCCCCGTGCCTTCGACCGATGGCACGAGTGTCACCGCGGTCAACGTGGACACCGTGCGGCGTCGAAGCGTTACTGGAACGGTCGTCGCGCAAGACGGGATGGCCGTCGCGCTCGGAGGATTGATCGAAGAGCAGGTCGTCGACACACGCGACCAGCTTCCGCTTTTGGGTGATATCCCAAAAATTGGATTCTTGTTCCGACGTCAATCCACGGGACGACAACGCAGCGAGTTGATCGTGATGATACGTCCCTACATCTTCAACACTCCCGCGGAAGCTGCCGAGCGAGGTCAATGCGTCGTCGCCGAGCATTCCCTGCATCCTAACGGATCGGACCCACGCGGCACGATGAACACCTACACGCCATGCGAAGTCGTGCGTCCCGATCCCGAGTGTGCCGATCGAGCCAAGTTACTGCGACTGCACAACGTCGTTCCCGCCATCTATTGAGCGAGTTTTTGCATCGATGTCAAAACGCCGGCGCAGTCTCCCGAGTAGCTTCCTGCTGTCCCTCGCCTCCGTCATCAGCCTGACTGGTTGCGCCGTCGTGACGCGCCCGGTCTCCGAGAGTCTCGGTTTGTTGGACCGCGGTGAGCCGGACGTCGCCTCGATCAGCCAACGGGCCGATGAAGCGGCGCGAGTCTCCAATCCACCCGCGCAACACATCCGTTTCAACGGCAGCGAGCATCTCCTCGGCGGCGGAAGTTGTCAGGCGATTCCGACGCTTGAACTGCTCACTCAAGTCCGCACGCTCAAAAAATCGAAGAAAGATCGCTCCGCGGCGCTTTTCGTCCAACTCCACCGACGCTCGGCACAACGTCTCTTATTGGAACGTACCGGTCAGACATCCGATCCGGCGATCGCTTTCGTCGCTGCCGTGCTCGATCGCCACGCGTCCCAAACGCTTTGGAGCGATCACGTCGACCAGTGTCAGATGCAAACGGAGCTTGCATTGGAGTGGCAGACTCTGCTTGAGGAGTTGAGAGCAGCAGACTTGGATTCGGAGCTGCAAGCGTCGCTGCCAGAGCGCCTCGCACAATTGGCCGACCAACTCAAAAGTCCACTGCTTCGAATCGAGGCCCTCCGTCTTTCGGGGCAACTTCAGGCTGCGAGCGAACAAACACCCGTGCCCATCGAATCCCTGGTATCGGGAGCAGAGCTCGCCTCAAGCGTCGGTGCACCGAGTATCGCATCGGACCTCTGGCTGATGGCATCGGAAGCTTCACTCCGAATCGACGCCGTCCAACAGGCGCGAAAGTGTTGGGGTGCGGCGGTCTCGAGTCAAATTGCTTCACTTGGTTCGAGCGCAAACGATCAACGACTCCCGAGCATCGACTCGGTTTTTTGGGAGCAAGCCGTGCGGTTGGCCCATCCCGGCGATCCACTGCCGGATGAGGTGATTTCGACCTTGGCCCCGTGGTGCGAGCGGCTTGGGATTCCGGTGGTTTCCGGACTCACTCCAGATACCGCGCTTTGGAGCGCGATTTCTGAATATCAACTCGTCACCGGGCAGCCGCATCTGGCATCGTTGTCGCTCAAGCGGGCCGAGTCTCAGGCACCTAGCTCCGCACGCCCGATGCTGCAAATCGCTTTAGCGCGTGCCATGGCAGCCCAAGGGCAGCAAGCCGTCGCGGCGACCATCCTCGGTAGGGAAACCGAATCCGACGACCCAAACACCCGTGCTTCAGCGCTCGCGGTTTTGGGCGCCATCAAGATTCAATCGGGCGCCTTCGAACAGGGAGCCCATTTCGTCGCTCAGGCCTTGGCAATCGAAGAGGCCACCGATTGGTCGGGGAAGCTCGCGGCCAAAGCCGACCTCGCGAATGTTCAGATGATTGTGGGTGATCTCAACGAGGTGCTGCCGACACTCCATGCTGTCCAAGCAGAGATGCTTGAAGCCCAGAAGTGGCAGACGCTCTGTCACTCTTTGGAGAACGAGGCGGCAATGCTCGAACTCGATGGCCAAACCAAGGCTGCCAACGCCATTCGCCGACGCGTCGAGCAACTCGAAGCGGTTGCGGAGTAATCGCCTCTGCACTGGCCACGTCCAAGCGTGATCATTGCGTCTTGGCGACTCCATGTGTTCTTGCTTGTGCGCAACACGAGTACCGACACATCATCGGCTTGATCGCAGCATGCCTACGGTCTCAACGCAAAGACGCAGGGGCGCAAAGACGTAGAACGTCAAGCCTTGTGCCTTGCGACTCCGCGTTCTATTACTTGCGTGAGACACAAGTACCGACGCATCATCGGCTCGATCGCAGCATGCCTACGGTCTCAACGCAAAGACGCAGGGGCGCAAAGACGCAGAGCGTCAGGCCTTAAGCCTTTCGTCTCTGCGCCTCCGGTGCGCCAGGCTAAGTCTGGCTGATCTTCTCAAATGTAAGGAGTTGAGCATGGTAATTGTTCGTTAGCCGTG
>JBCBOT010000524.1:0-4008 GCA_039821165.1 Planctomycetota bacterium | reverse complement strand
GCAAGAGGGAGCCCGGTGGTACTGCTGGGTGTGATAGGCAAGGTGTTGACGGCCTTCTGTGAAGAGCACGCCATTGACTTGACTATCGGCGCCGGGGCCGACCAGGTCCACCGACTGATTGACTTTGGAAAGCATCGAACCCATCGCTGCGATGGTCCATTGCAAGGTGCTGTCGCGGTCGATGATGGCTTTCTGCTGGGCGAAGTGAAAGGCCTTCATGCCCCACTCTTGCAAGCTCACGTAGCGAAGGTGTGACCCCGGCTTTTGAATCAACTCAATTGCGCCGAGGTGTAACCCGCCATCGTTTCGACTGGTGCTGTTGGACTCATGAAGGACCGTTGCTTCGGCGCCCTCATCGAGCACGACCAGCGTGTGTGTGGTGTCTGTTCCGCCATCGGTCATGATCGAACCGATGTGCAGGGGCCGGTCAATCACCACGCCACGCGGGACATAGAGGAATTGACCACCGGCGAAGAACGCTGCGTGCAGTGCCGCGAACTTATCGTGGTCCGGATCGAAAGCCGTGAAGAGGTGTTCGCGAACGAGTTCCGGGTGCGTCTTCGCCAGTCGCGAAAGGTCACCAAAGACAACACCCTTCTCAGCGAGTTCCGGATCGAGCGACTCCGAGAGCACGTGGCTATCGAGCGTTTCGATCTTACCGCCGAGGTCGACCCCTTGAAGCAACTGGTGGGGCGGGTCGACAGGTGCGGGTTCGCCTACCGGTAGAGCGAACTTCGAAAGTTGGAACAGTCGGATATCGGTGCGGAGCCATTCTTCGTGGCGACGGGACGGCCAGTCCATGGCTTCCGAATGGTCGAAGGCTTCCTGACGCAAGCTGATAAGCCAATCGGGCTCGTCTTGCAACTCGAGAAAGGCTTGGAAGCCGGCTGTGTCAAACGCGTGCGTTGTTTGCGGCATGATGGATCAGTGAGGACAGACGGATGGCGATCCCGCAAAAAAGTGTCGGGTCACCGAGTGGATTCGGAACATGGGTGAGAACGTCGGCTGCGTTAGCCGACGCTGCCTTCCATCTGCAGCTGGATCAGGCGATTCATTTCGATCGCGTATTCCATCGGCAGTTCTTTGACGAGCGGCTCGATAAAGCCGTTGACGATCATTGTGCTGGCTTCTTGCTCGGTCAAACCACGAGAGAGCAGATAGAACATTTGCTCTTCGCCGATACGAGAAACGCTGGCTTCGTGACCGATCTGGACGTCCTGCTCGCCGACCTCGATGTACGGGTACGTATCGCTGCGACTTTCGGGATCGAGGATCAACGCGTCACAGACGACGTTATTCTTGGAGTTGTGGGCACCCGGTTGAACGGCGACCAGACCGCGATAGCTGCTGCGGCCGCCGTTCTTGCTGATGCTTTTGCTGATGATTTGCCCGGTCGTGTTCGGCGCCTCGTGAACAAGCTTCGCGCCGGCGTCTTGGTGTTGGCCGGCACTGGCGAACGCGATCGAGAGAATCTCGCCGCGAGCACCCGGTTCCTTCATGTGCACGGCCGGGTACTTCATCGTCAGCTTGCTGCCGAGATTGCCATCGACCCACTCCATCGTGGCGTCGCCATAGGCCCATGCCCGTTTGGTGACGAGGTTGTAGATGTTGTTGGCCCAGTTCTGGATCGTCGTGTAACGGCATCGAGCATTCCGCTTTGCAACGACTTCGACGACGGCGCTATGGAGGCTCTCGGTGCTGTACATCGGGGCCGTGCAGCCTTCGACATAATGCACGTTGGCTCCTTCATCGACCAGGATCAGCGTCCGCTCGAACTGGCCCATGCTCTCCGCATTGATGCGGAAGTAGGCCTGCAGCGGGAAGTCGATCGAGACACCCTTGGGAACGTAGATGAATGAACCGCCGGACCAAACGGCGCTGTTCAATGCCGCGAACTTGTTGTCTTCCGGCGGAATCACTTTGCCGAAGTACTCGCGGAGAAGCTCCGGATGTTCCCTGACGGCGGTGTCGGTGTCGGTGAAGATGACGCCTTTCTTCGCCAAGTCTTCCTCGAGTGAGCCGTAAACAACTTCACTCTCGAACTGGGCTTTCACACCGGCCAGGAATTTCTTTTCTGCCTCGGGGATCCCGAGCTTGTCAAACGTGTCCTTGATCTCCTGCGGGACATCATCCCAAGTCCGTCCTTGTTGCTCGGTCGGCTTGAGATAGTAGTAGATGTCCTGGAAATCGATATCGATCGCACCGCCCCATTTGGGCATCGGTTTGGATTCGAAAATCTCGAGTGAGCGTAAGCGGAACTCACGCATCCAGTCGGGCTCGTTCTTGATGTCCGAGATCTGGTTGACGATGTCCGCATTCAGGCCCTTTTGAGCCTTGAAGACACCCGTGGTCTCGGTGCGGAAGTTGTACTTGTTGATTTCCCCAAGCTCTGGCTTGGTGGGTGTATCCGTCGACATGACGATCGTCCTTCGTGGTAATACTTCGTACTTGTTCGGTGTGGCTTGGGCCGCGACCTAGACGGCGGCTTCTTCCGCGAGCATCTGCTGGTTGGCTGCTTCGGCATCCGGGTAGGCTTTGCGGATGCGGTCGTAGCCGTGTTGGTGCAATTCGTCGGCGAGTTCTTTGCCGCCGGTTTCAACGAGCCGACCACCGAGCATCACGTGCGTGAACTCCGGTGGGTTGTGCTCGAGCAACTTGTCGTGGTGCGTGATGATCAGCAGTCCCATTTTCTGGTGACCGATGTCCGCGATCGACTCGCTCGCCAAACGGACTGCGTCGGCGTCGAGACCGGAATCCGTTTCATCGAGGACGGCGAATTTTGGCTGCAACATTGCGAGTTGGAGGATTTCGGCCCGCTTCATTTCGCCACCGGAGAAGCCGTCGTTGACGTAGCGACGAGCGAACTCGGCATCCATCCGCAGGTGAGCCATCTTGTCCTTTAGCTCTTTGCGGAATTCACGCATCGGAATCAGCTCTTCGCCTTCCTTCCGATCGGGCCGGCGGACGTTGGTGGTCGCGTGTCGCAGGAAGTCCGCCATCTTGACGCCGGGGATCGCCATTGGTCGTTGGAACGCCATGAAGATCCCGGTGCGAGCTCGCTCGTCCGGTTCCATTTCGAGAACATCCTGACCATCGAGCGTGATCGAGCCTCCGGTGACTTCGTATCCCGGGTGCCCCATGATCGCGAGGCCGAGCGTACTCTTGCCGCTCCCGTTGGGACCCATCAGCGCGTGCGTCTCACCGTGCTTGATCGTGAGGTTGACGCCGCGAAGGATCGGTTTGTCGCCGACGGAGACGTGCAGGTCTTCGATATGCAGAATGTGTGTCATGAAATCAGATTCAAGAGGCTTTAGGTATTGGATTCAGTTTCGGAGGGTGTGAATTGGCAGCAGGAGTCGCCGTCAAGGCAACAACGGCTGAGTTGAACGGGTTTGCCGAGTGCTTCGGATAAGACTCTCTCTTCGAGTCGGCACATCCAATAGTCGGTCGATGCGTCAGCGAGTGTTGGATAGGGACATGAGTTAATGTCCAGGACCGGCAACTCGCCGTCTGCCTTCACATCGGTCGCGACGCGTTTGGTGGCGAGCAACTCGGAGAGTAAACGCATGCGGTCCGCCAGTGGCGCATCGGGATCCATTTGGGCGGCGTATTCCTTTCCCAAGCGAGACGCGATCGAAGTGAGCATCTGCTCGCGCAACGCAGCGTCCTCGAGCGACATCACCTCGACCCACATTGCTTCAGCCAGTGCGGTGGCGTCCGCGCCTGTGTGTCGTTTTCCCTGGTCCGTGATTCGATAGCGGTAGGTCGGGCGACCGCGACCGGCGACCACTTTTTCGCGTTCGATCAATCCCGACTCGAGTAAACGTTCGAGGCGTTGCCGGATCGCCGTCGCGGTAACTGCGAGCGCTTCGGTGAGATCGCCGACGCCGAAAAGTTCTCCCCCGCGCATTACCTTCAGCAGGTCACGGTCGATCGACCGGAGTGGCTCGGAAGAGGGGGAAGATTCGGTTGGCACGATCAAACTCGGCGACTCGTGGACGTGGCACT
>JBCBOT010000523.1:0-4010 GCA_039821165.1 Planctomycetota bacterium | reverse complement strand
CTCGAATCTGGCGACGTCATTCACGTCGACACAGGCCACTACGTTCTCAATTCGAACATCGTGCTCGATTTGGAAGTCAGCGGCATCAGGATCGTCGGTTCTGGGCTCGGCGAAACCATCATCGATCGCAACAACGACACCAGCAACGCCTACGCCTTTGAACTCACCGGTGCCGACTCCGTTACGGTGGACTCACTCACGATCACGGGCGCGCGGATCGGGGTCTATGCGGGCTCGAGTGCCGACAGCGATGGACTGACGATTCGCAATAGTCGCCTCGACTCCAATCGAAACGAAGAGGTCCTCGTGGATTCGTCCAACGACGACTTCACACTCGTCGACTCGATGCTGGTCGATTCAGGGCCGTTCTCGGCAAGCGGTCTTCTGGTCAATGGAAACAACGTGACGGTCCTTAACAGCCAATTCCAAGGCCACTTCGACGCCGTCTACCTACGAGGACGCGGCAACCAAGTTTCCGGATCCACCATTCACGGCGCTTCAAATTACGGCATCCGATTCAGCGTCTCATCGGACACCGGGTCGGCGTTCACCAACAATCAAGTGTTCGACAATGAACGGGGCATGGTTGTGTCGACCACCCAAGGTGTTCAAACCTTGGTTCAAGGCAACCAGGTCTTTCAAAACCTTCAACAAGGCCTCGAGGCGATCGGCAACGTCCTGCTAGACGGCAACATGGCCTACGACAACGGTGCGGGATTGCTCGTCCGAGGCGTGTCGGCAACGGACAACGTCATCTATGGAAACCAAGAAGGTATCTCGGTCACGGGTATCGATACCATACTCGACGGCAACCGCGTGTTCGCGAATACGGGTTATGGCATTCGTGCATTTGGTGATTCTCGACTGACCGACAATCAAGTCTACAGCAACCAAATCGGAATCGGACTGACTCAAGGCAATGCAGCGCCCGCGGTCGTGACGAACAATCTGGTCTACGACAACGTCGCTATAGGAATTCTCGTCGATGAACCCAACAGTCGCATTTGGAACAACACCATCGTACAACCGACCGGCGTTGGCCTACTCTTGGACGATGGAGCGGACCAAGTTCGTTTCGAAAATAACATTCTTCAGGCCGGTGGTGATCGTGCGATCGAGGTCACGAGTTTTTCGGCTTCGCTCCTCGAATCGAATCACAACCTGATCCACCTTCCCGACAACTCTCTTCTCGCGCGTGTGGGCAATGCTGATTTGCCCGACGGCTCACGGTGGTATCAAGAGTTCGGACAAGACCAACACAGCCGCATCGGATCCGATTCGAATTTCGACCCGCAATTCATTGACCCCGACGGTATCGATGAAGGACGTGGGTTCGTCACGGGCATCGACTACGGCGCGGACGATGACTTCCGACTCGCGCCTCAATCTCCTGGCATTGATGCGGCCGACCCTCGCATCGACTTCACCGAAGAGCCATCGCCCAACGGAACCCGCGCAAACATCGGAGCGTTTGGCGATCCCCCGAATGCGACGAACTCACAAGACTCATCGATCACGATCGTCTCTCCCGAACCCTTCAGCCGTTTCGAAGCCGGTGCCCCGCTACCAGTCCACTGGATCGCCTCGGGTAACGCGGTGATCGCTCCCGGCGACGCGCAGTACGAACAAACCGTTCTCAATGCAACGCCTCGCGGATACTGGCGATTAGATAACACTGACGGAAGTGCTCAAGACATCTCTGGTAGCGGAAACCACGGCACCGTCCAGGGCAATGTGGTGTTCGACCAACCGGGGGCCTTTGGAAACAACGCCAACACGGCGATGAGCTTTGATGCCACTGGCGGTTCCGTTTCCATCCCGAACTCAGGGACACTCAGCGCACCGATCTTCAGCGTCGGCGCGTGGGTGTATGCCAATGACGACCTGGCGGACTTCAACACAATCCTTTCAAAGTCCTCGTCCTTCACATGGAACAACGGATTCGGATTGTACTACCACAGTGGTCAAGTTCGATTCTTCGTCGACAACGACAACCTTGTCGAGAATCCTGCAGGGACGCTCAAGCCCCACAAGTGGACGCACGTGTTGGGAACCTTCGATGGGGATAGCGCGAGTCTTTACGTCGACGGCGTGCTTGTCGGTACGCAGAGTGGACTCAGCGGCATCTTGTCATCTGCGCCACTCACGCTTGGTTATGGAGGCACAACCGGCCGTCACTGGCCCGGCACGATTGACGAAGTGACCTATTTTGATCGGGTGCTCGACGATTCCGAAATCGACGCACTGGCCAACCGAAATGCCCTGAGCTCAGTGGATGTCTCGCTCGTCGACATCGCCCAAGGCACCTCGCAGACACTAGCAAGCTCTTTGAGCGCACGTGGCACGTTCGAGTGGATGATCCCGACGGATCTCGCTCCTGGAACCGACTACCGAATTCAAGTCACCTCCCAAGATCCTCAGTCTGCCTTCGCGACGTCCCCACTCTTTCAAATCGTGAACCCCGGAAATCACTACTACATCAATGACGACTCACTGACGGACGATGAATACACCACCGCCGTGGGAAGCGACGACAACGATGGCAAAACCCCCGAGTCGCCGATGCGAAGCATCCAATCGCTCCTTCAGTCTTACGAGCTTGGAGCGGGTGACGTCATCTATGTGGACACCGGGAACTACCAACTCCTGTCAAACATTCGTCTTGAGCAAGTTCATTCCGGGCTCACAATCCGTGGCCCCGAGCAACTCGGCAATGAAGCCATACTCGATCGTGGCAATACGGTCGCCGGTGCTTATGCCATCGAACTGGCGGGCGCCGACAACACAGCGATTTCCAATCTCTCGCTCACCGGCGGCTACCACGGGCTCTATGCGGCTGCGGGTGCAGACAGTGACGGCAACCGACTCGACGGCATCCGGTCTTTCGACAATCTGCGAACGGAGATTTGGCTCCAAGACTCCAATGACCAAAACACCATCGAAGACGGTGAGTTCTTTGATTCCGTGGCAACCATCTGGCATGGAATCCACATCGACTCGGACGGCAACTTGTTGCTGGGCAATCAAGTGCGGGATCAGCAATACGGGATCTTCAATTCGTCGGGCAACGACAACCAATTCCTCGAAAACGAGTTGATTGACAATGATCGCGGAATCTACGCCATCATTGCGAACGGGCATGCGATCGAGATCAATGGAAACGAAGCCTTGGGAGGCGAATACGGGATCTATGTCCAAGGTTCATTCAACACCTCGACCAGCACGAGAGTGATCGGCAACATCACCCGCAACAACTCCATCGATGGGATCCTCTCGCAAGGCGAGGTGGACGTCGATTTCAACACAAGCTTCGACAACGCTCGTTTCGGAATCAATGTTCGCAACCGCGGAACCGCCACCGGAAACACGACCTATCGCAACTGGACAGGCCTTCGCATCGGAGACAGCCAACTGTTCGCCGATGCATTCTCGAATCGCAGCTTTGGAAACAGCAACTTCGGGATCGAAGCGTTCGAAGGCAGCACCGTTGACGGAAATGTTAGCTACTCCAATTCAGTCGGAATCGTCGGCACGGGAATCGTTGGATTCAGCGGCAGCCTGACGAACAATCTGTCCTACGCAAACACCAACGCGGCGATGTTGGTTCACAAAGGACGCTCCGGCGCAATTGCCGTCAACAACACTGCCTATCAAGCCGTCGGAGAAGCCTTCCGAGTTCAGGGCGGAACTCAAAACCTCGTCCTGCGAAACAACTTATTGGGAATCGAAAGCGGTGCGGCAATACTTGTCGAGACAAGTTCTACCACCGGATTCAACAGTGACCACAACCTGTTTGATTTGGTGCTTCCGCAGACCGCAAATGTCGGCAACTGGGGTGGAACCGAAGTTGCGACACTCGCAGACTGGCAACAAGCCAGCGGAAGCGATCTATCGAGCGGGTTGGGCGATCCGAATTTTGTGGACGTCGACGGGGCAGACAACGTTTTTGGCTACGATCCGCTCGCCGATGGAGGCAATGGCTACGACGGAGGCCCTGACGACAACTTCCT
>JBCBOT010000522.1:0-4034 GCA_039821165.1 Planctomycetota bacterium | reverse complement strand
TTTTGCCTGGGTGGAAACCTCTATGGCTCCAATCCTGACTCCACCTTCGCAGCGAAGTCGCTCTCATCGCTCGACATGAACGTGATGATGAGCACGACCATGAACACGGGGCACGTCAACGGATTGGCTCAAGAGACGATCGTGTTACCAGTGCTCGCCCGCGATGAAGAACCGGAACCGACGACGCAAGAATCGATGTTCAACTACGTTCGGCTCAGCGACGGCGGACCGGCGCGGTTACCCGGTCCACGCAGTGAGGTGTCCGTGATCGCCGCCATCGGTAAGGACCTCTTGTCCGAGGCTCCCGGCATCGATTGGGAGGATCTTGCCAAACCCTCCACGATTCGAAAGTGGATCGCCGCCGTCGTGCCCGGCTACGAGAAACTCGCGGACATCGACGAAACGAAGGAAGAATTTCAGATCGGTGGACGCACCTTCCACGATCCAAAGTTTGGGACGGCGGACGGCAAAGGAAAGCTTCACTGTCACGAGTTGCCACCACTCAAGGGCACCGAAAGCGATCATCTCCGCCTGATGACCGTTCGCAGCGAAGGCCAGTTCAACACGGTCGTTTACGAGGAAGAAGACCTTTATCGCA
Source organism: Planctomycetota bacterium (assembly GCA_039821165.1). Classification (GTDB taxonomy): domain Bacteria; phylum Planctomycetota; class Planctomycetia; order Pirellulales; family Pirellulaceae; genus Stieleria. Next base: position 3,436 of record JBCBOT010000522.1, on the reverse strand, counting down.
ACCAGGATCGTCGGGACATCATTCTGATGCACCCCGATGATCTGAAACGGATGGGGCTTAAAAACGATCAACCGGTCACCGTTCGAAGCGACACCGGCGAGATGAAAAACATCCTCGCGCGGTCTTACGAGTCGATCCGCAGCGGTAACGCACTGATGTACTACCCCGAGTCAAACGTGCTCGTGTCACGCCATGCCGATCCGCAGAGCAGGACGCCCGCGTTCAAGGGCGTGGTCGTGGAGGTGAGTGGCGAGGGGTGAGGAGCGAGTTGCGAGGGGTGAGTTGCGAGGGGTGAGTTGCGAGTGGCGAGTGGCGAGGAGCGAGGGGTGCCCCGTCAATGGTGAGCGGCAGGGCGCTAGCCGCCGATTTCCCCAGAAAAACCCGCGGCTAGTGCCTAGCGGCTCACCAAAAACGCAGATCTCGATGTTGTTGCGAGATTTACGGGACAGTACCTAGTCTTCGACTCGCAGTTTTTCTTTGAGAAAGTTCAGCCGCTTGCGGGATGCCCAGGGTGTTTCCGCCGAACCGTGTCCCGCTCCAGGCACGAGCACGAAGTCGAAGTCCTTGTTGTGCCGAATCAACTCACGGACGACTTGAGTCGTCGTTGCCGGGTCGACGTTGCGGTCCAGTTCGCCCACAAATAGCATCAGGTCGCCTTCGAGCAGGTGCGCGTTTTCCGTGTTGGAGTTTCGTTCGTAACTCTCGTCGACGGGCCAGCCCATCCACTGCTCGTTCCACCAGATTTTGTCCATGCGATTGTCGTGGCAACCGCAATCCGCGACCGCGACTTTATAAAAGTCACTGTGCCAAAGCAGTGCGGCCATCGCGTTTTGACCGCCCGCTGACCCGCCGAAGATGCCGACACGGGTCAGGTCCATCTGCGGATACTTTTCGGCGGCGGCTTTGATCCAAGCGATCCGATCCGGGAATCCGGCGTCGCGTAGATTTTGAAAGCACACGTCGTGAAAGGCTTTCGATCGCCAGGCGGTACCCATGCCATCGATTTGCACGACGATCATGCCCGCGTCGGCGAACGTGTGCTGGCGATAGCGTGATCGGAAGGATTTTGGAACGTGATGGTCGTGAGGCCCGGCGTAGATGTTCTCGACGACCGGATACTTCTTTGCCGGATCAAAGTCTTTGGGCCAATGGATGATGCCCCAAATGTCGGTTTCTCCGTCGCGACCTTTGGCGACAAAGCGTTCCGTTAGCCGACGTTCACCGAACGCTTTCTCGGTGTCCTCGCGGCGAAGTTCACAAATCAGTTCCCCGCTGGCCGAGTCGCGAAGTTCGTGAACGGGGGCGAGGTCGACGCGCGACCACGTATCGACGAAGTAGCGACGCTCCTGCTGAAAGTCGATCGTGTGTGTGCCATCCCCTTCGGACAAAACGTTGAACTCACTGCCATCGAAGTTCACCCGGCAAAGGTGCTCGTGGTACGGGTCTTGGTCTTCAAGCACACCGACAGCGTAAAACCAGATCTCCTGGTGTTCCCGATCGATAGACTCGATGCGTTTCACGTTCCAATCGCCTTGGGTCACCGGATTGATCAGTTCACCCGTGGTGCGAGAAAAACGATACAGGTGATTCCAGCCGCTGCGTTCACTGGCCCAGAGGATTTCGTCGGGAGTGAGGTTCTCACGGACTGATTTTCCGCGGTCGGAGTATTGGATAAACGTGTCGCTGGTTTCTTCGATCAACGTTCGGACGGCGCCGTCAACGACGCTGACTTCGAGTTCGCGAAGCACTTGATGGCCGCGCTGGTTGAATCGCAAGTAGAAACGATCACCGCTCTCCGACCAGCCGCCAAAATCAAGACTCCATTGATTGGCGAACAACGACTGGGAAACTTCGATCTCCGTCCGATCCTCGATCGAATACAGATGGACCGTTTTCTGCGGAAGCTGATCGCCGGGTTTGCGATAAGCCAGTTCGATCAGCCTCGGTTGAAGTTGATCACGTGGCGACGACTCGACAATTTGAATCGCCCGCTCCGGAACCACCGTGCGCTGCATCGCGACGAGGAACTTTCCATCGGGAGATCGATAGAAATCGCCCCGGTCTCCTCTTCGTGTCGCAAAGGTGTTGGACTCCGTTCCGTCTTGACTGAGTTGGGACTCCTCTCCGTCCTCATCGCGAAGCCAAAGATTGTGGTTGCGAATGAACACGCGGTCGCGGGACACATCGCGTGGCGGCGTGTTTCGTGGTCGCCGTCCCCACCCACGGCGTTGCCCGATTTTGACGTTGGCGAGCGTTTGCTCGTCGAGGGTTAATCGCACATTTGGCGCGGCAATGAAGGACGCCAAGTCCCTGGTGGACTTGAGCAACCAACTGTGTCCCTCATAAGTGTGCTGGCGATGCGAGTCGCCGGGCGCGATATCCGCGTAATGATGCTCGCCGCGGTCGCTGGAGACCCAGAAAAGCGAAATCGGTCGTTGAAGTTCGTTTTTAACAACGATGTGGATGGAGCGTTGACTCGGGCCGCTTGGTCTTGGCGGTAAAAACAACTGATCTTGAACCGTGGTTGGGATCGACTCGTCGGCAACCTCCAGTTCGTAGGTCTTCGTGTTGAGTCGATACCAATTCGCCCGCTGAATCAGCAGAGCGTCTTCGCTGTCCGCCCAAGCGATTCGTTTGATGTCGAGATTACTGGTCGTGATTTCTTCGTCCAGAAGTTCGTTGAGTGCGGTTGCCAAACGTTCTCGATCGAAAGCCGGTTTACGTTGGCGTTCTTCAACGTTGACGACGAAGAACGCGCCGTTTTTGTCTCCGTCGACGCGGAACCAACATCGGTCGCCTTTCTCGGACCAGTTCAACTTGGGAGCTTGTCCGCGAGCCGAACCCGAAATCAGAAGCGTGCAAACCACCAACGAGAGAGACAGCAATCGCTTCAAGGAAGTTCTCCGTTTCATGGACTATTCAACCGCAACACGGGCAAAGTAGATGGACGTCTTCGCGCCCGCCTCGGTGGCTTCGTGACCAGAATAATAGCTGACCCACAGTTCGTCTTCGTGCCAGGCGAGTCCCGCGTAACTGGTGTCGCCGCCGGAGGGCAATCGAACCGCCTCGGTCAATTGAGGCGTGTCGGGATCGAGCCAGCACAACGACGTCCGCGTCTTTCCGTCGTACAGCCGAACGGCGGCGATCAGCCGACCGTCGGGTAGCCGGATCATGTGTGGGCCGCCGATTCGTTGGTCGAGCGATCGCCACCTCCACTCCTCGTAGGGCCACGAAGCTGCGCCCAAAAATCCGGTTTTGGGTTCGCCATCCTGACGCAGCAAACACAGTGCACCGCCGTCGGGCTCAAACACGATCGATGTCTCGTTCGGGTAGGTGCCCGGTATCTTGCCCGTCGGAATCTTCGTCGTGATCTGCAGGTCCTTGCCGCCGGAAAAAAGAGTCAATCGGCGGGACCCGGTGATGCTTCCGTAGCCGA
>JBCBOT010000521.1:0-4087 GCA_039821165.1 Planctomycetota bacterium | reverse complement strand
CGCGACGGCGAAAAATCCGTTCGGAACCTACGCCAAGTACGAAATCGAAGACGTCGTGCATGACGTGATCAAGCCCGATGGAGAGCAGCGGACGATTCGCCATGGAGAGTTCACCAAGAGCAGGAGGGACAAGCGTCCCCAAAGTTTACTCTCCATGGCGAATCGTCCGCTGCTCTCCATCGGTCTTGTCGTTTTCTGTGTTTTCGCATCAGGCACCGCGACGGCGAAAAATCCGTTCGGAACCTACGCCAAGTACGAAATCGAAGACGTCGTGCATGACGTGATCAAGCCCGTCGATGCCTACTACCTCATTCACACGTTGCCTTCCTTTCCGGACGTGTGGTTTCTTGTCGAGGTTCGACGTGTCAAGTTTGACCCGTGGGAGCGCTCAATGGGGCGAGTCTCACTGAGCCGCGGAAAGGATGGCGACGAGATGTTGGAAGTGAAATGGGAGAGCGGGCCGCTAAAAGGTCGTAAGGAATCCGCGTTGCTTCGTCGGAATGGAACAATGCAGTGGCTAAAGCCAGAGAAGGGGCAGTCGCCGCACGGCCTCGAGGCCTTCGAACTCAACTCGACAGAAATGCCGGCCCAGGCATTGGAGCTGGTGCGGTTCCTGAACCACAATTCGCTCCGACATGCGATTGAGAACCGCAAGTCGAAGTAGCGGTGATCGCTGCCACCAGCGGGCCCTATCACGATCCGTCGAGCGGATCGCGGCGTCTTGCCGCGACTGAAATTTTGTTGGACCTCGCGATCAAGCTCCCGTTTGGACAACGGGCTGCGTGTGTCGATCGCTACAAAGCACGACGAGCAAGTTGGAGACAAGCGTCGCTTTTTGTTCTTCGCTGAGGTCGACGATGCTGTCGCGTTTCAGGTGCTCCAGCGCCATCTCGACCATGCCGACCGCCCCATCAACGATTTTGGTTCGAGCGGCCACAACGGCACCGGCTTGCTGACGCTGCAGCATCGCAGCCGCAATCTCGGGAGCGTATGCGAGGTGGCTGATGCGAGCCTCGAGTACGGTCACGCCGGCTTTCTCAAGTCGTTCCTGAATATCAGCACGGAGTTGATCGCAGATCTCTTCGGTGCTACCGCGCAGTGACTTTTCGTCGTCCTTGCTGTCGTAGGGATAACGGGTCGCCAGACTTCGCAGCGCCGCTTCACTTTGCACCTCCACGAAGTGTTCGAAATCATCGACTTCGAACAACGCCTCGGCGGTGTCGGTCACCTTCCAAACCACGACGGCCGAGATCTCGATGGGATTGCCGTCGCGATCGTTGACTTTAGACGGACGTCCTGCGGTGCGGGTTTTGGCTTGCAGCAGCGTCCCCGCGACATCTTTCTGTTCCGGTGTCGAGGACGAACCGGTCTCAAAGTTACGGACTCGGAGACTGACCTTTTTCTTGCTGTAGAACGGGTTGACCCAGAAAAATCCCGACTCCTTGATCGTTCCTCGGTAGTCGCCGAACAACAACAGCACACGCGCATCGTTCGGCTGGATCGCCATGAGACCCGCTGTGGCGGTCAACGCGACGCAAAAGAGGATGCCGCCGCACACCGCCAGAAATCCTCCGACGGCGTTGCTCAACGAAGCGCCAAGGATGATCAGCGCCACGCCTGCCGCCATTCCGAGGAGTGCAAGCAGTAGCGGCATCCAACCGGAAACCGCATGGGCCGGCTTTTCAACATGGGTCACTTCGAACGTCGATGAACTGGACATGGTGCTTCCTTCAGAGGAGTTCCGTGAGGTCGTGTGATGGAAATTTGATCCACCACAGACCCCTAGGTCCAGTCATTGTCGGAGTCGGGCGCGGACTTTCGCCCGTCGAAGTTCCGAATCAGGCTCGCCATCTAATTGGCGAACGAGCGCCTCCCGTTCTGCTCCGAAACGGCTATTCGTGACAACCGATGCAACTGTGAGCGAGTTTCGCCTCGGGCTTTGCCGCCAACCACTCTTCTGCCCGCTCGGCGTACTCTGTTTCGGGGAGTTCCTTCAACAACGCTTGGAGTTGTGCTTTCGATTTCTCTTTTTCATCGAGCAATCGGTAGATGTCTGCGAGCCCCATTCTCAATTCGCCGAGCGGATGCTCACCGATCTGGTCCAGGACGTCCTTTTGCCGCTCGTAGACCTCTTCAAAGTCTTTGCGAACAGCTTCCAGTAGGGGACGCCCGATAAGCGGCGGTGCCGAGCGACCCGCGTTGATCAGGACGGCCGCTCTAGGAATCATGACGGCGATCGAGTGTGGCTCGAGTTCTTTGGCCTTGTTCATGTCCGCGATGCCTTGGCTGAACAGCTGAAAGCCTTCCGCCTGCTTGCCTTTTTGAAACAGCAAGCCTGACTGGAACGTTCGGCCCGCTCCACGCCACACCAAGGCTTCGGCGTGGTCTGGATTTTCCTTCAGGGCCTCTTCGCATTTCTGAAGCCCCCTCTTAAGCCGTTTCTCGTCGCCGTCAAAGCCTGCGAAAAGGTCTTCGCGAACCACCAAATCGAATCGTTCCGTCGTGTAGGTTTCTTGTTTCGATTCAGGTTCATCGGCATTGCTCCACAGCGTCCATCCGACGGGCAAAAGCAAGAACGCGAGCGCACAGAGCGTGCGACGAACGGGGTTCGAAAGTGGTGACATCTTGTATTCCCGAGGAGTTGAAAGCTGGAAACGGTTCGAAAGCCGGCGACGGATCTTGGATCGAATTCCGACGACGGGAAAAAAATGATGCGCCTCAGTCCGTTAGAGTATCGGCCAACCGCGAGACAAGGTCATCAGTAGCCGCCGGGAAGCGAATCATGATTGCGATCGACAATTTCGTGAAACAGTATGGCGAGTTCGTTGCCGTGGACGGCGTCAGTTTCTCGGTTCCGAAGGGCGCCGTCGCGGCGCTGGTCGGACCCAACGGTGCGGGCAAAACGACGACCATACGGACGCTGTGTGGCATTCTACGACCGACGGCTGGAACGCTCCGTGTTGCGGATGCCGACGTTTCGACAGAACCCTTAACGGTAAAGCAGCGGACAGCCTACGTCCCCGATGATCCTCCGCTCTTTGACGCGCTGACGGTCAACGAGCACCTCCAATTCATTGGTCAAGCGTACCGCGTCGACGATTGGCAAGCCAAGGCGGATCATTGGTTTGACGAGCTTGATTTGACCGACAAAAAATTCACGCTCGCGTCAGAACTGTCCCGTGGAATGCGGCAGAAAGTTGCTATTGCGTGCGCATACGTCCGCGATCCGGATGTTCTCTTGCTCGACGAACCGATGACGGGTTTGGATCCACCCAGTATTCGAAAATTGAAAGAGTCGATTGCCGAGCAGGGGAAACGAGGTGCGACGTGCCTGATCAGTTCACATTTGCTTTCGCTCGTTGAAGACCTTTGCGATCACTTGGTCTTGATTCGCAAGGGAGCCGTCCTCTTTTGTGGCTCGATGCGTCAAGCCCGTGAGGAGTTCGGCGGCGAGACACAGTCGCTGGAAGAGGTCTTCTTTCGGCTCGCCGAAACAGGGGATGAAGCGAAGGATTCATCGGATGTTTAGCCCCGCGCTCAACGCACTCTCCAGGCTATTGGCTCTTGGCGCGCTGCGCGGACTGGTATCGCAGTTGAAGACGCCTGGCGGTGCGATTCTCGCGCTCGCGATGGTCGGAATCATGCTGATCGGGATCGGGCCCGCGTTGATGGCCGGCTTCGTCAGCCCAATGACGAGCACCCCGTTGAGTGAATTGTTTTCGCTCGTCGCCCCGGCAATGCTTCTGGCCGTCTTAACGCTTTCGATTCTGTCGGACGCCGGACGAACTCTGCTGGAGTTGCGGCCACCTGAGCTTCAGTTCGTTTTGGCGGGGCCGTTCACCGACTCACAGATTTTGACCTACCGGCTTTCTTCGGCGCTTCTTGCTGTTGTTCCAATCGCGTTCGTTGCGCCTTTGATTCTGAACGCGTACATGGCAAGCTTTGTCGGGGGAATGCTCGGTTTTGTCCTGGTAACGCTCTTCGTGTTTCTGCTCACGTTTCTTTATTCGCTGACGAAACGGAGCCTCAATCCTGCGGTGACTCAAGCGATCCGGCTGATCGTTTTGCTTGCCACGGTGTCCGTTCC
>JBCBOT010000520.1:0-4137 GCA_039821165.1 Planctomycetota bacterium | reverse complement strand
AAAAGCAGAAAAGCGTTTGGGGTGATCTGCTTGATCGGCGGAATTGGCTGGATCGCCCATCGCCGTCGAAGAGGGGAATGGTTGGGACGGATCGGAACCGAGCTTCGGTGACGATTCGCCACCGACTCGATCTGATCAACCAATGTTTTGGAGGCTCCGAATCCGAGTCGTTCGGTCGACTCGCCACCTCGCGAGGCTTAGCACCGAATCTTCGCGCCGGACGCTATCTGGATCGAAGTCTGCACTGGATAGCACTTCTTTCCACTTGAAAATTAGGGCGACACCGGAAGACCCGCGCCGTTCCGCAAACAGTTTTAGCGGCAGAGCCTGCAGCGTTCCGGTGCATCACACCCTCAAAACTAAATGGGAACGAAACACGAGACGAGAGAGTCTCGACTGCGGCGATCCGAAGCCGGCTACGAGAGCGTCGAGCTACTAAGTTGCCGTCACACCACGTCGACGTAGATTCAAAACAGCAGCGACGAGATTGATTGCCGCAGGGCCGGCGACCAACAGCATCACGGGGCCAATCAGCGGACCACGAATTGTCCCATCGAGAACGAGCATGCCGATCCGGACGACAAGTGCTGCGTTCACAAGAATGGACGCCACACAGAAAATTGGTTTCCCCGGCCACCCTGGCTTGTAAAGACAACAGATCACGCCGCTCACGCCACACGCGAGCGCATGCACCCCTGTGAACACAAAGAACCCGGGCGCGTCGGAAGGAAGCATCCCTAGCGCAGTCACGGCCAACCCGAGTAGCACCAATATCACGCTGCCAACAGCAGCCGAAAGCGTACTTGCTTGAACTAAGGGATGAGATGCTTCTGAAGGAGTATCCGCTGTCGGAGGCTGATATGGATGCTGAGACATGCTTTGCGAGTTCACTTCTCGTTAAAACGAATCAGTTCACTTCTTCAAGAAGGGAATCGGACGCAGTTCCACTTCCTTGATGCTTTGCAAATAGTCGAGCACCTCCTTGGAGTCCTCGCCGCCAACCTGTGCATGAAAGTGCAGGGTGAATCCGTGCGGTCCCTTGGCGTCGATCAACTTGGGTTCAAACTCGAGCAGTGACTTGACGACCGGCAGTTGTCCGAGCACCGCGGCGCAAAACAGATTGGGACGAGCACCATTGGCCAGGAGATGCGACACAATATCGCGACGCCCCATGTGGGAAGCTCCTTCCAACGCCGATTCAAAGTCGCCGTTACCCCAGTCCATGCTCGCATGGATCAGCCCAGGCTCACGTTCCAGCAGCTTTTTGGTCATCTCCAGATCCGAGTGCGCAAAAATCACAAAGTCAGAGACCAGCACTCGATTGATCTGCGGGTTCTTCCAGGAGGGCTTGAACGACGGCTCCGAGTAGTCCCGTTCAAACGCACCTTCTCGCGGTCCCTTTGCTTCCGCCTCAGACTCTTGGGCGAACGCATGACTCACTGCCGTTCCCGCCAACAGTCCCCCAGCAAGAACGCGACCGCAGGCTCGACGACTTATATCCATCTCTTGATCTCTCCGAATATGTGAGGGGGCTAACACTCCCAAGTCTAACGCCTGCATGAACCAGGGTGGCGAGGAATGCTCGAAACCTCACGCTTCATGAAGCTCACCACCCTACGAGTGCCTCAACGTTGCGAGAACGGACTGCGTGACGCGTTCGCTGTAACCATTCAACTTCCAATGTCCCGGTGACCAACCGGATAGAAAGCGACAGAAGTCGGCCCAAGCAAACGGATACAACGCACGCCACTCGTCTTCTAGCATCTCAAAGTTGATCGCGGCTTGACGCCTCGCGAGTGCCGCTTGCAGCTGTTGGAAATACTCCGCCAGCAGGCTGTCCTGGCGGTCCGCAGCCTCGCGTTCATTCAAGCAACTGCTGATGAAGTAGGCCACGTCCTTCATGCCACACCCCAGGCCGACATATTGAAAGTCGACCGCAGCGACCGTGGCGCCTCGAGAAAAACAAAAGTTCGCGACCTTCGCATCTCCATGGACAAGGGTCTGAAACCGTGCCTGATTCAACCGTTGATCGATCTGTCTGGCCGACCGCTTCAGCGGACCATCAGCCATCGCAGCGAACTCATCCGGACGGGTTTCCAAATGCCAGTAGGTACCCACCGGCCACAATCCTTCGGCCTCGCAGCTCATAAACGTGGCATGAAAGTTGGCGAGCCATGCCAAGCAAGCACTCATGTCCGTGGGAACCACATCCTGTTTGCGCACCTCGAATCCGGCGTCGTCGACGTCTTCGAGAACCATCAACGAGCCACTTCCATCTTCATCCGCGTCGGCAGCAATGAAAGCTGGAACACGGCAAGTGGCATCACAGCGACCCGCAAATGACGCATAGAAACGTTGCTCAATTTGATAGGAGCGCACCTTCCGCTGGTGAGACACATCGCTCGCCCATCCGCGACGGTTCTCGCGCATTTCGGAAAGATCGATTCGCTTGATCACGACGCGGATCGGCTCGGCGCGGTGCAACACCGCACGCTGGATCACACCGTACCCGCTCCACAACTCCTGTATGACGTCACCAAGTTCGACGGAATCGGCGCTCGTGAGTTTGCAAATTCGCTCGGTCAGCTTGCTCAAGTCACTGTTCGCTTTCTTTCTTGCTGCCTGCGGCGGCCTGGCGTTCACTCAAAGAATTCACGAGAACGTAGCCCTGAGAAACACCACATCAAGCACATGATGATGTAGAGCCCCCACGCCGGATAGCGGAGCATTCGCCTGCCATCGGAGACAAACCGAAACAACCAAATCGAAAACGCAAACAGAGCAATCTGGATCACGGCAATCACGGCGGTAATTGCAATGGACACTCCGTCGAACCCACTGTCTCTGAGGATGGGCCCTGAGATTGGACCGAGCAGCGGCGCGAAGACGTCTCGTCGAACATCATCGCCCCGACGCAGAACCACCAACTCGGCGTACGCCAAGACGGCCAAGAACACCCAAACGTGACGGAGATTGATTCCAAGACGGGACATTAGGACGAATGCTTCATTCCAACTCAGTTTTAGGATTGACGAACCGGAGGGCTTGCGCACCTACCGCTAAAACTGTTAGCGGAACGGCGCGAGCCGGCGCGAGCCGTCTGGTGCCAACCTTCCATCAGTTCGACCGGCCTAACGGACCAACGTACTCCGTCGCAATCACAACGTTGTCGAAGTACACGACATTCTGTTTTTGCCTGGTCCATCGGTCGGTAACGTAACTCTCGAGAGTAAACGCATTCGCAAAAAGTGTTGGACTTGTTCGCCAGTTGAGTCCTTTCCAGTGGCCGCGAAGTTCGCCATCGATCCAGTACGCCTGTTCGCCATCGTCCTCACCCGGGCGGTTGTGCTGGACCATGGACTCGACGCAAATCCATTTTCCTCGAACGATGTTTGGCTGCGTTTCGGGACGAAATCCATTACCCCAATAGTTGCCGTCGGGGCTACCCTTCATCCTGTGCCAATAGCTGTAGAAGTTCCAACGGCCAGGCGGCGACCACTTGCCCCAATTACCCCAGGGCTCGATTGCTGTCGAAAATCGTTCGTCGCCGCGGGGACGCTTTCCGGCACCCCCGAAACCACTCCAACGCTCGCCGCCTCGCAACGACTTGTTGGCTCGCAGCGTGCAGAAGTGATGCACGAAATCACAGTCTTCATCGAACTTGGTGTAGAAGCGAATGAACAGCCGGTCCGAGGAGTCGAACCATTTCGTCATCCCGCCGCCTGTGTTCTTACCCAAAGTCGCCGTGACCTGAAGCGACCGCTCGCCAAGGATCGCGGCACTGGTTTCGTCCGAAGCCCCCGCCAACTTGAGCGCGTCACCCCGATTGCTCACCTCGTCCCATTTCGAACCGAGAGAACCAGACTCAAAATCGTCGGCGAAGCGAACGGAAGGATGACTTGAAGTGTCCTGACCGCCCGAGATCCTCATGGCCAGGCCTCTGCCTGACGGCAACGGGCTTTCGCGAACGAACTCAATCGGTGAATCCGCGGGAGCCCGCAAAACACCCGCGCAGAACGCTACGAAGACGACGGCTAACCGTGGAAACGGATGGATCGTAGCTCGGCCTGACATTCGCAAAGTGCAGCAAGGGGCTATCGGGGGTGAATTCCGGCGACCGACATCGCATTACCGACC
>JBCBOT010000519.1:0-4140 GCA_039821165.1 Planctomycetota bacterium | reverse complement strand
GAGCCCGGCGCGCTCGCCCCCTGCCCCTCCACATGATGGTGGTGGCTTTCCTGGGGCATGCCGACCTCAGCTTCGAAGCCGCACTGGGCTATCAACAGCGTTCGGTTCACTATTCCGGCGCCGAAGAAGTCTCGTTGCGACTTGGGAAGGGCGATGACGATGTCGAGATCTTCCAAACGGTCAGCGGAACGAACCTCTCGATCTTGCTCGGAGACGGCGAGGACTCGGCCATCGTCGGTCAACACGATGTCACGGTGGGTGCGTCGAGTGGGCGACTGCTCTCGCAGATCTTCGGCAAAGTCAACTTGGAAGGTGGTGGCGGCGGCGATGACTCACTCGAGATCCTCAATACCGCCGATGACTCAGGTAACACAGGAACGCTTGATCGAACCAACCTGAACGGACTGGGCATGGCGGGCGGCATCGGGTTCGGTAGTTTCGAATCGATCGGGCTGTCGCTCGGTGAAGGTGCGGACACGATCATCGTCGACGGGGCGCGGGCACCTGTCTTCCTGGAGCTTGGCGACGGTGACGACGAACTGCAGGTCACCGGGCCGCTGAGCCAATTCGAGTCCGAGGTCTTTGTTACGGGTACCACAACAGGTGACGCCACCGACTCGAATCAAAACGACACGATTACGGTCGACATTCCGATCACGACAATTGCAACCTTCGCGGAAGGCTCGATTCAACGGCCTGGCAAGGATGGCGGAATTTTCTACGAACAGATTTCGGCGATCGACGTTTCGCTCAGCGAAGGTGCGGACCAGATCACCATCGAAGACGTGGACGCCGCCCTGACGCTGAACACTCGAGGTGGGGAAGACATTGTTACCGCACAGAACTTCTCCGCGGCGTCGACCATCTCACTCGGAGAAGACTCGAGTGCCGACCAACTGACGGTCTTTGGTTCTGCGGCAAACCTGACGGTGATCGGTGATACGGATGGCGTTGACACGTTGACCGTCGACTTGAGCGAGTCCGCGGTGCCCGTGACACGCGGCCGATTGGATGATTCCAGCAGCGGAGTACTGAGCGAAGTCACCGAAGGCGAAATCACTTTCGAAGACATTGCTCGATTCGAGTTGTTCCTGGGCAGCAGCAACGACCGTTTTGTCGTTGACGCAGGTCCTGGGCTTGCGGGGACAAATCTATTCATCAACACCGGTGCCAGTGACGACACGGTCGATATCCTCGCGCTCAGCGAAGAGACTTCGGTCATCGGTGGAGACGACGAAGACACCGTCAATGTGTTTGTCGACGGCTTCCCCCAAGCCAACCAGTTCACTGACCTTGGTTTGACCGTCGAAACACTTGCAATTCACAACTCGAAGAGCACTGTCGACACCAACTGGTCGTTGCTGGATGCCTCGCTGGAAGCAACGGCGGGCGCGAACACCGTCACGGTCATCGACGACATCTTGCGGATCGATCGCATCAATTTCTTTGCCGGCTCGGGGACAAATGATCTGCGGGTCGGGACCGAAACGATCAACGACGTCTTGGGTGTGGTGGATGACGACGGAGTGATCGAAGCCGTCGCGACGGGCACGTTTGATTCGCTCGCTGCCAGTCAATCCAGCTACGTCGAATCGGAATACGAATTCAGCACGACCGCTGCTCTTATTGACAACGGCGGATCGCTCGGTGTTTCGTCGGATGATACCACTGTCGCAATGGACCGCACCGACGGTGCGCTATTTGATCTCCGTCGCTTGGCGATGCTCGACAGCCGCGTCGGAAGCTTTTCATTGACCGTGTCCGGTACCTCGCCGGTCACGGGCGGCACGATCGAAGAAACGGTCCAGTATGAATCGGATGGATCCAGTCTTGTTGACCTGAGCTTCGGCACGCTGACGAATGTCAGCGATGTGAGCTGGACGATGGGCACGACGCAAAGCATCGATGATGTCGTCTCGTCCACGGCCCTGACGGGCACCGGAAGGGTCGATCTGAACTTCGGCGTGATCTCGCTCGAAGCGGGTGGATCACAACGTGTTTCGCAAACCCAGAACACCGTCGACTTTTCACAGCCCGTGCTGTACGGCCGAACCGCGGCGTTCAGCGACCTCGTGGCTTCGCAGACAAGTTACACGGAAAACGATCTCGAGTTCACCAGCACGTTTGAATTTGTCGACGCAGGCGATGCACTCGGCGTAGCGGCCGACGGAACGCAGATCACTATCGGCGCGGTCGGTGGCGCCTTTGTCTACATGGACAAGCTGACGATCATCGATTCACGCGTCGGCACGCAGACTCTCGAGCTTCAAGGCCAACAACGATTTGGCACGTTGATTTCCGAGGTGGTGGAGTATGAGTCCGACGGCGTGACGCCGGTCGAACTGGAGTTTTCAACGCTCCGCGACGTCCGCGAGTTGTACGTGACACTGGCAACCGAAGTGGTCATCGATCACATCACGGTTCTGTCGGCGGGATTGCCGGAGTCGCAACCGATCGATTACATCGACAATGGATTTAGGCTGAGCAATGACTCGGGCCTGCAAAACGATTTCACGTTTGGTCCGGGGATCAAGAGTGTTGCCGATGGAACCGAAACGACATTCACGGCCGAGGGAGGCGGGGCGTTCGGGTTGTATTCGATCGACGCAGCCGCAGTGGCTGCGGATGCCGGTGGCACGCTCCCGACGATCACATTTGAAGCGACCTTGTTGGGCGGAGACACCGTCACCGTCGGTCCGGTTCAATTGACGAGCGAGATGCAGACGATCGATTTTGATTTACCAGGTTTGATTCAATCGGTTCGCTGGACGGCGGACACGAACGTCGTTCTTGACAAAGCGGTTGCCATCGGACGTGTGGCGTCGACGATGACTTTTGAGAGTTCGCTCGGCGGAGCAGCACAGGCAGGTTACCTGCTTGAAGCAAGCCGCGGCTATTCCACGATGGACAACTACGCGGAATTCTTCACCAATCCAACGGCCAAGTTGACGGCGGTTGACGATCGTCCATTCTCGCTGGAGCAACTCGATATTCGATTCGATGGGAGCGGTTTTTCCAACCGATCAATTACCTTCAACGGCGTCGCAGCCAACGGGCTGACCCTTTCAGAGACGATTTCATTTCAGGAGAATTTGCCGTTCGAAACGGTTGAGTTTAGTCTGCTGAAGGATGTCGTCGAAGTTAGCTTCTCCACGACTATTGGCCAGGGGCTGCAGATCGACAATCTGGTCGCCAGCCAAGGACTTCCCGATCGCGTTGAGCCTTCGGTGATGCCAACGCCCGTGACCGATTCGGTGGCGATCGATTCGCTCTCGGCACAGGCGATTGTTTTCAGTACCGGTTTCCTAGGCGACCAAGACTCCAGCAACGACACGCCGACGTTGCAAGTCAACGGCGCGGGCGTCGGTACATTCAACGGGACTCCGTTCACCGTCGAGTATTTCGATGAGACGGAGACAGCGGTCACTCCGGTTGATGGAAACAAGTACATCGTCCGCTACACGTTTCATGGCGACTTGGTCATTCCGAACGGCAGTTCGGTAACGGCGGTTGGTGATCACGCTTTGTCGATTTACGTTGAAAACAACGCGGTGATCGGAAACAGCGTGACCTTTGATGTTTCGGGGACAGATGCTTCGGTCGAGGAAGTTGCGATCGGATTCGACGACTTGTCCGGCAGCGGGCTGACCAGCTACACCGAGAATGGTGTGTCCTTCACCACGAACGGTTCGTTCTCGGGCGTTGGCGGCGCGCTGGTCGTTGCGGCGGACAGCACCGAAGTGACCTACGCGTATGACGATGGCTCCGCGATCGATTTGCTCGAAGTGACGCTGACTGATTCACGAACAGGAACGCAAACGTTGATCGCAACGGGTGTCGACGGCAAGGGAATCGATCAAGTCTATGTGGTTGATTACCAACCAACGGGGAATTCGCAGACAATCACTTTTGACGACGCGTATGACCTCGTTGATGTCACATTGTCGCTTGATACGGACGTGCAAGTCGAGTCGATTCATGTGGACCAAGTGTTGCGAGCCGGAACGGGCGTGGCCGGTGGCGGTGACGGCGGCGGAGGTGGCGTCGGCGGTCTCGGCGGAGCGGGAGGCATTGGTTCCTCCGGTGGCGGCGGAGGCGACGGCGGTCGCGGCGGCGCCGACGAACAACCCAATGGCGTTT
>JBCBOT010000518.1:0-4177 GCA_039821165.1 Planctomycetota bacterium | reverse complement strand
ACTTTGCCTCCCGTTCGTCCAATTGCTTGCGAAGATCGGACGTTGCCGTCTCCCACTTCGAAAACTGTTCCGCGTACCGCTCCGATTCCTTCTGCGATGCACACACACCATCGTCGTCAATCAGCATCGCCTCCAAGAACGAACGCAGCGCAAAATAGTCTCGCTGCAGGATCGGATCGAACTTGTGATCGTGACAACGAGCACATTGCATTCCCGCGCCCAGAAAGACATCCCCAATCGTATCGGTGGCTTCATTGAGAATGATATCCCAATGACCCACCACATCCCGGTTGTTGTACTCGTAAATGCCATGCGTCAGAAAACCGGTGGCAATCAGATGTTCCGGATCCTCACCCGGCAATTCATCTCCTGCCAATTGTTCGCGGGCGAATTCATCGTAAGGCTTGTCGCCGTTGAGTGAATCGATGACGTATTGCCTGTATCGCCAGGCATTGGCTCGCGTGTGATCGGCGCGATAGCCGTCGGAGTCCGCATACCGGACGACGTCCAACCAATGTCTGGCGTAACGCTCACCGTAGGCCGGACTTTGAAGCAATTCGTCGACCAGTCTTTCGTATGCCTGCGGTGACTCATCGTTAAGGTATCGATCCAACTGTTCCACCGTCGGTGGCAATCCGGTCAAATCGAAATAGACCCGGCGAGCCAGTATTTCCGCACTCGCTTCCGGCGCCGGCGACAATCCCTTTTCACGCATCGCCGACAAAACGAAATGATCGATCGGATTGCGTGCCCATTCGGATTCGGTAGACGGTACCTCAGGCGTCTTCACCGGCTGGATCGCCCACCAACGTCGGTCGCCATCGGTAAAGCCCTCCTTGGGCTCGAGTCGCAATTGATCCGGGTCGGTTCCGGGCCAGGGCGCGCCGAGTTTCACCCACCTCTCTAAAGATGCAATCTCGGCATCATCGAGTTGCTTGTTCGGCGGCATCTCGTAGCCTTCATACCGGACCGCTTGAATCAATAGACTTTCATCGGGAACTCCCGGAACGATCGCCGGATCACTGTCGCCGCCACGGAGCAGTCCACCGAGCGAATCGAGCCGAAGACCGCCCTTCTGACTCTTGCCCGAATGACATTCGAAACAATGCTCGACCAGCAATGGTCGAATATTGGTTTCGAAAAACCGTGCGTGTGCGTCCGATGGTTCGGCGGAGGACACGCTTCCGCAAACCAGCGACAGCGAGCCAATCGACAGCATCAAAACGAATCCGCGATAGATCGTCTTTGGCATTGGCGGGCATTCAAGCATGATGGTGGGACAAAGGCAGGGTGCATGCATTTGGTTCGCAATCACTCGAAGCCGCAAATTGATTGACGTCAATTCGAGTGGTCGCGAACGCACAGCGGTCCCCGGCGGCGCACCATTCGCCGCAAAAGCCGCTTTCGCTGCCACTACAGAATAGCCCATCCCAGCGTCCCGCGGCACACCGATTCACCCCACCACCAAGTACACACGTTGAACGCGCTGACGAATCGCCTTGCCCAGCGACTGCCGATCTTTTACGGCTACGTGATGCTCCCCCTGGCGATGCTGTTGCAGATCGGCTCGAGCCCGGGCCAGACCTTTGCCGTTTCGGCATTCACGCCCGCACTCCTCGATTCGCTTCAGCTTTCGGAAAGTCGTCTCGGGTTGGCGTACATGCTTGGTACCTTGTGCGCGTCGATTCCACTTGCGTTTGTCGGTCCCGTCACGGACCGGATCGGACTCAAGCCCGTCGCGTGTGTCGTTGCACTCGCGCTTGCCGGAGCCTGCGTGTTCGCATCGACCGTCCAGTCGTTTCTCGGACTGCTGGTCGCGTTCTTCTTGCTCCGGTTCCTGGGCCAAGGTGCGATGACACTGTTGGCCGCGAACACCAATGCCATGTGGTTTCGCGCTCGATTGGGCCGCGTGTCCGCTGCGTTGAGTGTCGGATCCGCAATCGCCTTCGCGTGGGTGCCCGATTGGATCGCTTCCGCCATCGAACGCTACGGATGGAGGGAGACGTACAACGCTATCGGAGGATTATTGCTGCTGGCCGTTCTTCCCGCGATTCTGCTTCTCTATCGAAATCGTCCCGAAGACATCGGCCAATGCGTCGACGGCTTAGACGCAAACACAGACACGATGGACCAGCCCGCCGAGGAATCCCGTTCGATCCCGCTCTCACGAGCCGCACGCACCGCCAGTTACGGAATACTCGGTTTCTGTAACATCGTTTGGGCAATGGCCGGCACGGGCATCCTGTTTTACCTGTTCACGCTCTGCGACGATCGTGGCATTGACCAAGGCAATGCCAAGTCGTTGTTCAAGATTCTCGGCTTGTCGATGCTCGCCGCGCAGTTGACCGGCGGGATCCTCGCCGACTTTCTCAAACTGAATCGACTGTTCGGTTGTGGCACGTGCTTGATTGCCGCCGCGCTCGTGTGGCTCAGCGTCGACACAACGTTGTCCGGTGCCCGAGGCTTCTCGGTGCTCTTTGGCGGCGGACAGGGACTGCTCATCTCCGTCACCAGCGTGATCATGGTTCGCTTCTACGGACGGAAATATCTAGGCAGTATCCGTGGCGCCATCTGGTGTGGCACCGTCGCCGGCAGCGGATGCGGCCCACTCATCATGGGCCTCTTCAAAGACAGTACCGGCAGCTACGAGATGGCCATCACTTGCTTCGCGGTGGTAATGACACCGCTCGCACTCGCATCATGGTTCATCCGTGCCCCGCAGCCGCCGATGGCGACCACGGAGTCACGCTAGCTCGAGTCCTACATGCCGCTGCGAAGCGCGTCGAGGTGCCGCCCAAAGTGGTCGTCGAGCACCTCGCAATACGTGTCCGGGTGCGACTTCAAACAGTCGGCGACGACGCCGCCCCATTTGGCATCCGTCAGCACCGAACCGAACGTGCAGTGCAGAATCTGACGTCCAGGCTTGGTGAAACCTTTTCCGACCGGCACATCACTCCACATCTCGAGGTATTCACTCTCCAGTGTCGCATCGTCCGCGTTGTCGGTCGTCGGTGCGTCGGCAAGCGTCGCGGAAACGTGGTACGTGGCTTTGTCGGTTTCGTATCGTTCACGCGAAAAGTCAATGATTCCACGAAACGCAGCCGCATCATGGCGTGCCACAACACGCAATGCTTCGAGGTAGCTTGTGCCCGCCGTCTTGACGTGAAACTTGCCCGCCGTGGTCCGCGCGAGCGCTGCATACATCGATACCTTGTCGCTGCCCGAGTGCAGGCTGAGCTTGTAAGGGCCGAGCAGATTGGCGACCGCCGCGTGGTCTGCCAGCGAAGCTTCCAGTGCGACCAGGTCTCCCTTGAAGTCGACGCCCTTTTCAAAATCACCGATGAAACGTGGCGCGAGACTCACCAATTTCATGCCGCCCTTCAG
Source organism: Planctomycetota bacterium (assembly GCA_039821165.1). Lineage (GTDB taxonomy): Bacteria > Planctomycetota > Planctomycetia > Pirellulales > Pirellulaceae > Stieleria. The sequence continues at coordinate 793 of JBCBOT010000518.1, read as the reverse complement.
GCACTGATCGGCGATGATGTAGTGTTCCGCGAGGGTCGTCGGTTGATCGGTTTCATCGACCGACAGCTCGATTTCGTAACCGTTTCCCGCTTGCTCATTGACGGTGCGAATGTAGTCGCCCAACTTGAGCGCCCGGGCGATTGCCTTGCCGTATTTCACAGCCGCGCGCATGCAAGCTTCTTCATTCAGTTCGATCGTGGTGCCACTCGGCAAACCGATCGACTTACCCAAGTAACCTTCGTACCAAGGTGCCTCGTCGCGTGCCGTCGCGAACTTGTCGCGAAGAGTCGACTCGTCATAGTCATCCGCCTTTTGATCCACATCATCCGACGGATCGATTGTGAAGAACGTAAAGCCGGCCGCCGCGGTGATGTCCACGTCTTCGTTGACTTTCAAGTGGTCCGCATCAGCACCGATGGCACCGGTCCAGCCGGCCGCCGCCGCTGCCTCCATCGCGTCACGCATCACGCCCTCGGGATTACGTTGCGTGCGCGTCATCTCGCGGATGGACTGCTGCGGGTAGATCGCCGCAATGCCTTCGCCGCAGCGTTTCATTGCTGCGACATGTCCGGGGGTCGCAAGGCCAGTGCGGTCGCCAAATCCAAAGCTCGGCTCAAGACCGAGCGGAGTGCATTTCTGTGTCATCGTGTTGGGCAAAAGGGGGAATCGTTTCGGAGTCGATACCATACCCTTCGGCGCAATTTCGTCACACCACCGGCCAGTCGCCGTCGCGCTGTCGAAGCCGCTCAGAGCGTCTTGTGATCGATCACCACGAGTGTCCCCGCGACGTCAT
>JBCBOT010000517.1:0-4206 GCA_039821165.1 Planctomycetota bacterium | reverse complement strand
TGCTCGACAACTATGAGCGATTGCTTGTTACGCTTGAAGAAGGGCCGCAAAAACCACAAGCTGCCGCAGGCGGCATGACCGCCCCGTTGCCCAACAACATGGGCGCCCGCTTCGCGCCGAGTCCGGTCGAGGAACGAGAACAGATCGAGCAGTCCATCGAGTTGCTTCGTGTTCAGCAAGGGGCTCTCAAGGATCGCTGGAAAAAAGTGATGCCGTATCGCGTCGGTGCCGGTTTCCTGCTTTCGCTTCCGACAGAAGACCTGCGGTCCCCGGGCGCACTTCGAACACTTGAAGAACTCAGCATGCATCGCAACTCGGCGACGGTGCAGCGCGGGGTCGATCCGGTTCTGGGGGACGTGCGTTACCAGCGTTGGTTGATCCCCGGCGTTGCCCAGCCGCCCGTCTATGGCTTCATGGGTGCTCTCACGTTGTTCGTGATTTTGGTCGGACCGGTCGCCTATCGATTCACCGCCAAAGCGCAGCGATCGCATCTGATGTTCATCATCGCACCGACGCTCGCACTGTTAACTACCGTCGCCATGTTCAGCTACAGCGTGGTTTCGGATGGATTCGGGACCACGACCCGGATTCGCCAAGTGATGTGGATCGATGGCTCGAGTGGTGACGCGTTCGAAAGGACAAGGGCCACGCTCTTTTCCGGAATCGCACCGCGTGGCGGAATCGTCTTTCCCGCCGACGCCGAAGTCATGCTGTATCGCGCGGGCAATCAACGCGATTGGTCGAATTTGCCCCGCGAAATCAAGGACGTTCGTTTTCGCGCGACGGTCACCGAGGAGTCGCAGCGTTTCTCCGGGAGTGTTCTGCCCTCGAGGGCTCAGCGTCAGTTCGTCTCCCATCTCATTCGTCCCCGGCTCGGTGGCATTGCGGTGAAAGATGCGCCCGTGTTCGACTCGGGGGCCGACGCTCCACCGACCGGCGATGCAACGATCGTGAGCAATTTGCCATTCGACCTGGAGCAATTGATCGTGCGTTCGGACGACGGACGCTACTGGTTCGCCGCACGGGCCCCGGGCAACAGCGAATTCTCCGCGGTCTGGTTGAGCGATCTCGCCGACGCTTCCAAGCGGCTCGGGGATCTCTACAACATGCACCGCATGATCGCCGCCACCGCAGCCACACGCTCGGGATCTTCGAGTTCACGCCGCAAGGTCACGGACTTGTTGGTGTTTATCAATCGCCAGATCAGCCGCCAAAACACCCCGGTCACCGATGGGAACCTCGAACGGCTGCTGAATCAAGTCTTGTTCGCCGACCAAGAGTTGCCGCTTGGCTCCTTCGTCGCGCTCGGCCAACCGACCGAGGACGCGGTCGCCGTCGAAGGTGCCGAGGTCGTCTCGAGTGTCCGCTACGTGATGGGAACGCTGCAATGAACGCTGTCACTGACACGACCGCAGAAGACCAGGCCGCGTCGGGTGTCCACTCCGGCGTCGAAGACTGCATCGAGCTGCGACGGTTGCATCGCTTCTTCGGCGAGACGCGAGCCGTCAACGATGTCACATTCTCGGTGCGCCGCGGCAATGTCTTCGGCTACATCGGACCCAACGGTGCCGGCAAGACGACTTCGATGCGAATCCTTGCCACCCTCGATCTGCCAAGTTTCGGTGACGCGTTGGTCGATGGATTTTCGGTCGTCAACGATCCGGAGTTGGTGCGTCGCCGACTCGGGTTCATGCCGGACGCCTTCGGAACCTATCGGGACGTGAACTGTCGAGAGCACCTCGACTTCTTTGCCCGGGCCTACGGATTGGTCGGTCGCGAACGCAATGAACGATTGAAGTGGGTGTTGGGATTTACGGGCACCGACGGCATGGCGACCAAGCCGATCCGGGGTCTGAGTAAAGGCATGAAACAACGCCTCTGTCTCGGGCGTGCTTTGATTCACGATCCAGCGGTCTTGATACTCGACGAACCGGCGGCCGGACTCGATCCGCGAGCCCGCATCGAATTGCGACGGATGATTCGCGAACTCGCGGACCGCGGAAAGACGGTGTTGATCAGCAGTCACATTCTCACCGAACTCGCCGAGATGTGTGATTCGGTCGGCATCATCGAACAGGGCCAACTGCTGGCGACCGGCAGCGTCGAAGAAATCCAAGCCGGCCAACGTGATCAAACCGAGCTCACGCTTCGCGTTTTGAATCGACAGAATGAAGTCGAAAAAACGTTGGCCGAAAGTGATTTGCCGCTCGTGCTCGACGATTTGGTTCTCGACGGCGAACTCGTCAAATTCGGTTTCAGTGGAGACGCCGAACTGCAAGCTGCGATCGTGACCCGCTTGGTCACCAATGGTTTTCAAATTGCCGAAGTCTCCGCGGAGAAGAAGAGCCTGGAAGACGTCTTCCTGCAAGTTACCGAAGGCTTGGTCCAATGAGTCGGTCCTCGAAGGAAACGATTTGACGATGTCAGCGACGATCGATCCAGCCCACAACCATGGTGCGTCCGCGAACGCCGAAGGCTCTTTCACGAGGGCCCTGCGTCGAATCGATGATTGGTGCGAACGCTTTGGAGATGCGGTCAACCCGATTCTGGTCAAGGAAACTCGGCAGGCGCTCAAGAGCCGGCAATTCGTCGTCACGTTTTCATTACTGCTCCTCGCCGCGCTGGGTTGGACCATCCTTGGCAGTCTGTCGATGATGCCACAGATCTACACGACGCCGTCCGCGCCGACGATGATGATCGGCTACTACGTCGTGCTCGCCATACCGATGTTGTTGGTCGTCCCGCTCGCCGCCTATCGATCCCTGGAAGGCGAGATCGATGACGGCACGCTCGAGCTGCTCACGATCACGACGCTTTCGCCGTGGCAAATCGTGCTCGGCAAACTCGCCGGCGCGTCGCTGCAAATGTTGCTCTATTTCGTCACGCTGTTTCCCTGCTTGGCGTTCGCCTATTCGCTCCGCGGCGTGGACCTGCCGACGACCCTACTGATCGTCGCAGCACTCGGCGTCTTTGGGTTGTTTCTGACGATTCTGGGATTGTTCTTTGCGCCGATTTCGCGCGGCCGAACTAATCGTGTGATAAGCCTTCTGGCGCTCGTGATCCTTCTCTTGCTCGGAGAGTATCTGCTCGGCGCGCTGGTGATCAGCATGCTGCTCAACGGCAATCCTCTCTCGGCGGAGGAACTGATGTACGCCGTGGTCGCCTCGGTCTCGATGGCGATCTGTTTCGGTCATTTGTTGCTCACCGCAACGGCGGCTCAGCTGACTCCCGAAACCGAGAACCGATCCACCCCGTTGCGTCTGTCGCTACTGGCTTGCACGACGGTCCTCGTCGTTCTGATCACGTTGGCGTTGTTCGTGCTGACACCCGATGCCGGTATCGCGGTCTTTTTCGTCGCATCGTTCATCGTCGCCGGACTATGGTCCTTCAGCGGATCGTTGCTGGTGGCCGAGCGGAGCACGATCACGCCGCGGATTCGTCGGCAATTGCCGAACAGCTTTTTGGCACGGATGTTCTTAACTTGGCTGACGCCCGGTCCGACGACCGGACTCGTGTTTGCAATCACGGTTGTCGGCCTGTTGACGGTGATGCACCAACTTGCGATCGGCTGGATGCTCGATTCAGGCTATGCCACGGGATTCATCGCCGGCAACCTCCGCAATGCGTTCGAGCAAGCGGGGGTGCTCTATCCGGCTTATCTGATTTGCTTCTTGGTCGTCGTTCGCCTGTTGATGTTTTTCGTCCGTTTGCGCAACAACCCACGGGTCGAAGTCGGCTTGGCGGCGACCGTCGTGGTCGCGCTGATGGCGGCACTGGTGCCGTACTCGATGCAGTTGCACTACAACGATTATCAACCGATCCAGTTCGACCCGACGTGGCAGACGACGAACTGGGCTTACGCGATCCTCACCGCCACCGGGCGTGGCGTTCCAGATGAGTTTGTCTGGAAGATCACTGCGGCGGCCATGGGAGCGTCGGCGCTCGCCGTGATCTTCGCCTGGCCGACCACCCGTCCCCGTCGCATCGCCACCCCGGAACGAGTGGCCGAAGAACTGGCAAAAAGCTGAGCCGGCGACGAGTCGATCGCTAGGCCTTGGGCAGACGAAGCGTGAACGCCGTGCCGATGCCGACGGTGCTTTCGACACGGATGCGGCCTTGATGCGCGTCGATGATCTCTTTGCAGGCGGCGAGTCCCAATCCCGTTCCGCCTTTGCCCGATTCGTCAGGACCGGATTTGGTGGAAAA
>JBCBOT010000516.1:0-4211 GCA_039821165.1 Planctomycetota bacterium | reverse complement strand
TCCTGGCGGCAATCAGTCCGCCAAGACCAGCACCCACAATGGCAATGCGGGGAAGCAACACGTCCATCGTTCCATTGCCGCGAAGCTTCCCCGCATTGCCATTGTGGGTGCTGGTCTTGGCGGACTGATTGCCGCCAGGACCCTGACGGATCATGGTCTCGATGTCACCGTGTTCGACAAATCTCGTGGCGTCGGTGGAAGGACCTCGACGCGCCGCACCCATGACGACTCCGGAGTCGAACTGCGTTTCGACCACGGGGCACAATACCTCACCGCGCGTGACGCACGTTTCTGCCGCTTCGTAAAAAGCTGGATTCAGGACGGGCTCGTTGCACCTTGGCTCGGACGAATCGTTCGGCTGTCGAGGGACGGCGACTTGCTCTCTGACGCTTCCGATACACCACGCTACGTCGGCGTTCCTGGCATGAACGCGATCGCCAAACACCTCGCGGCCTCACTCAATGTGCAACTGGGCGCGGCCGTGACGGAGCTGATCCGAAACGAAGAACGGTGGACGGTGCGTGACGAGAACGGCGAGATGTTCGGTCCGTTCGATGTTGTGTTGTGCAACTGCCCGCCACGTCAAACGGCTGCCCTGATTGCCGGACAAGCCGACTTTCATCGCCAGCTCGAATCGCTGCGAATGCGTCCGTGCTGGGCGATGATGCTGGCGTCGCCATCGCTGAGCGAAATCGAATTTGAGGGCGCCTTTGTCGATGACAGTCCAATCTCCTGGATCGCCAATAACGGTGCGAAACCGGGACGCGAATCACCTCCTTCGTGGGTCATCCATGCTTCCGCCGATTGGTCCGAAGCGAATCTTGATTGCAACGCCGAGGATGTCATCGCGACGCTTCGACCCGAGTTCGAGAAACTAACCGGTCGTTCTATCAGCGAACCGCATTTCTCAGCCGCTCACCGATGGCGTTACGCCATTCCCGAATCCCCTTTGAATCGAGACCACCTCTTCGACGCCACTGTCGGTCTTGGTGCTTGTGGGGATTGGTGTGACGGAAATCGAATCGAAGCCGCATTCCTGAGCGGCTCCGCGCTCGCGGGCGCAGTTCTGCGTCATTACACGATCGACCGCCCCGCGGTAGCCTCTGCGAACAAACAACTGTCTCTATTCGCGTAGAGGCCGTTGGCCTTTGGAAGTAAGAGTTCACCTGCACATCGGTACGGTGGCCGATTGAATTTCTCCCCGCCCGTCGGTTGATCTAAGAGCACGAACGTCTCTCTGGGCGTTGCCGTCACAGACAAGTGCGCTGCCACCAAAAGCTCAAAACGCGGCAGCCACGACGACAAATCGTGCTCAGCCTCTTTCGAGCGACCGACTGGCTGGGGGATGACGATCCAAGCGAGGCGGGTCTACCGAGTGAGCCCGACTTCCCAGTCCTCTCGCGGATAAAAACGGACGACAACTTGCCTGAAAGCTGGATGAGCTCAGCCGAATTGCGGGCAAATCGGGTCGTCAATTCGTGATCCAACGAGTCATCGAAGACGGCTCAGGCAAAACAGAAAAGTAAACTTGCAACCCTATGCAAGCTGCTTATTGTCGTCGGCGACGAATCGTGATCGCCGCGCCCACGATCAATAGGGCGAGTGTTGTTCCAGGCTCAGGAACGGCCGCCACCTCGATCAACGTCAACGCACTCGGTGTAAACGTCAACTCGGTGATGTACTCCTCACCTTCTTCGACATCGACGACTTCATTGGTCGCCGGGTTCACGCCACCCATGTTGTTTGAGTTGCGGATGCTACCGGTTCCATCGGCGTTGAGTCGCACGACCGCGGGATGATAGCGCCCCGTTCCGACTTCACGCCCATTGAAAACGAAGACCGGATCGGCTCCTACTAACTCCGAAGCCTGTAATCCGTCGGTGAGGTCTGCGTCGTTTGCGATCTGCAGACTGAGCGAGCTTCCTTGAGCGTAAAACTCATCACCGCCGATTTCTCTCCGCAAATCAAACGCCGAGAATCCTGAAGGCGTTCCGGCGGCCAATTGGCCGAACACGTTGTAGCGGACGCCGTTGAGCGTCGGATTATCGAGGATGGCACCGGGCGTGATCGGTGCCGCGATGTCGATTTCGAAACGGAAGGTTCGAACGTTACTGAATGTTGGGTTCAGACCGAAGTCAGATGCCTCAAAGGTGACGATGTCTGCCCGGGCTTGCCCGAAGAACAACATCATCAATACCAAACCAGACAACGTGGATCGCATCGACATCGTTTCGTCTCTCAAAGTCAGGAACACATCGGCGGCTTCATCTTAGCCGCGTCGTCGACTTTGCGTGGACGAAAACCCGATTCACTCAGGCTCGTAAGCCAAATTCGGACCGAGCCACTTTTCGGTCTCGGCCAGCGATTGCCCTTTCCGGTTTGCATAGTCCTCGACCTGATCTTTTGTGACCCGGTCGACCGCAAAGTAACGGGCATCCGGGTGGGCGAAGTACAAACCGCTCACGGCGGCAGCGGGAGTCATCGCAAACGACGACGTCAACTCAACGCTTGTGTTGGCCTCCGCGTCGAGCAAGTTGAACAGTGTTCGCTTTTCAGTGTGGTCGGGACAGGCTGGATACCCCGCGGCGGGGCGGATACCCCTGTACTCTTCCGCGATCAACTGTTCATTGCTCAACCCTTCTGTTGCACCATACGACCAATCCTCGCGGGCTCGCTTGTGCAGCATCTCGGCGAACGCTTCGGCGCATCGATCCGCCACCGCCTGAACCATGATCGATCGATAGTCGTTGAGGTCGGTCTTGTACTTTTCGGCGAGCGCTTCGGCACCGATTCCCGCCGTGCAAACGAAGCCGCCCACGTAGTCTTCGCGCCCCGAATCAGCCGGAGCGACGTAGTCTGAAAGAGACCGATAATCTGTTTGGCCTTTCCGTTCCCATTGCTGACGCAAAAAGTGAAAACGGGTCAACTCTTCGGAACGACTCTCGTCGGTGTAGAGAATGACGTCATCTCCTTCGCTTGCGGCGGGCCAGAACCCGTATGCCGCACTGGCTTTCACGCTACCGTCGGCAATGATTTCGTCGAGCAACGTGTTGGCATCGTCGAACAGCTCACGAGCCTGCTCGCCCACCACTTTGTCTTCGAAGATCTTTGGATACTTGCCCTTCAACTCCCAGGTCATGAAGAATGGCGACCAATCGATGAACTCACGGATCTCACTGAGCGGGACATCGGCTAGCACACGCGTCCCGGTGAACGACGGTTGGTCGATGCGGACGTTTTCCCAATCGGTCTGGAATCGTTTTTCGAGTGCCTCGGCATAGGGCACAAGTTTTTGCTGCCGACCCTTGTAGCTCGCGACCAGTTTCTCCTGGGTTTGCACGTTATTGCTAACGAAGTCGTCTCTCAATTCATCGCTCAGCAAACTCTCGACGACACCGACGCTCCGACTGGCGTCCAGGACATGAACCACAGGTGACTCGTAGACGGGAGCGATCTTGACGGCCGTGTGCTTGGCGCTTGTTGTCGCGCCGCCGATCAACAACGGAATGTTCAAGTTTCGGCGTTTCATTTCGCGGGCGACGCCGATCATTTCGTCCAAGCTGGGCGTGATCAATCCGGACAGTCCGATCAAGTCTGCGTCATGCTTAACAGCTTCATCGAGGATCGTTTCGGCCGCGACCATCACCCCCAAATCGATGACTTTAAAGTTATTGCACTGGAGCACCACGCCAACGATGTTCTTGCCGATGTCGTGAACGTCGCCTTTGACCGTTGCGATCAAAAAGGTGCCGCGATTCGAAGCACCCTCGAGCCCCGCCGCACGCTTTTCCTCTTCCATAAAGGGTTCGAGATAAGCGACCGCCCTCTTCATTACACGGGCCGATTTCACGACCTGCGGCAAGAACATCTTGCCTTCTCCGAAGAGGTCGCCGACGACCTGCATGCCGGACATCAACGGTCCCTCGATGACCTGCAGGCACCGATCGCATTGCTGCCGCGCTTCTTCGGCGTCTTCTTCGATGAATTTGTCGATGCCCTTGATCAAGGCATGTTTCATTCGCTCGGCCACCGGCGCTTCACGCCAGGACAAGTCTTCGGAGGCTCGTTTCTTACCGCTTCCTTTGACCGTTTCGGCGAACTCCAACATGCGATCGGTCGCATCGTCGCGGCGGTTGAGCAGTACGTCCTCGACATGCTCGAGCAAATCCTTCGGAATCTCCTCGTAGACATCGAGTTGGCCCGCATTGACG
>JBCBOT010000515.1:0-4233 GCA_039821165.1 Planctomycetota bacterium | reverse complement strand
CTGACGCGATCGAGTTGACTTCAAGTTGGACATTGTCCGGTAGGAACTCGATCGCGTCAGCGGTTGCGGCTGTGCGCGCTGGCGTTGGCATTCAACACTTGCCGCTGTCCGAGATCGAAGACGCACAGACCGGTTTGGGGGAGATGTTTCCGTCGCTTAGCGGAAAGAAACTTGAATTTGCCGGACTGTTTTGGTTTCAAGGTTGGAACGACCAGTACAACGGCGCGGAGTCTGAGTACGCCGACAATATGCGTCACTTCATCGATGATGTGCGGAAGGACCTGAAGACGCCGAAACTACCGGTGGTCATCGCGATGATGGGGCAAAACATGTCGAAGGAACCGAAAGGGGCAATGAAGGTGATCCAAGACGCACAGAAGTCGATGGAACAGGTTCCCGAATTCAGCGGCAACGTCAAAGCCGTCCGAACGGACGTGTTGGTCGACAAAGCTGCGGAAGAGTTGTATCCGACTTGGAAAGACAATTTTGAGCAGTGGGAGCAAACTGGGTCGGACCATCCATACCACTATCTCGGCAGTGCGATCTGGTACACACGAATCGGTCGAGAGTGCGCCAAGGCGATGATAGAACTCCAGGCTCAATGAGCCCGAAAGTCACGCTTCGCGTCACGTCTTCTCCGGCGTGTGTCTTTTCTCCGCTGCAGTCGTGAACATCGGTGAGGCCGCACGTTGTCACCATCGATCGGTACGGAGTCTCGGCAGCTTTTTCCATTCAGCCGATCGCGAAAATCTTGACTGGCGGGAATCCGAACCCTTCTCGTTTCACGAGAATCCGCCGCTGGGTTTGTGTGTTTGCGAAGCTTCGCTGCGGTTCATCTATTGGGATTTGCGATGAAAACGCGGGTTCTTTGCGGGGAGGGCGTCGGCTCCTTGCCCGGTGAGGCAATTGAAGAATCGGCGGATCTTTTTGAGGAATTCGTGTCACGCCAGGGAGTTCTGCCCGCTTGGGAATCAGAAGCGAAACACATTACCCCTTCAACGAATCCGACACTCGTCGGCTCAATGACTAGGAGACTTTGCAATGACTTTCCGAATCAAGACTCTCGTTTTGGCCGCTGCGATCACCACCTGCCTGGGCGCTTTCTCGTCCGCCGAAGCCGGGAACAACGGTTGGGCCTGGGCGAAACCGCTTAACAAGAAAGCCGGTCACGCGTTCTATACGGGGAACCGGAACATCAACAACAGCTACGCGTTCCGATCTCGAAATTGGCGACAAACGTATGGCACGACGAGCCATCACTATCGGGCGCCCACGACTCGGTACAGCGTCGTTCCGCGGACAATCGTGACCACCCCACGTGTTATCACGAAGGCTCCGGTGGTCATTCAGTCCAAGCCGACCGTGCTGACGACGCGGCCGCGGACGTCGACGATCTATCACGGCACCGTGATCCAGGGAGGGAAGATCCTGCACGGGCCGGTCGTCCCGAGCGGCACCATCATTCATCACGGCACGGTGATCCGTCCGTGATCACGGGTGCTGGATCGTCGACACGATCGAGCAGGTTACTTAATCGCCGAGTAGTCAGTCGGTTTCATGTAGACCGATTCGAGCTTGGCGAGACCGCCGACGCCGGACGCCGCCGCAGCCTTTTTCCAGTCCGGGTCGGCGATGAATGCTTTCCAGGACTCTTTGGCCGCTTCGGCACTGTCGTGTTTGATGACGTAGATGAGCGTGTTCGCGGAATCTGGTTCGTCCGTTGGGTGCCAATACCCGACGTTTTGAATTCCGTGTCGCTCAAATAACTTGATCGTGTGATCACGGAACCGCGCGTCCAGCTTTCCGAGTTTGCCTTCCTTGGCCTGATACGTTCGAAGCTCGAAAACGTCGTCATCATCCGAGTCGCCTTGCGTCCATGTCGGCGAGTAGTCGGTGGCTTCCATGTAAACGGAGTCAGGTCGCTGGGCGAGTCGACCCACACCTGACTCTTTTGCAGCCTTCTTCCACTCAGGGTCTGCCCCAAACGCTTTCCAAGACGCCTTCGCGGCCTCGCGACTCTCGTGTTTGATGATGTAAATCAGAGTGTCTTTGGAGGCTTGCTCATCGGTCGGAACCCAATAGCCCATCGACTCGATGCCATGTTTTTCGAACAGCCGAACCGTGTGGTCTCGAAAACGAGCGTTGAGCGCTTCCAGCTTACCCGGCATCGTCTTGTAAGTGCGAAGTTCGTAAACCTGTGCGGAGCAGTTTGTCGCCGTAAAGCCAGCGACGATGAGAAGACAGATTTGCCATGCTTTTCTGGTCATGAATAGCTCCAGGTGCGGAAGTCGTGATTCGCGATCCGACACAGGATAGCCCAATCGCATTCCAACGTGCACACCAGGAGCCGCGCGAGCCGAGCTGTCCCGTCCGCTGGGACTGGAAGTTCGAGGTCACTTTCGACAAGCAATACGCTTTCTGCGAAGGCCGACGGACTCTTCGTATTCATTCGCCGTGGCACAGGTCATTCGCCGTGGCACAGGCGACTCACTTCAATTGAGTCGCTTACGCAAAGTAAATGACTTGTTTCGCGGCGCAGTGCAGAAAGTAGAGTTCGCCGCTTGAGTTGGTCGCGACGTCCACGCCACCCGCTGCGCAAGCCAAAGAGCGATCTTCGGTGGGTGTCGTGGCGATCTCGCTGATGGTTGAGGGCCCTGCCACCTCCGACAAGAAATCGCCGTCCTTGGAGAACGTCTTGATGCGTACTTGACCGGCTTCAACGGTCGCTACACCACCGTTTACGGTTTCGGCAAGAGCCATCGGATTGCAGCATCCTTGGAAGCCATGGGAGTCACGCGAACGTTTTCCCCAGACGCGCTGTTCGGAGCCATCGAGCGAAATCAATTTCACTTGATGTCGCTCGGGGTCGGCTATCAACAGGTCGCCCGTCACACCGTGGCTGATTCGAGCGGATTGCCGGATCGGGTCCCCGAATGCTTCCCAGCCGATCCGAGAGGTTCGCATCAGTCGTCCGGAGGCAAGATCGGTGACAATGAGTCGGTCCCCGTCGACCACAATGTCACCGATCAAGCCTTCTGGAATACGCGCAAATCGACGCTGTAGTTCGCCGGTGCGGGAAAACTCGGCAATTTGATTACGAACGGCAACAAAGACGCCTGTATCGGTCACGGCCAAGGCGCGGCCGGGCCGTTCGAGTGAAACGCGAAGCCGGAGTGCGCCGTCTTGATCTCGGTGCTCGATGGAGTCGCCTGCGAGAATCCACCAGGAGTCTTTGGAATCCGTAGCAATTCGGCGTGGTGAATCCGCCGCGATAGAATATCGTCTGACTTCCTTCAAGCTTCGTTCTTCTTGAGCGTCTGATGCGAGCGCACCAGTCGATAGGGTCGCCGTGGTACCGATCGCTGCCGCATTGATGAAACCGCGTCGATCTGTTTTCGTATTCACATTGTGTTTCATCGTTCTTCTCCACTTGGCGGCAAGCCTTTCGAAGACACCGGATCCGGCATCCGTAAGCAAATCAGTTCTGTTTGGCTTCTCAAGAAAAGTCTGTCGCCCACGATTGCGGGATGCGACATGCTTTCTGCTTTGTTGCTTGTCATCGGGCGCGCCGTGGAGACGAGTTTCATTTGGTCCGTCGTGGCATCGAAGAGCAGCAAATCACAGTCATTGGTCCACATCAAAAGCCGGTCATTGCCGGTGATCAAGCAAGTGTGGTCATAGAAACGCTCGTCGGCCTCACTCCATCGTGTCTCCAGATTTTCGCCGTTCAAACAGAACAGTTCACCGTAGGCCGTGCAAAACAGTCTGTCTTCACCGTCGATGTTCACGACAGCCGGTGTGCACGTGTCAGGGGCACAATCAAGATTGAACCATTTGGGTTTTTGAATGATGCTGCCGTCTGGACGGAAGACGTAGTAGCGGGTTGCATTATTCTCGGTCGAGAGAATGAGTCCGTCTCGCCACGCCACCGGTGTTGCGACATTGAAATCGCTTGCGTCGGGAGGAATCATTTCCCAAAGCCGTTGTCCCGTTCCGATGTCCCACCCGCCCAAGCCTGCGGAGTCATAGCCAATGAGTTGTCGCTTGCCGCCGAATACCCCAACAATGAACGGCGCGTAGGCGGCGGCGTTGCCGCGTGTGCTCCAGAGTGTTTTGCCATCAGCAAGCGACAGCGCGACAATCGAGGCATCGGGGCCACCTGGCGAGACGATGACTCTTTGATCGACGACCAACGGCGGCGAATTGCCGACGTGGGGCTATTGCGTGCCGCCG
>JBCBOT010000514.1:0-4253 GCA_039821165.1 Planctomycetota bacterium | reverse complement strand
CGCGGGAATCGGATCTACAACCAATCTCAAGTGGGCGTCGAGTCTTTAGGGCAATTCCTACTTTCGGGCAACCGGATCTACAGCAATGCGATTGGTTTCCGCGCTGCCGGATCGATCGCCCAGAGACGATCGTTTGGTGAAATTGAACGCAACTTGATCTACGACAACCAAGACGTCGCCATCGCAATCGACAACCAAACGGGCGGAGCGTTAATCGGCAACACGATTTGGCATTCCATCGGCAATGCCATCCAGGTAGATGGTGCCTCGTCCGACATTCTCATCAACGCAAACCAAATCCGCGTGGACTCCGGGGAAGCGATTCGTGTCAGCACGCAATCCACTTCGACCTTCACATCCGATGGCAACTTGTTTTTCGCATCCACGGGTGCTGCCGCGATCGGGACTTGGGGCAACACGCAGGCTGTTGACCTCGCGTCGTGGAGAGCTCTTTCAGCTCAAGACGCTGAATCTATCGAAGGTGACCCCATGTGGGTGGACGCCGACGGGGCTGACAATTCTCTCGGATACGACCCCGTCACGTTGAGTGACGATGGCCCCGACGACTTGTTCATTCCGGCACGCGGCTCGATCGCGATTGATCGTCTCCCATCCGCGTTGACCACGACGAGTGACTTTTACGGGCAGCCCCACTCGGACGATCCATCGTCCGCGAACGGCGGCCCAAACAACAATTGGATCGCGGACATTGGGGCCGTGGAATTTGGCGGCGACAGCAGCGATGTGACAGCCCCTCAAGTCACCGCGACAACACCGAACGGTCTCTTCGCAGGTGGCATTCTCGGCAGCTCATTTGAGCAATTCACAATTGCATTCAGCGAATCAATGCAGCCAAGCATGGCGTCGTTTGACGGCAACTACCTGCTCGTCTCAGCCGGTCCCGATGACATCCTCGACAGTGCCGATGATGTCATCTTGGATTTATCGGCCAACTATCGATCCTCGGAAAACTCGGTTGATCTGTCACCGCAAATCGGCCGTTTGGCGCCGGGCCTGTATCGATTGGCACTGACGGCGAACGGACTCCTCGACCAGGCAAGCAATCCGCTCGATGGAGACGGCGACTCGACGGGCGGTGACGATTGGGTGGTGGAGTTTTCCGTTCCGAATGAGTGGATCACAACGAGCATCGACACGGTTGTGATCGGAGAGGGCGGCGCATCCGCAACAGTCACGCTGGCTCTGCAGACGGTTCCAACCGGGACCGTCACCCTCCCAATCTCGCTGAACGATCCCAGCGAGGCGATGCTCTCTGAGACCGACATCATCTTCACGCCAACGAACTACGACGAGCCACGTCATCTTATCGTCACAGGGTTGGATGATGACGTGGTCGACGGTGACACCACGTTCGACATCGTCTTCGGCCAGGCACAATCGAATGACCCGCGATTCAACGTGCTTCAACCGGAGCCGATTGGACTTATCAATCGAGACAACGACCCGGCCGGGGTTCTGTTAACTCTGATCGGTGACAACCAGATTTTGGAATCGGGTGGAACACGTCAGGTCGAGGTGCTGCTGATCAGCCAACCACCAGACGATGTCGTTGTAACGGTTGCCACGAGCGACCCAACCCAGGGATTGGCGGCGCCGAGTGTCGTTGTTTTCGGCAGCGATAACTGGGACACGCCCCAACAAATCACCATCACTGGAGTTGATGATGACCGTGTCGATCCGGACACGGAGTTCACGCTCGATGTCCTGACGGTAGAGAGTAACGACCTTCGGTTCGACGGTACCCTGATCGATTCGATTCGCTTCGTAAGTGTTGATGAGGACGCGGCGACGCTGGAGCTATCGACCAACGAAACGCGGGTCATCGACGAGCAAGGTCGAAACAGCTTTGCCGACATTGTGTTGAGCTCTCGTCCAGCCGCCGACGTCACGTTGAGATTCTCCGTTAGCGATGCGACCGAAGTCACGTTGGATCGAAGTGAACTCACCATCACGCCGGATGAATGGAACGCCGTTCACCGCATTTCCATCCACGGCGTGAGTGACAATGTGATCGACGGTGACCAAACCACCACGATCGAATTCGAAGCGTCCCTCAGCCAAGATCCCCTCTACGATGGAATCCAACTCGATCCACTGGCCGTGACCACCGAAGACTCCGACGTTGCGGACCTCCTTGTTGGGAGCCAGTCCATTTCTTTGGTGACCGAGGGTGAGAGTCGGCAATTCTCCGTCGCTTTGGCTTCTCGTCCCCAAAGCGATGTCACGATCCCGATCACGGTCTCGGATACAAACAGGCTCCAATTGGGCACGGCCTCGATCGTTTTCACACCGTCCAATGCGCTGGTCAGTCAACTCGTCACACTCACCGTCCTTGATGACTCCGTCTTTACACCCACCTCCGACTACCAAATCACTCTTGGTACTCCCACAACGAGTGATCCCGACTATGCCACTCTGGCCGCACGAGACTTGACCGTCACCGTGATTGACGACGACCCAGTCGTCGCATCCATCACCAATCGGCGGTTGTTCTACAACGATTCATTCTTTGACGGAAACACGATCGGCTTCGACCCTCAAGACGAGGCGGCGATTGCAACCGACAAGGTAGCGTTGGCGAATGGCGAAACGGCTTCATTTAGCAACTACACCAACTTTCACCATGGCATCAACGGACTGATCGTCGACATTGTCGATCTCGCCGGAACGCCGACCATCGACGATTTTGAGTTCCGCGTTGGAAACGACAACGATCCAAGTGGCTGGAACAGCGCCGTCGCGCCGATCGATTTTGTACTGGAACTCGGCGGAGGGCCCGATGCGTCGGACCGCATCAAAGTTCTCTGGGCTAACGGCGCCATTAAGAACACCTGGCTTCAAGTGCGAATGCTCGCGAATTCGAACACGGGCTTGGTGGCGGATGACGTTTTCTATTTTGGCAACGCCGTCGGTGAGACGGGCAACACCGGACTCAACGCCTTCGTCGATGCCACCGACGCCGTTGGAGTTGCAGACAATGCAAACAACTTTCTTTCGCCGGCGTCAATCGAAAGTGTTTTCGATTTCAACCGCGATCGATTTATCGATGGCACCGATTACGTCTTGATTGTCGACAATCAAACGAACTTCTTGACAGATCTCAATCTGATCACACCACAACCCCCAGGCAGTTCTCGTCCGAACAACGCAAAGACGTTCTCCGCCCCGTTCGACGTTGACAAGAATGGCATCGTTTCAGCACTCGATGCACTGCTGATTATCAACACGCTGTCTGCAAGTTTGAACGGCGCAACACCAAGCTCCTCATCAGACACCAACGAGCTAGTCTACAACGCCGTGAAGGACCTGGACGTCAATTTCGATGGTGTGGTGTCGCCACTCGACGCTCTCAACGTCATCAATCATTTGGCGATCCAATCGTCACAGCAGGTCCACGGCGAGCAAGTCGATTCGTTCTTTCACTCGCTGGAGGAGGATGACGAATCCATCCGTTCCAATCTCGCGCCCTCACTCCGCGGAGACTTGTTTTAGTGATCCGTTTACGCACCGTCTCATCTCTCGAACCCACCCGAAAACAAGTGCCACCACGCATAGCCGAAACTGTCCGGCGGATAGCTCGCGGGATTGGGCTTCGACACCGTTTCCGCTACCTCCGACTGAAGGGTCCGTTCGTCGTTCCTCTCTTTGCCGCGATGCTGCTGGTGGCTTCCCCCTCAAGGGCGGCCGTTATCACCTTGCTGAACCCTGTCGTCGAAGCACAGTCGGCGAGCGCGGCGATACAGTTGCACGTCAGCGGCGGGGAGCAGGTGCGAGGGTTCAACTTCCGAATCGCCTCGGGTGATGGACTCGGCGATTTACCCGAGCCGATTTTCGTCGGGATCGATTACGCTGGATCGATCTGGGACTCCTTCGACACCGAAGAGTTCGGCGGAGTGGTCGACGCCGCACCGCAGTTCTTACAAGCCGGAGTTGTCTTGCAAGAATCCAATCAGTCGGTTGCGGCGGAGGGGATCTTGGCAACCTTGCTCGTTGACACACGCGGCTTCGACGGCGGGCAATTTTCAATTGAAATGGAGAACACCGCGATCGGTCAACCATCGGACTTCATTCTGGCGGGTGGCGGAACGGTCACTCCGACATTTGATTTGGCGAGCATCACGATTTCCGCGATCCCCGAACCCAATGGGTCACTGATTCTGTCCGCCATCTTTGCAAAACTGTTCTTTGGGAGACGCAAGCGAACGACCTCCTCGCGTCGAAGAGCGTTTCGC
>JBCBOT010000513.1:0-4277 GCA_039821165.1 Planctomycetota bacterium | reverse complement strand
CAGCATGATGTGCCAGTGCGCGTCTCAGCGTCGACGCGCGATTCAGTGTGCAGATAATGATTGAGTACATTGGTTTGCCTTGTGAATCCACCGAACCAACTCCAGACTTCTTGCGCTGTGGCAGATCCCGGAGGGAACCGTCTATCGACAATTACACACGTTTAGTTGATACGGAGAACTCGTGCTTTCACACACTAACCATACCCTAGAACACGGCGGATCGACTTGATGGCTTCGTGCTCCTCGATGAGCGACAGCAGTTCGGAGTCATTCCGCTGCAAAATGCAGGGTTGCACACGATTTGTCTTTATCTTTTCCCCGCCATCATCATTTCCCCATGCCCATTGATAATCATCGGGTGGCGCGTAACGATCTACGCCCCTTTCCTGCGAGGACCCGATGTAGCTAAAAAGCCGCATGGTGTTCTCGAGCGGGTGAGTGAGAAGATCCTCGTAACGCAACCACGCATGCTGACCGGGATGATCCTGTGTGTACTTCCAAAGCGACTCCGTAACCGGAAGCCAGTATTGGGTAAGCAGGCGTTCTGGCGTCCAATGGCTGGTTATTTCGGGATACGCGACTTCATTCATTTTCCGCAGGGAGACAACAGTTTCGTAGGCATCACGAAAAAGGACAATTGCCTTGGCGGGCGAATAGCTGGGAACAATCGGGTAGTCTTGCTCCTCATATCCTGCTGGCCTCTTCATCAGTATGATGGGCTTATCACTTAACGTTTTTATTCGCCAGCTATTATGTGAACTGTAACGTTGGAAATCGTGTTCAGGCAAATGTGAAACATCGGGTGCGGCAGCAAGTAGTGACTTGAGCAATGTTGATCCCGAACGCATTGTCGACAATAGAAAAACAGCTGTTTTCCGACGGCTTAACTGGCGAATCACAAACAGTTTCCGCTTTATATACTGAGCTAGTTCCATTGTTCTTTTGCCTGTTTTAAGAAGTCGCAAACCCAACAGAGCCACACTTCTTTGAACTAGTGACTTTCACGCCGGGTCGCTACAGACGGGAGAATAGGCGAGAGTTTTAACTTGAGCCACTCGCGACTGGCGCTTTCAAGCAGAAAGAGCCAGGCGAGCGGAATGTAGGCCAGCGTAGCGAGGCTGACTTTGGCAAGGAAAACGCTCCATCCTGCGGATGAGCCGAACATAATATCAATGGTGAGACAGATCAACCCGAACCCAATCGCCACAATCGCCCATCGAGAAATCAACCCAGCTATGCTTCGAAATGGCAATCCCATCAGCCGAATGGCGAGTAACGTGCCTGCAGTTGAAAACAAGACCCTGGGAATAAACGTCGCCCAAGCGATGCCTTCGAGCCCCATGCCGAACCATAAAGTCATCAGTGGCGAGAGGACGAGGTTTACCCCTGCTTGACAAAGACCAATTATAGCGGTGACCCGAATCCGATTTAACCCAGCGTACACCGGAAGTGCAGCTGAATACGACAGCGCCAAAAGGCAGGAAGATGCTAAGATGACGAGTATCGGGTAGCTTTCGTGATACTCATCACCCATCCATTGACCAATAAAGCTATCCCCAAAAACGACCAGACCCACCATCACCAGAATGGCAACCCCCATTGCAAGAGACATGGACGAAACGTATTGCTCTCGCACATCTGCCATGTTGCCTTTACCGCACGTTTGCATAATCCGAGGTCGAAAGACGTTGAGCGCGTGATTCACGACATCACGCGATTTCTGAACGAGCAAGTCTCCGATCGCGTAAATCGTGACCCATTTTGGGCCAAAAATAACCCCAATGAGGACTGCGTCAGTACTGACTAGCAAACGGTAGCTAATTGCCCCAAGGAACGCCCAACTGGAAAAACCGAAGAGTTCACGAAGTTGCGCGACCGAGACTTGCTTCGCACTAATCGAAAGCTTCGGCATCACACGTTGGGCAGCGACATAAGCAGCGAATAAACCAAAGACGCTTGACGCAATCTGAATGTAGGCCAATTCAGCGAGCCCTCTCCCCAACATTAGAACTACAAGGGTTCCGGCGGCTCGTCCTAGCAAAACTAGTACGTCAATCGCATTGATGAGTTCGAATCGCTCCTTGGACTGTATGATCAACCGGAACGGCGCCGCCAGCAGGGAAAGCCATAGATTCAACGCGACGAGCAGGCAGAGAATGCGTGCTTCGCCCATCAAATCCGCGGGAATCTTTGAGAAGATCGACGGCATCAACATTGCGAGAAGACATGCAACGACCGCAAGGACCACGCCCATAGCAAGGAAGATCGCCATGCCGGTGCTCGCAACCCCACTCACCTTTCCAAGTTCTTTCCGTCCAAGATAGAAGTTGATGAACCGTCCGAGGCCTGCTTGTGTTCCTGCTTCGATCAGCCCAAGATATCCCGTGAGCGAGACCATCAGCGACCAGACCCCGTACTGAACATCGCCCAGGCTATGAACGATGAACGGGGAGAGGAAGAACACCACCAGTAGATTGGTCGCGTAGCCGGCCCAACTGGCAAAGAGATTTCTCGCGTAGACTCGAATTTGGGTCATGCTAGGGCGATGTTCTTCATGCGTTGTTGTGCGCGAAACCTCATCGAACACCAACGGTGCTCGCGGAGACATCGAAAATGCCTGAGGGGTTCATGCCGAACGAAGCTGTTTCGGCATGAACTGGCTGAGCTTGCTCCCTCTTGTACGTAGACAAGCCGATGGCACCGAACGCAATCAACAAGTAAGAACTCTCGAGCAAGGCACCGCTCGAGAACATACTGGCCAGCATGTATCCCGGAATGCCACACCCGACCGCGAGAGTGGTCATCGAAACCCAATCCGGAGCATTCCGCTTCAGCAGCCGGCATTGCCGAAAGTTCTGCCACCAAACAAGGCCGAAGAATGTGAAATAGCAAATCGTTGCGGGCAAACCGCATCCGGTGCTGATCTCAAAAAACAGGTTGTGTAATGCTTTTTGGTCTCGAGTCTCGGAGGGCACAAAGGCGGGCACCAGGAATCTTCCCGCGTTGGGGCCGACGCCCAGCAGTGGGTGATCCGCCGTGATCACTATTCCGGCATGCCAGACTTCAAAGCGACTCGAAGCCGAACTGTCACGCGTTTCTGAGCCTTCAAAAGCCGAACTGAACTCTTCAACGACAGAAGGTCCCGCCAGCAAGATCCCAACGAGAACACTGCCGCTCATCGCCATCCACACGCGAGGCGTTTTTGGTACGAGATACGCGAAGACACATGCAAGAAACAGTCCACCGATCATGGAGCCTCGCGACTCCAGCAACATCAACATGTGCATCTGAAGCACGAAGATAAATCCGGCTAGACCCCGATTCCATAGTTTCTTGCCATAGACACTTAGGCTGATCGAGACTGCCATCACCGGAAGGGTGAAAATAGAATACAGGTTGTTGTCTCCCTTCACGCCCCAAGCGGAGTGTGCATACGCCGAAAACCCATCCTGGAAATACTGGAGATTGATTTGATAGGCGTTGTATCCGCTGCAAAGGACGACGGCCCACGCCAAAGTCATGATCTTTTCAGGCGTGTCGATGACCCAAATGGTCAGCAGTGCCATCAGGACGATCTTCCACAAGAAATCCATGTACTGATAGGAGTATTCCGTGTTGATCGACTGGAACGCTGACAGGTAGGCGAGTGCCAGAAAACCAAGGATGCCGACGATACCCCACTTCACGGAGTTGATCGTGCTTGCACGCCGAAACCCCGTCAGCGCGAACCCGCAAAGGACCGCTCCACCGATGTACTTTTGATATGGAAAGTAGGGATCAATCGCCCAGCGCCAGTTCCATGTCGGCTCTAAGACGACAAAGACATAAAACATGACGAGCCCGATCCATGGGCGCGCAACGCCGGCAACGCAACCGTACAAGAACATGCCGTATACAAAGAGTGCACTCATGGTTATTCAACCATCGATAACCGCAATCAGGGCGAGATCAGACAGATCCGACGATCAATTGTCGCGACAGAAACAGGACAGAATACAGTGCTCGGGATAGACGATCCCGAGGCTTCGAAGCGTTCTCTCGGCAATCAGCTCGATGTGGCCGAGTCGTCCAAGCGCACATGTCACGCTGCAGTCGTTTAGCCGCTGATAGGACGCAAGATTCAAGCCAGCTTCTTCGCAATAGCGAAGCTGAGCGGCTTTTGTGTTTAGCAAGTATGTCGTTGGAAAAGTGTCTTCTTCCTTCGAATCTCGCCAGACGAGTTTCTTGATTGCATGGTGCAGTCTAAACGGCACCACTGCGGCTGCGAGACTCACTGG
>JBCBOT010000512.1:0-4301 GCA_039821165.1 Planctomycetota bacterium | reverse complement strand
ATCGGCTTCAAGTGTTGGCACATCTAATGAGTAGGCCAGCAAAGCGAGGAGGTCGATCATCGGCTGCGGGCCGAAAAGAAACATTCGTCTGCGAGTCACGTGCGCCAATAAAGCGTACTTTTCCTCTTCGGGCAGTGACGTTGTGTCAAATTTAAATCCGCAACAGAGAGCCTGGTCTGATCTGTCAAAATGCCCGTCAAAGAGTGAAACAAGATCTCTTATGAGGTTTTCTTGTTTGTGCGACGCGTAGAGCAAAATCGCACCGTCCTTGCGATTTCCGCAGCATTTCACAATGAGCGGAACTCCGCCATCGATTTCACCCATCTCGTGAAGTATTCGGCTGGTCATAAGATCCCGTTAAAAAGTGTGGCCACCCCCTAAAACGCGGGGCCATATTAGAACGGGTCCACGAAGGAAATGCCAGCGATCCGGGACACGCTGCGTTGATGCTGAATGGTGGGAACGTGTTGAACGTTTCCATCCTTCGGAGTTTCTGCGATGCCTGCTCGATTGTGCGGCGCTCTTCTTGCGTTCGCTTTGGTCGCCCTGTCGCATGTTTCCGCGTCGGCTCAATACGTCGCCACCACTGACGGCCAACTGATTGCCGGGCCCAACGGGGCCAATTGCAATTGTGCGATGTGTGATCGGGCTCGAGACGCGATCGCGGCGGGGCAAAAGTCGTTCTGCTGGATGTATCGAGGAAAGCGTCGCTGTTTCTCGATCAAGTATGTCGAACCTCCCGACGCTGCGCGGAAGGCTCCGAACGTTGCGCGACAAGCTCCAAACACTGCGCACCAAGCTTCTAACGTTGCGCGTCCAGCCTCCACATGGCAAGCGGGATTCAAACTCAATCCCGGCGAAACGCTCAGCAAGGTCTATCCGCCCGGACAATCACCGAAGCGTGTCGCCAAATCACCGGAACCGCCGGCCGCGGTCGATCCTGTCACTGCGTTTGATCCGACTCCCGAGGATGCGGTCGCCGCCGGTTTGAATTTGCTGGGCATCGAACCCGGCGACATGTTCGTTGACCCGTTCGGCGGCGATGGTCGAACCGCAATCGCGGCAGCCAAGCTCGGCGCACGGGCTTTCGTTGTCGAAATCAACCCGAAAACGGCGGCACTCGCCCGAAAGCGTTCGGCCGACGTCGGCAACGTGACCGTGATCGAGGGTTCCGCCTTCGACGACATCATCAATTACCGATCGGTGGATGCCGTTTATCTGTACGCCTACGGCCCGATGATGCACGATCTGTTGCCGCAGCTTCGGCAGCTTCGAAGAGGCGCGAAGGTCGTCTCTTACTGTCACGACATCCCCGACGTCTGCACCGATCGGGTGAAAGTCGGTGACCACGTTTTCTATGTCTGGAGTGTCGGGGTAGAAGAGCGCCCGACCTGGATCAGCAACCTCGAAAAGTAAATCTTCATGCACACGTACGCTCGAATTTCGCCCTACTCGGGGCGTCTTTACACGCCGCCGCCAATATGGCGGCAACCGATGTTTTGGATGTTCTGCGTTTCGCTGGCCTATCTGATCTACAGTTGCCAGCCGGCCAACGGCGAGATCGTGGTCGAGAGCACCGAACAGCGCTCGCTCGTTGTTGCCGAGAAAGACGCTCAGCCGGTCGGCGGTGCGTTGCTATTGCCCGCCGGTACCCGACCCCAAGTCGTCGCGGCCGCCGTTGTCGAGGTATCGGGGCTCGCGGATTTCTGCCCTCAAAAGGTCCGGCTCTCAGCGAGTGATGGACGACGCCGACGGTTACCGAAACCGATCGCGTTGCCGATCGTCGCGGAATCGGAAACGCGTTGCTTCATTGTTTACGGGGCTTCCGAAATCTGGCTCTCGATTCGTGCCGTCGATTTCAAAGCCGAACGGCTCGAGGATGAAGAGTTCGTCATCACCGTCGGCCCTTCACCGCCCGACGATCCTCAGCCGGATACGCCGGACGAACCAAAGCCCGACGACTCGATCCCCGCCGACCCGTTCGATGACATTGGCCGACGCGTCGACGCTTGGGCGTTCGGACTGCCAGGGCGGTCGATCGTCGCCGGCTACTTCGCCGAGTGTGCCAAGGCACTGAAAAGTGATCCGACCAAAACGATCAACGACGTCGGCGAGCAGCTGACGCGAAAGCTCGCGGGTGCCGATGACGCGACCGCCTATCGCGAATTTCGGCAACGCTTGTCAGCCGACATCGGACCGCGTTTCGAATCGCTCGATCGCGGTGCGCTCGCCCAATATTTCGAAGCCATCGCGCGAGGACTCCGAGCCGGACAATGAAACTCAATCCACACTTTCGCAGCGCCGATGAAGTCGAAACGCCCGGCAACCTCCGCGATCTTTGCGGATGGTCGGACCAAGTCGATCCGATCGAATCGGATTTGATAGACACCGAGCAACGCGTTTTTGGTGAACTCGTCGAAGAGTCGCCGGCGACGTTCACCGAACGGATCGCACGGACGCCGCTCGATGCGATGTTCGAGCGTTGGACGCAGTTCCAAGCCGACAAGGGACGCTATGCGGGATCCGCGGACTGGTCGCTACTCGACGAGTTCGCTCATGGGTCGCCGCTCGTATGGTTCCCGCAAATCATCGGTTCGTGTGTCGTTTCGAATACGTTCCGTCGCTGGGTCGATCGACTGACGTATCAAATCGTGTTCCTCGGCGAGAGCATGGAACACCTGGGCCGGAATGAATCCGGACCCGAGAATTATTCGCCCTATGGTCCGTTTTGGTACGGGCTCGCGAGGCAAAAAGCGAACATGCGTCGCGGCGACGGACTGTACGCCGGCCCGATGGTTTGGGCGATGATGCAAGGTGCCCTGCGATCGGATGACGAGCGGCTTGCGGGCATTCTGCAGCGTGCCGGGTTGAATGCCGCATCCGATTTCCCGGAACCGCAAGGCCGCGACGGTGCCGAACTCTATCGGCGATTCGGCCGGCATGAGTTCGTCAACGAACTGAAACCGCGAATCCAGTATCCGCTCGGCGAATCGCTCGACGTGACTTCGGCCGATCAACTGTGGGATTTGCTGCAGGCCGGCAAGCCGTCGTTTAAATGCTCGATGGAAGCGATCCACAAAGTCGGCGAGCACCCGGACGGTTTTGCCATTCACGCCCGAAACCGACGCGATTCGTGGGCTCACAACATGAGCTTTGCCGGTTGCTTCATTTCGAGTGACGGCGAGCGATGGTTCCGAGAATCGAACGAGTCTTGGGGCGCTCAGCACATTTACAACCGCGCCTTCGACGAAGTCGATCGAGCGTTCCGAGGCGGTGGTTTGACCGTCCGAGCGATCGGCGAAATCGAAGGCCCCGAAAGTCAACCGCCGCAATTTGCGGCATAGTTTCCGATTCCGACCCTTACCAAAGGCAGGCCAATGCCCAATCCAAAGTCCGAACCGTTTCTCTTGTTCTACGCGTTGATCGCATGTTCGATCCTTATCGGACCCACCGTCGCGCAGTGCGGCGCTCTCGACGATGTGACGAGCGTTTCACCCGCAGTCGAAACGCAGTGCGAATGCGTCGTTTGCCACTGTGACGAGGTGACCAACAAACCGGCGAGCGATCCGCCGTTCGGTTCCGGATCGACGTTTACCGGTCCCGACACGCTCGATGAATCGACCTCGTTTCGCGGTGCGATGGAGGCTCTGTTTGCGGGCGACTTTGACGACCAATTGACGCGGCGACAGAAACGGCAAAAGCGAATCCTCGGCCGCCAGTATCGACGCTCGCGGGACAAAGAGACGTTCTTCGACAACTTGTTCACGGGGATCGAACAAGACGCCAAATCGCTTGCGTTGATGCCCGGCGTTTTCGGTTCGGATGAATTCGACCAAAACACGCCGCTCGGTCTGACGGCCGGCGGACTGTTTGACCTGATCGACGGCTTACTCGAGCGAGTCCCCGCGATCATCGAAGCCATTCGATTGTTTATCGATTTGTTCTCTTGGTCGAACCGACCTCCCCCTCACTCTTTCGCGTGAATCGATGATCCTAAAACTCTTTGCCGCCGTCAGTCTTGTCGGTCTCATCGGTGTGATTCAATCGGACACCATCGATTCCTGGGCCAAACTGACGGCGGTACCGGTTTTAGGCGCGATCATCGTTGCCCAGATCGTTGTAACCGCTCGGGAGCGTAAAACGACTCTCGAGGCACACGGCAAACAGTGGTCCGGCGTTTCGAAAGAGCTACGCGGGATCCGTGACGATCTTTCGGAAGGGCGAGAGAAACAACTCGAACTGTTGCGGGCCTGCCTGCAAAGCAAGAACGGCGACTAAATGGCCCGGCGATCGGACGACGA
>JBCBOT010000511.1:0-4376 GCA_039821165.1 Planctomycetota bacterium | reverse complement strand
AGACGCGATGCTTCGTCGAGCGCCGGGTAAAAACCTTTGAACTGAAAGCGGAACAATCGGCCGTCCGACTTCGACTTGGGATCGGCATCCTGGTGCTTGACCTCCAGCCACCGTGCACCGGTTCCATGAAACAGCAGCCGTCGCTGGCTCGAAGTCAATTCTTCGAACGGCACATCGTGAGGAATCCCCGTTTGTCGCGAAAAAGCCCTCAGCATACTTTGCGAGAGTTCATGCTCGACGTCCGGCCAGAGCAGCGCCGCGCCTTCGCCGAGGGTCTTCGTCGGCGAATCGATCAGTGCCGCCGGGTTGGTTCCGGTTTGTTTGCCAAGTCCCTCGCATTCCTTGCACCACCCGACGCTCGTGTTGAACGAAAAATGGTGTGGAGTCAACGTCGGGAACGAACGCCCGCACTCGCCACACACAAGGTGCTGACTGTGCGTGACGGTTTCCCAGTAAGGTTCCTCGCGTTCCTGGTCGGCGAAGACCACTTGCAAGACACCGATACCAAGGGACAACGCCTGTTCGACGCTATCGCTGATTCGCGAGCGCTCGTCGGGGCCGACGGTGATGCGGTCCACGACGACTTGAACGGATTGCTTCTTGCGCGGATCAAGCGCCGGGGCTTCGTCGAGCGACTTGGTCCGTCCATCGATTCGAATACGCTGGTAGCCCTGGCTGCGAAGCGATTGCCACGTGTCTTTGGAGGCCTCTCCTGCGGTGACTTCGATCGGAGCCATGAGCATCGCCCGCGTTCCCTCCGGCATCGCGAGTACTTTCGCGGTGATCTCGTCGGGCGTCTGCGTGCCGACTTCGACGCCGCAATCGGGGCAGTGTCGAACGCCCAGTCTCGCCATCAAGATCCGCAGGTAGTCGAAGACCTCGGTGACGGTACCGACGGTGCTACGCGGCGAGTGTCCGAGGTTCTTTTGCTCAAGCGCGACCGCGGGGGAGAGGCCCTCGATCCTTTCGACTTTCGGCTTTTGAACTTGGCCGATGAACTGCCGCGCGTACGACGACAACGACTCGACGTAGCGCCGTTGGCCTTCGGCGTAGATCGTGTCCATCGCGAGCGAACTTTTGCCACTCCCGCTCGGTCCGCAAAAGACCGTCATCGCGTCACGTGGGACCTCCACGTCAACGGATTTCAGGTTGTGTTCCGAAGCGGCTTCGACGACCAGGTGCGTGCGAGCCTTTTCGGGGGGCGGCGCGAGCGGAACCGGTTTGGCGGTTTTCAATTTGGTGGACGCTCTGCGTTTCATTCCCATCGCTTTGGCGAGCGCGGCGCCTGTGTGGCTCTTTGGGTTTTTGGCGATGTCGGCTGGCCTGCCCGCCGCGACGATCTGGCCGCCGCCCGCTCCGCCTTCGGGTCCGAGGTCGATCACATAATCGGCCGTCTTGATCACATCCATGTTGTGTTCGACGATCACCAGCGTGTTGCCGCGATCCGCCAAGCCATGGATGACTTTAAGGAGCAGTTCGATGTCGGCAAAATGCAAACCGGTCGTCGGTTCATCAAGGACGTAGAGCGTCTTGCCCGTTTCTTTTTTGCTCAATTCGCGGGACAGTTTGATCCGCTGTGCCTCGCCGCCGGAGAGCGTGGGTGACGGTTGACCGAGGTGCAGGTACTCCAGTCCGACATCGACGAGCGTTTGCAGCTTGTCTGCGATTTTTGGAACGTTCTCGAACAGCTTCAACGCCTCGGAGATATCCATGTTCAGGACATCGGCGATGGAAGCGTCTTTGAATTTGACGGACAACGTTTCGCGGTTGTAACGTTGCCCGCCGCAAACAGCGCAGGTCACCCAAATGTCGGCGAGGAAATCCATTTCCAAGCGTCGCGCGCCGTTGCCGTCACATGCGGCACAGCGACCTCCATCGACGTTGAAGCTGAATCGACTCGCCGTGTAGCCGCGCGTCTTGGCCTCCGTCAGCTTGGCGTACAGATTGCGAATCTCGTCAAAGACTTTGACGTAGGTTCCCGGGTTGCTGCGCGGCGTTCGGCCGATCGGCGACTGATCAATCGCAATGGTCTTGTCGAGGAATTCCAAGCCGCTGATCGAGTCATGATCACCGGGTTCGGATTCGGCACCGTTGAGATCACGTCGCAATGCGGGTTCGAGGATGCCGCCGATCAACGATGATTTTCCGCTTCCGGAGACACCGGTGACACAGATCACGGTTCCGAGCGGAAACTCGACATCGACGCCGCGCAGGTTGTGGTGACGCGCACCTTTGACGGTGAGTCTTTCCGGGCCACCGATGGGACGAAGCGTTTCGGGAACGGCGATCGTGCGTTTGCCCGACAAGAACTGGCCCGTAACGCTCTTCTTGTTCTCACCAAGTTCTTTCGCGTTGCCCGTACCGACAATTTTGCCGCCGCGGACGCCGGGGCCGGGCCCGAAGTCGACGATCCGATCAGCGGCTCGCATCGTGTCTTCATCGTGCTCGACGACGATCAACGTGTTGCCGGTGTCGCGGAGCCGCGTCAGCGTTTCGATCAAGCGATCATTGTCGCGGGCATGCAATCCGATCGACGGTTCATCCAGGATGTACAACACGCCGACGAGTGCGCTGCCGATCTGCCCGGCCAGTCGGATGCGCTGGGATTCGCCACCCGAAAGTGTCGGCGCCGTTCGCGCGAGCGTGAGGTAGTCCAGCCCGACGCCGAGCAGAAAACCGATCCTCGAGCGAATCTCTTTGAGCGCCTCCTCGGCGATCTTCGCGTCGGTCGTACCGAGTTGAATGTCTGAAAAGAACTGATGGAGCCGATCGATCGAGAGATCACAAAGGGCCGGCAACGAAAGTGCGGCTTGGTCGCCGAATGTTTTTGCCCCCGTGGTGATCGTCGCCGCGCAGGCTTGGCGGTTGAGGCGTTTGCCGTGGCAATCGACGCAATCGATCGTGTCCATGAACTTTTCGAGATGCTGAATTTGCATCTTGTTCTTGGTCGTTCGATAACGGTCGAGCAATTCGGGGATAAAGCCGTTGAAGGAGCCCGTGTACTTGCGAGCTTTCCTGCCGCCGCGCCACGTCAGTTGATAAGTCGACTCGCTTCCCCAAAGCCAGCTTTGCTGGGCGATCGTCGGCAGTTCGGACCACTTGGCTTCGAGCATCGTGCCCGGATCAAGCTCGAACAGCTTGTCCATCGCGCCGGCGAATCCTTTGTAGATGTGTCGCCGGTAGCGACCGATGTCGCCCCATTTGCCCAGTAGCGTGATCGCACCCTTACGGACCGACTTGCCCTCATCGGGAATCAACAACTCGGGGACAAAGGTGTAAAGGTGCCCGAGTCCGTCACAGGCTTCGCACATGCCTTGCGGGCTATTGAACGAGAATAGCTGCGGCGTCGGAGGACGGAAACTCTCGCCGCAAGTCGCGCACGAATACTTGGAAGAAAACAGGATGTCCTGTTTGGCGTGCTCGGCTGTTTCACTATTCGGTTCCGACAGCGAGACCATCAACGAAGAGTCGCCCAGCTTGAGCGCGATCTCGACGGCCTCCAGTACGCGACCGCGGTCGCGATCATCGATGCCGATGCGATCGACAACGACCTCCAAGTCGTGCCGTCGTTGACGGTCCAATGGTGGCGGATCCGAAAGTCGCACGGTCTCGTTGTCGACGCGAGCGCGGGTGAAGCCCTGCTTGCGCAAGTCCTCGAATAGATCTTTGAATTCACCTTTTTGGGCGCGAACGAGTGGCGCAAGAATCCAAATCGTTTGTTCGGGATCGACGTCCAGGATGCGGGACGTGATCGCGTCGGCAGGCTGCGCCGCGAT
This sequence comes from Planctomycetota bacterium, assembly GCA_039821165.1. GTDB lineage: Bacteria > Planctomycetota > Planctomycetia > Pirellulales > Pirellulaceae > Stieleria. Next base: position 600 of record JBCBOT010000511.1, on the reverse strand, counting down.
CGGTGTCTCACAGTTGGGGCAATTCGGCGTCCCGACTCGGGCAAACAACACCCGGAGAAAGTCGTAGATCTCGGTGATCGTTCCGACGGTGCTGCGCGGATTTCTGCCCGTCGATTTTTGTGAGATCGAAATGGATGGACTCAGCCCGCTGACCAAGTCCACGTCGGGCTTGGGCATTTGCCCCATGAACTGACGGGCATAATTCGAAAGCGACTCGACGTACCGACGCTGGCCTTCGGCGTACAACGTGTCGAATGCGAGCGAGGATTTGCCGCTGCCCGATACGCCCGAGAAACAAATCAGTTCTCCGCGGGGGATCGTCAGGTCGACGTCGCGAAGGTTGTGTTCACGTGCCCCTTTGACTTGGATTTCCGTAATCGTCATTGATGCCGGGGATCAGGGGGCCGTAAACAGGGCGGGCTTCAGTGTCCATTCAAGCGGCGGAGTGATGAGGACCGATCTTCCGCCGGCGCCCGTGCAAGTTCTCAGCCGCTGAAACGAAACATCGCAGTCGGCTTGCTGCACGCAGAATGACTTGTCGGGACGTCGCTAGTTTAACGATCCGGCAAACGCCACGGAATGACGCCGCGAACAACCGAA
>JBCBOT010000510.1:0-4379 GCA_039821165.1 Planctomycetota bacterium | reverse complement strand
GCTTCCGGGCGAAACCGTTCTGATCGTCGACCCCGAATCTTGCGACGTCTTGGCGGACGACAAGATCGGCGAAATCTGGGTCGCCAGCCCCTCCGTGGGCGGCGGCTACTACCAACGGCAAAAAGCCACCGAACAAACGTTCTGCGCGCACACCAGCGACGGCCAAGGCCCATTTCTCCGCACCGGCGATCTGGGATTCCTCTTCGAAGGACAACTCTACGTCTCGGGCCGCTTGAAGGACATGATCATCGTCCGCGGCGTCAATCGTTATCCGCAAGACATCGAGGAGACGGTCGAGGGTGCGAGCGAAGTCGTCCAAGCCGGCGCGGTGGCCGCTTTCGCGATGGAACATGAGGGTCGCGAGCAACTCGCGGTCGTTGCCGAAACCGTCCGTATCCGCGACGTCGACTGGGACGCCGAGATCCAAGCGGTCCGACGTGCCGTGACCCAGGAACATGACCTCCCGCCAGACGCCGTCTACCTCGTTCGCAACAGCAGTGTCCCGAAGACGAGCAGCGGCAAGATTCAGCGCCATGCTTGCTTGCACGCCGTGCGTGATGGCGAACTGAAGTTGATCGCCAAGTGGGTTCGTTGGGAGGAAAACAGTCCCGGCGGACTTGCCGGTGGCGGGGCCGCGATGATGCAGGCGGCATCAGCAAGCACCCACGAATCGCGCATCACCGACGCGGACGTGAACCCCTCGATCGTCCGCGCCATCGAGCGGCAAATTCGCAACGTTGCCGGAGAACGAGCGCGGGACTTGTCGCTCGACAGCAACATCGTTCTTGATCTCGGACTCGACAGTCTCGAGCGACTCGAGATCGCTCGTAATCTCGAAAAGACGTTCGGTGGACGGTTCCCCGAGCAGGTCCTCGATGAGATCGAAACGATCGGCCAAATCGCCATGGCGATCGCAAGGTACCTGCCTCCCGGCGCCGAAGAACGCGCCCAGAAGATGCTCTCCGGTGACAGTGAGTCAATCAACGAAACGGCACTCGAAGTCCGTCCGATGGCCGCGCCGGAGAACGTCGAACCCGAAGACTCCATCGAACAATTTGCTGAGTACCGTCGATTCAAGGCGACGATGGCTCAGATGCAGATGACCGGCGTCCCCAATCCCTACTTCACCGTCCACGAGTCGGTCGTCGGGGACACCACCGTCGTCAACGGCAAAGAACTCATCAGTTTCGCGAGCTACAACTACCTCGGCCTGAGCGGGCACCCGGACGTCTCCAACGCCGCCGCTGAATCGGTACGCGAGTATGGGACGAGCGTCTCGGCGAGTCGGCTCGTTTCAGGCGAAAAACCGATTCACGGTGAACTCGAACGAACCATCGCCGAATGGATCGGTGTCGATGCCGCGATCTTGATGGTCGGTGGTCACGCAACCAACGAGACGACGATCGGGCATATCGTCGGCGAAGGCGATTTGATTCTGCACGACGCGCTCGCCCACAACAGCATCGTCCAAGGGGCGTTGCTCTCCGGCGCCCGGCGCCGACCTTTCCCACACAATGACCACGAAGCACTCGATCGAATCCTTGAAGAAGTTCGTTCGCAGTACCGACGCGTCCTCGTGGTGATCGAAGGCGTCTACAGCATGGACGGCGACTACAGTGACGTCCCCGCCTTTATCGAAGTGAAAAAGCGACATCGAGCGATGTTGATGGTCGACGAAGCCCACAGCTTCGGCACCATGGGCAAGTGTGGCCGCGGGATGGCGGAGTTCTGGGACGTCAATGCCCGCGACATCGACGTTTGGATGGGAACGCTTTCCAAGTCGGCGGCCTCTTGTGGAGGATACATCGCGGGCAGTCACGCGTTGATCGAACTTCTTCGCTACACCGCCCCCGGATTTGTCTTCAGTGTGGGCATGCCACCGGCACAGGTCGCAGCCGCTCTGGCCGCGATCGAAACGCTACGCCGCGAGCCGATTCGGGTTGAGCGACTGCGCGAGCGAAGTGAACTGTTCCTTTCGCTGTGCAAAGAAGCCGGTTTGGATACGGGAGCCAGCGAAGGCACACCGGTGGTGCCCGTCATTACCGGCAACTCCATGGTCGCACTTCGTTTGTCAAACCGACTCAAGGCCGACGGCATCAACGTTCAGCCGATTCTTTACCCCGCCGTCGAAGAGTCCTCGGCACGGCTCCGGTTCTTCATCACGAGCGAACACAGCGAACAGCAGATCCGCTACACGGTCGAACGAACCGCTGCCCACTTGGCCGAACTCGGTTTCGGCGCTGCGGCCACGGCGTAGGCATTCCTGTGCCTATGTCAGCTATTTGAGAAACAGGTTCTTGAGCGCCGTGGCGGCCGCATCCTGCGAGTCCTTCGGCGCTTTGGGCCGAAGATGGCTGGGAATTTTGCCGGGAGCATCAACGTCCGCCTCCGACGATGCCTCAAGCTCTTTCGATTCGTGGTTTTCGATCACCGCTTGTTTTTCCGCCTTGGAATCGCCGCCACCGGACTCCCTAGACGGTTGTTCTGGCGGCTCGTCAGGCAGATCTTCCTGACACGAAAGAGTCGATAGCATGCCGGTCTCAGTACTGGGTTCAAGCTGCGACGCCAACTCCTCCAACTCGTCCATCAACTGACGCTGAGTTCCGCTTCGACCTGCGGCCGCAGGCGGTACAAACTCGCGAGACTCCACCACCGCGGGGGGGTGATGCGGCTGATTTGTCTCGGCATCTCGTATCGAGATCCGAAACGAATACTTGCCGATCTCGATCGTCGTGTGGTGCGCCACTTCCTGGAGTTGATCCGACGAAATCGTCGAGCCGTTGACAGATGTTCCGTTACGGCTCTTCAGATCTTGAATGTGCACCGCATTCTCGTCAAAGCGAATCACGCAGTGCTTGCGACTGATCGTGCGTGTTTCGAAGCGCAGATGACACCGTTCATCACGCCCGATGATGAAAGGCGACGACGCGATCACGTAACGCTCGCCCTTTTGACTTCCGTTCGTTTGCAGCAGACTGATCTTGAACAATCGCGAACCCGTCCCTTGCTGAGGAGGAGGGTTTGTACTGTTTCATGATGAAGAAATCGCGAATGCGATGATGAGCTTTGATGATCCTTTCGCGAAGGTTCATGGGGAGCAAGAGACACCTTGCGAGAGCCAGACTCGGAAAGGAAATCCGAGGGGGCTCGCTCCCTTAGTTTTCACTCGCAGAACTGTCGAAGCCGAGAAACGGCTGCAACTTCAGTCCACGGTAGCGTACTGACGTATGATCGCCTTGCAAAAGAATCGGCCCTGGCAACGAGTCGTTCGATCGCATCCCACCGCCGGTGCAGCCGATGAGCAATTCGTTGTCGATCACAATCTGACCGTTAAGCTCGACGGTGACGTGCCGATTGACGAGCGTCAGCACATACCGGTTCCATTTTCCGCCTTCGCGGCCCGCATTCTGTTTCGGTGTCAAGCGTCCGAAGATCGCTCCGGGGCCTGAGATACCCTGCATCTTGCTGTCGCGATCCACCACCTGTGCTTCGTACATCCCACGAAGATAGACGCCGCTGTTTCCGGACTTCGGAATGTTGTATTCGAGTTCCAAACGAAAGTCGGTGAATTCGCGTTCCGACACGAGGTTCCCAAACTCACCGTAACCACTGAAATCTGTCTTCGGCGTTTCGTTCACCAGCACGCCGTCTTCGGCGCGCCAACCATTTCGCTGAGTCTCGCGTGCCAGTCTCCACCCACTCAAGTCATGACCATTGAATAGCTCGATCGCTTTACCGAAACGGGCTCGACTCAAATCAGGTTTTTGAGGCGCGGCCGGAATGCGATCTCCTATCAACGTCAACGACTCCAACCGGAGCGACGTGGTGCGGGGGCCTTCGATGGCTTGCGACATTTGAAATCGAAGTTCCAATTGGTCCGGCGAGACCGGCTCCACTCGAAGCGGTCCATCGACGTAGCGAGTCGCCTTCCCGCCGAACGGTTTCCAACGCAGGTTCTTCCGTTCGAATCGAAATCCGTTGCCTTCCCACTGCACGTCTTTCATCACCCGGGCGCTTCCGACGCTCCATAGAAACTCCACCGTCGGATCCTTGTCATCGCCTGCGGCTTTCGAAATTCGCATCCAGACGGGGTTTTCATCGGGCAACGAAAACGCCCAACTCCCTTCGAGCGATGCCGATTGGGCACTTGCAGAGACCGCAACCAACGAAAGTATCATTGCGGTACAAATGGAGTTCGTGAGGAAGAGCGTGCTCATGTAGGGATACAGTGCCAGTGGAAACTGATGAAACCCTGAATCTACTCTTCGCTGCGCACGCCCGCGAACCAAGCAACTTTGGTAGCCCGAGTGATCTCGGGTCTCCGAGCGAGCGTGCAGACGCTCATCGATGCCGAAAACTAGACGAAATGCGTTCCCAGT
>JBCBOT010000509.1:0-4417 GCA_039821165.1 Planctomycetota bacterium | reverse complement strand
ACGGCTAACGAACAATTACCATGCTCAACTCCTTACATTTGAGAAGATCAGCCAGACTTAGCCTGGCGCACCGGAGATGCCAAGAAAGTCACCGTCTACGAGACCAATCGGGAAAACGTGATGCTCGCTCCCGGTGACGTTCTTTTGGCAGACTACGAGGAAGAACTTCCGGATGCGTGGACTCGCTGTTTCGCGAGAAATCCAAGAGGGTACGACGTGTTCTGTGCAATGCGAAGCGCTGTCGACAAGCTGGCCGACGAGCACAATGCTGACATCGTAATGTATGACGTCGGACCGAACGTCGGACCTCTCAATCGCGCTGTGTTGCTGGACTGCGATCACTTCATCACGCCAGTTACAGCTGACTTGTTTTCATTGCGCGCACTTTCCACGGTCGGGCGCTCCGTTGCAAAATGGATCACAGACTGGAAAACGATCTACGGTCTCGCCGATCAAAATGCAAAATCCCAGATTCCAGACGGTCGACCCCATTATCTCGGCTACATCGCTTCAGCGTTTAAGGTGAACGTTGGCACGCGAAAAACCAATCCACACGCACAGTGGGAAGGCAAAATTGCCCCACGCGTAAAGTCGCGAGTCGTGGACGTTTTAGAATCAATCGACCCCGACCTCGGTCCTGCTGCGTCGAACAAGATTGGCGATGTGAAACACTTTCAAAGCCTGGCACCCTCCGCCCAGGCGGAGGGTGTTCCAATTGGATGCCTACAAGGAAAAGTAAACCCGGGATACAACGCGACGATCAAAAAAGCCGAAGAGACGTTTCGACGACTAGCGCAGGATATCGCTACGCGGATGGGGATCTAATTTCCACGCGGTCGTTAGATTGGCACGTCATGACTCGCCGAATCTGACGCCGCACGCCGGCGTTTGTCGTAGATCTGCGTAGTCGTCACGTGACGATGGCCCAGAAGCTCTTGGACTTTGCAAATATCCACGCCGGCGTCGAGCAACAACGTCGCGGTAGTCGCTCTGAGACTGTGCGTCGAATAGATGCACCGGTCACGCACAGTCCCATCGGCATCCTCTTCGGTAGCCATGGCGCCTGGCAAACGCTCGAGGTAACTGCGAACGATCTTGTGCATGCCGGCTTCCGAGATTCGTTTGTTGGCAAGCGACTTGCTGTTTGAGCTCGTTCGCGGCCGAAACAATGCCCCGCGTTTGATTTCAGCCTGAGCCACGTACTCTCCTATCGCCTCCGCCGCCGCAAAATGAAGACCGATGGTTCGGTGCTTGTCACCCTTCTCTGAAATCCGGACGGTCGTTTCTTCCCCGTCGACGTGGACGTCCCCTTTGTTGAGCTTGCAAGCAGTGGAGAGACGCACGCCCGAATAGACGTACCACTTTAAAATCGCACGATCTCGGTACGCCACCAGGTCCTCGCCTTGCGGCAGTCCCATCAACTGCCTGGCCCGTGTTGCCGACAGATGCTTGGTTTCGTGGATCGGATCCGTTGATGATCTGGCAATGAATTGTGCGTGGGCGGGGTTGGGAACGGTGATCGGCAGCCGGAGCTCGGCGGCCACACCCTGCAGGTATTTGAAGAAACTCGAGACCGACGACACCCTGCGGTTGATTGTCTTGGGCGCTTTGCCCTCAGCGATCATCGCATCCCGCCAACGCTGCACATCGGCAACCGTCAGCGCGAGGAGTTGCAAACTGTCCCGGGGCCATAGGAGAGGAATGAACTTCAGCAAGCTTTCGATGTCTTGCCGGTAGGCCCGCTGCGTGTGTGGGCTCTCTCGCCGGGTGATCCATCGCTCGAGCATCTCTTCAAGCGACAGGTAGAACCGCTCGACCTTCCGTTGAACGGTCGGGGTTTGTTGGCCGGCCAGGATCGGCGGCAAGAATTCAGCTGGGACCAGAGTCCGTTCGGACGGGGTCAATTTTCGGTTCGCGGGTATGTTCATCCAGACCTCCTATGCCTCTGGATTAACTATTCGACGAAAACACCCACGAGTCAAGATAAAATCTGTTATCTGGACTTGCGCATGATGCATACGGCGGTCCAAAAACCGAAGCGTCTGACTACCCAGTGGCTAGGGCCCAGAGATCCATGGACGAACCTCCGTTAGATCCGCAGCCATAAAGATCTCGATCAGTCCCGCGTACACAATTCGATACGGGTAAATGGCCATCCACACACGCCCTGCGTGGTGCTTCGTGCTTCCCTGCCTTCGTCGGAGCCAGCCATCGGTCGCTCGCCCTTGGCTCCATGGCGGCCGATGACTGGAGACGATGAAGAGCAGCCCTGCCTTTGTTGGTGATGCCGGAGGGTTGCTTGCGCAGAGCTTCCGCTACTTCTTCGCTTGCTTGTCCTCCTCCTTCGACTTGTCCTTGGATTCCTGTTCAGGTCCGTGGTTTCCGCCGCCGTTCGTCATTTCTCGCTCCCTGGTATGAGGCTGCTTGAATCGCAATGTAGACGATCGTCTGTCACTTTATCATCTGTAGATTGATCGAATGCAAGTGCCCATCGTTTAAATCATGGAAGCACTTGAAATCCTCTTTGGCAAAACCGTCCGCAAATACCGCGAGAAGCTGGGTATTTCACAAGAAGAATTCGCGGCGAAGGCCGGCATTCACAGGACCTACGCAAGCTCGGTTGAGCTGGGCAAGGTGCAGGTAAGCATCGCAGTGGCGGAAAAGCTCGCTATCGCCCTCGAAACTCCTCTGAGCAAGCTGTTTCGCGATATTGAGAAGACAAAGGCAGAATCAGAGTAGAGTCCTTCAAGACCGCGTCAATGCGATCGTAGTACTTGCGGAGCGTATCTCGGGACCCGAGAAACAGGAGCACGGCAATCGCTGCCGCCGCAGAATCGGACCATGGGTCGAAGCCCTTCGCGTGCGAGAATCGATAAGCCAGGTAGCTAGCGATCCAGGCGACCAAACTATTCGCATAAAACTGGTAGAACTGGTAGTGGTTCGCTTCGATCAGTCGGTAGGCATCCAAGTTCGCCTGCAATCGCCGAAAGTCCCGGCGCGGTGAACGGACACCAGTCCAGTGATGCAATGAATCGACAAGCAGCCAACGCCCCGTACTGCACAGCAATCCAAGGAAGAGAGCGGCCAGCGTCGAAAACAAGAATCCACCAAACGTTGCGGTCGGCATTTCGCTTGACCCGAGCAGCCACGCTGCCAGAGTCACCGAATGAACACTCGCCCCACAAAGTGCTACAAACCCCGGAAGCAGAAAAGCAATCACAACCCCAAAGCTGGTTCCCGAAATCTGTGCCATCCGATCAGACTAGCGCAACACGGCGTCTCATTCAAGCATTGAGAGATCTACCAGCTCCGACCATTTGTCCGCCGAAATTGCATCGGTCCAGGGGCCCGGTGCCGATGTGCGAGATTTCTCCGAGCAGTCGAGTTGTTCAAGTTCAGCAAGTTCGCAGGTCATGGAAGTAGATCATGGCCAAGATCGACGCGCTTCCCGAGCAATTCAAAGCAGACATCCTGAAACTGGCGCCTGTGCCGTTAGTCTAAAACTAACGATTGCAATGCCAACTGGCTGCTCGACTGACTCGATAAAACTAGTTGTGACGGCCGCGAATCAACTCGGCCAATCGGGTGCTAGGGATTCGATACAGTGCCCTTCGTATGCATCGCCAAAGGGCGGGTTGCTGCTTTGGGTGGCAGAGATTCACCGTGCAACGACTAATGCCTGCGCATTCTGAACTTGATTCGATTGACAAATGTCAACGAGTATGTCTTCAATGCGTTCTGAGATGCGCCACTTTTCTTTCGAGTCTCCAAAACCATCTTCCAAAGGCTGAGTATGGCTTGTCGTCGGCAAAAGGCATCATCGCCAACAAGATGTTGAGCCAATATGGATTGCACTTTGGGGTGATGAGGGTACTGAGAAATAGCTTCCACTGCGTTTTGCCGAAGATCGATGTGTTGCGACACAGCCAGATCGACAAAAAAGTCTAATGCGGAGTCCTTTGCGAGCGATCCCGAGAGTGCTTCTGCAATGAGCAATTGTTCATTCTTCGCGGAACTGTTGAACACACCTGTCAGTTGCTGGATGAACTGGTCGGCCAGGCACTGCTTCGCCAAAGACTTTGCGGCTGATTTTCGAACGGCCTCCTCTTCGCATTCACTTGCAACGATGTGCGTTAATGCTTGCTGGACATCTTTGTCACCAGCAACTGGGCCGAGCGCAATCGCGGCCTCCGCACGAACAAGGTAGTCCTCGTCATGCAACGCTTTCCGTACGGCGCGGCAAACCTCAGTAACTGCGATATGCTCCGAAAGAGACCTCAGGCACGCAGATCTGACGATTGACTTGCTGTTCATCTGAATTTGCCGAAGAAGAGTTTTTCGGTCCATCCGGGATTATCGTGGGTAGAGCTCGAGTCCACCGCAGTAAAAGAAGATCGCGGTCTTGAAGTTGTCGACG
>JBCBOT010000508.1:0-4420 GCA_039821165.1 Planctomycetota bacterium | reverse complement strand
GAGGGCGTTGTCGTCGAACGCGGCGCGGACGGAGCCGTCATTGTGACGGTTTTGTCGGACGACAACTTCAATAGCTTCCAGTCCACCGTGTTGCTGCAACTCGAGGTGGATGCGGCGCGCTAGTCAGCTGAGACCATAGTGCTGTCTGATCAGTCCCCAGGCGTCGTCGGCCGTCTCGACAAACGTGAACAGCTTGAGGTCCTCGGCCGAGATCGTCCCCGCGTCTTTCAGCGCCTCGAAATCGATGATCTTGCGCCAGAAGGCTTCGGCGAACAGGACAATCGGCACCGGATCCATCCGCTGGGTCTGGATCAGCGTCAGCACCTCGAACAACTCGTCGAGCGTGCCAAAGCCGCCGGGGAAGATTGCGATCGCTTTGGCGCGCATCAGAAAGTGCATCTTGCGAATGGCGAAATAGTGGAAGTTGAAGGCCAGATCGGGTGTCACGAACGAACTAGGGGCTTCGTTCGGCAGTATCACACCGAATCCGATCGAGCGACCTCCAGCTTCGGTGGCGCCACGGCTCCCCGCTTCCATGACGCCCGGACCTCCTCCGGTAGCGATTACCATCTCTTTGCCCGCGCTTTCTGCGACAGACCATGCGGAGACAGCTCGGGCGAGTTCTCGTGCAGCTTCGTATTGCGAGGATAGCCCTTCAAGGCTTCTACGAATTTTTTTCGTACTAGCGTTGGCAGTTTCGCCGGGTGCGGGGATTCGTGCTCCTCCAAACAAGATCACTGTTGAGTGGACTTCCAGCTCGATTAGAGACTGTTCGACCTTCTCATATTCAAGCATTAAGCGAGCGCCGCGCTGGGCGTCCGCTCGAAGAAAGTCCGGATCTTCGAATGCGAGCCGATGGGCGGGGCTCAATGTTTGAGCTGTTGGAACTTCGTTGTTGAGCCAGTCCAAGTCTTTGTAAATGGAGCGAAACAGCGAAAAAGAGGTCCGCAGTCGACTGCGACGTTTCATTGTGCACCTACCACTGCCCAGAATTCAGATCGAGCAAGCCTCTTGCCGTCTGCATCTAGTTACAAATTGAATGTCAATGACTGCGTCATAGCGTATCGTCGATGGCTGCGGCGCTTTAGGACGGTGGCGGGAGCTTCCAGATAGCACGGACGATTGCGACCAATATGATGAGCCAGGTGAACCAAGAAAGGCCAACAATCGCAATTCCGGCCAACCAACCCAATCTCGACCCAAACAACGTGATCCCACTAAGTGCCGCACCAAAGAACATGATCCCCAAGAAGACCCAGATCTGGTAACGAATTAAGGCCAATTGCTCCGGTGTCGCGTCCTTTTCTTTCTCCAATGACCAAGCGTAGAAGGTTGCGCAAACAAACAGTGAAACTGAAACCAATGCGCAGAACCCGACTATGTTTTCTGCCCAGTCGCTTCCAACCCAACTTACAAGAATGGGAGCAACGCCGAGGGCAAGGGCGATTAAGACAACAAAATAATTCCAGCGAATCTTCGAAAATATTCGTACATTGTTCGCGTTGGTGTTCCCATCTCGGGGGTCTAAATTTTTAGAGTTGGCGTCGGAAATCATGCTGGTTTCGGGGTTTCCTTGATCTAAAAGTACCGATTAGAAACGTTCTGCCGCTAGTGCGGCATCAAAGCTTCGTCGATCTGCGTCTGTACGAAAAACCATGGAGTAATCCGTTCGCGGAAAGACAGGATCAAAGCAAAGTTCGTGTGGATCGCGCCATTCAAATTCATCTTTATTTTCGACTGACACAATATTGATATAGTGTTCTAAAATATTTTGATCGGCAATAATAATGTCAATTCGCCTCTGAAGAAAATGGAGTGCTTGCAAGCGTTGGTTCCTAGGTTCACGGTAGCTCTTAAAACTTTCCACTGCCTTGGCAAGGCCCGGCAAAATCACCGACGCTCCGGCGAACCCAGCTACGTCGAGGCCGGCTAAGTCTGCAGGCGAAAAGTCTGGGAAACCGTTGGGAAACTCCTCGCACGAATATCCTATTCCGTTCTGGTAAACGATGTAGGCTTCCGACCGCGAACCGCGCAAGCCCCGGAGGCTCTCCGGTACCGTAGCCACGGCCCCGAAACGGGTGTCTCCTACAAAGGCGCTCCAGTGACGTGAGAACGGATGCACGTGGAACTCGATTTCTCGACCAACGGCGACGCTAGAAAACAGTCTGCGAATACGACCCGCCTCGGTTCCGTCGCCGTCCTCGTCGATGTACGGCGGAACTAGACCCACTGCTATTCGAAGTGGTTCCGGTTCCGCCGATCTTGCAGTGTAGCGATCGAACAACGTGAAAAGCAGCGCAAATATTACCAGCGCAAGTGCGACGCTGTCGATACGGGGATCTCGAGCTCGGAGACTACCCAGCTTCAGCCATGTATTATCGGTCAACCTTCGACCCCTCATTTTTTTTGGCATCCCAGTCGACGTCTTCTAATATAATGTAGTATTTGCCAGATTTATACAAATCATACGTGCTATTGTACATAAAGAGAGTAAGCGCCCAATAAGACACCCAGTATCTCTGCTCAATCGTGCTATCTGTAAACAAGCTCAAAACGATATTGAGCAGTTTCATCAGAAACTGGAGAGCATTTGCAAGTAAGTCGGGAGAAAGTGGCAGGGGTATTGCGTCTCCTGATGCTGTGATGCCCGAGACCCGCAAACACTGGCTTACCTCAGACTGGCAATCGGCGATTAAAACTAGAGGGCCAAGTGCCATGACCGCAATCAGCAAATTGTTTCGAAACCAAGTAACACCACCTGGCATGAGTCCGGCTGGAAGCGTTGCCGGGTCAATATTACGAACACGAACCTCGTGGCGCACGAGGAAGGCAATCCAAAAAGCGTTTATTAGAAGTATGACGATATGAAGGTAGAAATAGACTTCGTAGTTTGATGGGTCAAGAACTTTTGTTGATGTCATGTTGAAAACAATATGCTCAAACTCCGAGCACAGCAAGAAATAAAGAAAGCCGTGTAGTATTATTATTACCCAGTTCGCAGAGACAAACGAGTCGGTTAGGCTTTTGACTTCAGGATCGCTGTAATTATTGCGAATGTAGACATATACAATGCGGCGGAGATTTCGAGGCACCCAAAAAAAACGCACTCCAAGTAGGACTGCATTTAAAAAAAGCATTAAAAAAACTAACTTTTCGTGGGTGTTTATTTCACTTTCCTGAAGTAAAATTGTTGTGAAGAAGGAGTGAGATCCAATGAAAACCTCTCGCATGCCGAGAGCCATTATAAAGGCGTAAACGGCTTGAATCACGTCCAAGCCGCGAATATTGCGCTTTATATTGAGTGAATAATCTGAGTCCGCCATCTGTTCCCCTTACGCACACAAAGAGCGTTTGGACGGATTCGTCGCTGCTTTCCAGACGGCACGTAGTCGCGCTATGGCGAGGCGCATCAGTTTTAAGCCTTAAGGAGACGCCATGAGAAGTCAGACACTCAGCGGGTACGACGCCTCTCGGTTACGACCCACGATCGAAGCCGCCTGGGAGGCGCGGGCGGAAATCACCCCCGACACCGGCGGAGCCACCCGCGAAGCCATCACATCGGCCTTGCATATGATGGACCGCGGCGAAGAACGCGTCGCTGAACGTGCGCCCGACGGGACCTGGACTGTCAATCAGTGGCTCAAGAAAGCGGTGCTTTTGTCGTTCCGTATGAACGATATGGCGCCGATCCCCGGCGGGCCGGGCCATTCGACGTGGTGGGACAAGGTGCCATCGAAGTTCGATGGTTGGGGCGAAGCGGAATGGACAGAAGCAGGGTTCCGCGCTGTGCCGAACTGCGTCGTTCGCCGTTCGGCCTATGTCGCTCCCGGCGTGGTTCTGATGCCGTCCTTCGTCAATCTCGGCGCTTATGTATGAGGGAACGATGGTCGACACCTGGGCCACCGTCGGCTCCTGCGCGCAGATCGGTAAGAACGTGCACCTTTCGGGCGGCGTCGGGATCGGCGGCGTGCTCGAGCCGATGCAGGCTGGTCCGACAATCATCGAGGACAACTGCTTTATCGGCGCGCGCTCCGAGGTGGTCGAGGGCGTGATCGTGCGGGAAGGGTCGGTCCTGGCGATGGGCGTCTTCATCGGCGCCTCGACCAAGATCGTCGATCGCGCCACCGGTGACGTGCATATCGGCGAAGTGCCGCCCTATTCGGTGGTCGTATCGGGCTCGATGCCGGGCAAGCCGCTCCCGAACGGAGACCCCGGACCAAGCCTTTACTGCGCCGTCATCGTGAAGCGCGTCGACGCTCAGACACGGTCAAAAACCTCGATCAACGATCTCCTGCGCGATTGATGGCGACGCTGCCTGATCCTGTTGAGCTGACGCGAGACCTGATCCGCTGCCCGTCCGTCACGCCGGCCGAGGGCGGCGCGCTTGCGCTGTTGGAGGGTCTTCTGACCGCGCATGGCT
>JBCBOT010000507.1:0-4491 GCA_039821165.1 Planctomycetota bacterium | reverse complement strand
TGTGCCTTTGCCTACTCCGAGCCAATTCACGTCTGGTCGCTTCGCCGTCGATCCAGGGCTCATTAGTCTTCTTATTGTGCGTGAACAACTTATCAATCAACTTGCCGAGTTTGACATAGCAAGTGAGTATCCCAAGAGCCCCCTTCCTTTAATGTTCTCACAAAATTGACCCAAAGGTTGGCGTCCATTATCCATGAGTCGGCACGAGAATCATGGGCGAATTGAGTGCCGTTAACCAATCTCGATGCCTGCCCCGCAACTCGCTGAAGTTGGACAATCCGCCGGTTCGCGTGACTTACCGAGATCGAGGCGACCGATGCGGGGTAGCCGCGAGCACGCGTCGGTAATTCCGTCACTGCGGGCTGGGCTTCGACCGAACTCACCGAAACCGATGCAACTTCGGTCAGTCACATCGAGTCGGTGTGTTGACGGATCTCGCACTCGCCCAATCCCCCGCAGATAGCAACCACAACGCGCCGAGTGGTTGATAGCAGGGGAAAGCCCAACTGGTGAATCCAGATTTGGTCAATGAAAATGCGACAGCAGCCCTTAGCCCTCAAAGAGCAAAGCGGGGCGGTCGCAAAAAGTGCTTGGCAATTAGCGTCTTGCCAAACGTGTTTGAGCGTGTTATCAGAAAGGATGCTTAAAACATTTACCCCGGAAGAACTGGCGCACTTGCTCAGGACGGAAGCAAATCAGGCGATGAGCGATGCAGATGCGCGCGAGACCGCGAAGGAGTTGGTCGAGCGAGGACTGTTTATCGAAATGGCTCCTGGCAAGTACACGTTGTCGGCAAAAGGTCTTGCCCTTGGCCCCGCCATGCTAGCGGAGCCTGGTGATCACACTGTTCAATGAGTGCTTTGTACCAATGCTAACCGGCAGCTAGTGACAATCACCCAGCTGGTGGACGTGATTGGCTTCACTCGGAAGCGACGTTGGCATCAATGAAGCCCTAACGTCGGATTACTCTTGGTCGGTTTCAGCGTTGCGAATACAACCGAACGGCTACTTATCGGACGGTGAATTACTTCACCGGGTAGATGCAACGGACTAAACTTTTTTGAGATTCAAATTCCGCACAGTTGACCGTGTCGTTTTCGATCGAATGAGCAGCCAACGAAGCAGCGCCAAGCGCCATCGAACGGTCAATCAACCAGCTTTACGGTACAGCTTGCACGTTTTCAGGCGGAACTGAATAAGGTCCGATGATACTTCGAAAAAGTCCGCGATCTGTTGAACGCGATGCCCCTTCGTGACCAACGACTTCAGCTTGCGATAAGGTACGAGTGAAGCTGCCGCGGAAGAGTACGCCTCGTCCTCTTTCGATCGATCGAATTCCCGAATGAGGATACCAGTAAGCTCACAGACCTTGATCACGGTTGGCTTGTGATTCAACAAGATGTGAAAATACTCCTCCATCAGCGTGACTGCGTTCCGTCTGGGCGAGTGACTGCCGTTGAGCAGGACTACGAAGTGACCATCGCATGGAACTGTCATGCCTGACCATTTTGTTCGCAGCGGTCCAAAAAGCTTCTCGCAAAAGTCTGCGTCGACGTACGCTTCTATTTCGCTTCTACCATGAAGCAGCGTCGTGTTTGGAACCTCCAGGTCGAGCGGACGCAGCACCGAATCGGAAGCAACGTCGAATGAAAGACGCAGATTGATCCCGTGGGTCTCTGGGCCCCACTGCTTGGGATTGGGCGGGTAGGAGCCCTTGGGACTACTGGTTCTTCTTCGTAAATCCATCGTAGATCTGTTTTACGACGTTTGCGATTGTGTCCGCAGCCTCTTCATCCAGATTTGGATCTGCTCTTAGGTGCACTTCGATCTGATCTACCGTCGACCGATTCTGTCGAGCGGGTTTAGTCTTGCGAAGCTCATCCAAGCTCACGCCAAGCCACTCGGCTATCCCAACCAGAACGTCCGAAGTGGGGACTTGCCCACCCTCGATGCGTTGAAGTGTCGGAGCACTCACTCCAATGTCTTTGGCCGCCTTTCGCAGTGAATCTTGTCCTCGTTTGCGGCGGACAAGTTTCTTTAGCAATTGACGGTCGATGTCCGAGTTGAGCGGCATAGAGAAACCACTTGACGAGTGTTTCACGAATGGTACAAATGTAACGACACCGGTGTTACAGGTGGTTCTCCGGTGTTACATCAAGCTTACTTCAAAAACAAGGAGGCGACAGATGTCGCACTCGGACAAATGGGCGTTCTATCAGGACAATTCTGGCGATTGGCGATGGCGACGGACCGCCTCAAACGGGCAAATCGTTGGAGCGTCTTCCGAAGGCTACAGTTCCCGCTCGGCATGTGAGGCCAACGCGCGTCGCAACGGCTGGAACGGGTAATCCCAGTTTCACCCCCCAACTACAACAGGAGTCCGTCATGGCAACGCAGATCCAGATGCAAACAGCGAACACACTTCGCGATCTTGGATTCAACGAACTTGAATCAAAGCCGGTCCCCGGTTCGCCGGTCGAATTCGAGCTCACGGATGCAACCATCGAAATTCTTCGCGGCAAGCTGATCTCAGTGGATGCGAGTGGGAAGGCCGCAATCCGATGCAGCAAAGCTGACGCTAGTTAATTTATTCACCAAGTCTTCCCGACGGTCGCCTGCGCAGTCGACGGTCGGGAAGTGCTGCCGAATTCCGTCCATCGAGTACCTGTACATGCGCCCGAAAGTAGCTCAAGTTCGGGCATTACAAACGGATAACCACTCTTTAGGTATGCAGCGTGTCAAACGAACTCATTGAGTACGATGGTGAAACTCAAAAGGAAAACGACAAGGTAGAGAGAAAGTGGCTTCGCCGTTTCATTGGAATCTTCTCGCTGACGACAGTCGTCGCGTTGGCGTCCATCGCGAGCGCGATGGCAGCATGGTATGGCCAGTTCAATCTGGCCGAACAATTCGACAGAAAAACGACAGACTATCAGCACGAACGGTTTTCGGAGGCGATTTCAGGTCTGAGCGTGCTGATGGACGAAATCAACGCTGTTTCTGACACCGATTTCTACGATCCCGTAGTCATTGTTGCCAGAAGATCCGGACTCGTGTTTGCTTTAGATGGAAGCATCTCTGCAAAGAACTCGTTCACCATCGATGAACAGGAACTCGCTCTTAAGCCAAATCAATTCCTGGTGAGGCTTCAGATCCCCGTTACCGTATCAGCCGGATGCGGAGGAACAGAGGTTGCCTATCAAGCGGTCAACGATGGTAGCGGTTTCCTAGTGGCGTACCAACGAGCGCGGCAGCTGGAGGCTCAGATCTCGGACCGCGTCCTTTCTTCGGAATATCTCACACTGTCTCGATTTGCGTTCGCCTTTGCAGGTATTCACGATGCTTCGGAATACCTGCGCAAGGCTGTGGCTGCGACCGATGCAAACGAGGATGGCCCGGCAAAAGCGCTCATGCAGGGAGAGATCGCAGCAATTAAAGTCATGTACCAATCTGAGCCTGACCAAGCTGAAGGCCGAAAGTTATTTCACGAAGCTGAAAATTTCCTGCTCGACGACGGAGCTGTCGGTACAGCTGTTTGCCTAGTCAATCTGTATCAAACCTGGGCGCAGCGGAATATCATGTGCGGAATCAAGCTGCGGCAGAAAACGCCACGGAGAAGCTCTTCGAATCGATCGACAAGCTCCCGGCACGACAAACGACCAAGAATCGATATGCGTTAGAGGCGTCAGCAAAACTCCTCACTGAAATGAGTTTGACAAATGGAACAGTACCTGAGATTCCTCTTCCGGGTGTTTTCCGAATGAGAAACCACCGATCCGAGTGGGTGTCGTTGTCAACCACAGATATCTCAAACGACTTCGCGAGTTTCGCCCATCAAAGGTTGCGGCAAAACGAATACGGAGCGAAAGCGATCGTGATGCGACCAGCGACCATTGACACGACTGATCTTGTTCCTGTGCCGATGCCTGTGATCGAGTCTGGACCATCGATTTTGCGCACGGGATACTCAGAAGAGTAACGCTTCCGGGCGGAAGATCCGGAGTTTGGTCGTTGGATGCACGCTTGGTCATGTCGTTGCTTCCAGATAGCCATTTCCAGCTTCACGGTGCCGCCGATCATCTCAGAATTGGCACGAGCGGGGGTATCGCTTGCGCTTCGCTAACGGCACGATACTCCCGGTTTCTATCTCCATTCCTAGTTTTCCGGAAGCAACATGAAGAAGCTAACCCTCTTTAACCACAAAGGCGGTGTCGGAAAAACCACGCTCACTGTGAATATTGCGGACGCACTAGGAGCGATGGGTCATACCGTCTTGCTGATTGATGCCGACCCACAATGCAATTTGACGTCGTACTACCTCGGAGAAAAAGAGATCGATCAATTGCTCGGTGAATCGGATGATGATGACGAAGGCGATACGATGTGGAGTGCGATCAAGCCTGTGGTCCGGGGCCGGTCGAGTAGAGGAGGAACATCGTTGCGATGTCCCTCCCCCCTCATCAAACCGGACGTGCGGATTTCCCGCATCCG
>JBCBOT010000506.1:0-4524 GCA_039821165.1 Planctomycetota bacterium | reverse complement strand
CACTGAACGCGGCTGAACTACTGACCAACGACAACGATCCCGACGTCAACGATCGTCTTTCACTCACTGGCATCGAAGCAACCAGTTCACTCGGCGCGGTGATCACGCTGGTCAACGACCATTTCGTTTACGACCCAACCGGCGTCGCATCACTTGCGGCGCTTTCGGCGGGAGAACGTCTCAGCGACCAAATCGTCTACACGATCGAAGATCCTAGCGGCGCGACGTCTTCCGCAACGGCAACCATCCACGTGTAAAGCGCAATCAACGTCGCCCCAACCGCTGCCGACAACCTCGCCACACTCAGCGAAGACGGCGAATTGTTGCTCAGCGTTTCGTTGCTCGATGGCGCGATTGATGCCGACGCTCTACCGGGAGACGCACCTCTGCGAGTTGTCGAGCAAACCATCGCGACCGCGAGCGGCGCGACCGTGACGCTGTTTGCCGATGGTTCCTTTGCATTCGACGCCGCCAATGTGAATGCGATCCAGTCCCTCGCTCCAGGCGAAACACTCAACGACAGTTTTGAGTTCCGCATCACCGACGGTACCGATGTTTCTGCTCCCGCTGCGGTTTCACTCAGGATTCTCGGCGTTAACGATGCGCCGACCGCAATCGACGATCCTTACATCGGTGTTTTCGCTGACGGTTCGTTGACCACCACCATCGCGAACGGTCTTCTCGCCAACGATTTTGACGTCGACTCCGGAATCCTGACCATCGATCCGAGCCGAACAGCATCCACCACTCAAGCCGGCGCGGCCATCACGCTTCGACCCGACGGCACCTTCGACTACGAACCGGGTGAAGCTTTCGTCGCTCTCGCCGCCGGAGAAACGACCACCGACACGTTCACGTACGTCGTGCTCGATGAACTCGGTGCTGAGTCCATCGCGACTGCAACGATCGAAATCACAGGCATCGACGACGCGCCCGTTGCCGGAACCGACGGCATCGAACGTGGCTTTTGGACCGTGGCATCGCAAGCACTTTTCGTGCCCGCAAGCGAAGGCGTCTTGGCAAACGACTTCGACCCCGACACGGAATCGAGCGGCACGACGCTGGCGGCCTCCTTCGACGGCTTCAGTCAATTCGGGGCGCGGGTCATCGTGGCTGCGGACGGCAGTTTTACTTACGATCCGTCGGAAAGTGCCACGCTCGCTCAACTCCAAGCATCGGGCGTCGATGTCGTCGACAGTTTTACGTACACGGTCAACGAAGTCCCAGCCGGCGCAGCGTCGACGTTTTTCCAATCTTCCGCATCGACCCAAGCGAGCAGCGAAGGTGTGGTTGAGATCGTCCTCAAGAGTGGACCCTCCAACTACAGCTTTGATCTCGTCGCCGGCGGATTCGAACGCGTCGGCTCCGGCGTCTCGATCAACAACTACGGCAACATTGCGTTCTCCGCGACCGAAGGCGGCAAAGATAATCTTTTCATCTGGGAGGAAACCGAAGGCATCAAGTCACTTTTGCCCGATGAAATCGTCTTTGGCGATGCATCGGTCACCGTACCGCCTCGCGGTGCACCCACCGATTCGCCAACTATGCGGTTCAGCGACACCGTTCAAGTCAACGACGGCAACCAAGTCCACGCCCAACGCCAACTCAATGCCGAAGCAGCGATCGGCATGTTTGCCGTCGGCGTGCCGGTCTTGGAATTCACCGACGTCGCGTTGACGTACAGCGAACTCTGGAATGCGCAGCGACTGTACAACGCCATCCAACCGCCGAGTCCCGACGCTCCGGCGGACGATACCTCGAACGACGGACACGAAGACTGTGGTGATGACGGCGATTCAGGCAGCGACGGTGACACCGGCAACAACAATGATGATTCAGGAGATTCGGCCGGCGATAGTTCTGGCGGTGACGGCGATACCAGCGGCGGCGGACAAGACAACTACGCCAGTCCGCGACAACTCGCTGTTGGAGATGAAGGACTCGCCAACGCCGGACTGAGGTGGGGCGACCCGCTGATGCTGGACATGCAGTTGTTTATCTCTTCGGCCGTGCTTCCCCCGATCTTCGGCACCGCCGCAACCGCTTCCCGAGCCTTGGTGCCGCGCGTTTGGACGACCAATCCCGTTTGGTCCAGCGCGTTCTTCACACCAGCCAATCCGGTGTGGAACGCGTTTCAACATCCCGATGCCGTCAACATCGGCGTGCTCCAATCCACCGCCCTCGTCACGTCGATCATGCCGATCTTCGAGCCGCAGATCTACGTCACGCCGTTTACCGCGGTCCGTCCCGAATCCGCTTCGGTCAACAATCGCAATGAAGCCGTCTTCATCGCCGAAACCAACGACAGCGAAACCGACCCCGGCCTCAGTCTGGTCACTTTCAGTCGCGAACGGGAGCAACCTTACGTCCGCGTCCCACTCGACGAGCCTGTGCATAACGTGCAGCTTTCAGATACCGGTTGGAGTGTCTTCATTCAAGGCGGTCAAGTCAAAGCGATGTCGATTGACGGCGAAGTGAAGGACTTTGGACTCTCTGCCATCGGCGACCAAGTTTCCATCAGCGACACCGGAATCATCGCCGCCGCTGCCGAAGGACCCTCGGGCCGCGGCATTTATGCAGTCGATCCCGAAACCGGTCAAACCATCAAAGTTGTCGGTGAGTCGGGAGATGGCTTGGTCGATCCGAACGAAGTCAACGTCGATGGAAATGACGTCGGCGGCATCGCCTCGTTGCTCGGCGGACCCATCGGTATCAACGGCGCGTTCAGTACGGGCACCAGTGATCGCGGCGATGTCGAAGACAACAGCGGCGAAAGTGGAGGCTCTTCCGGCAACGCATGCGACGCGATCATCGATCCGTCCACGGCGGCGGGCCTCGTCGGTGCCGTTGCCTCCACGCAAGACCCGCCCGACGGAACGCCCTTCCTGACGGTCACGTTCATGGCCGCCGATGGCGACGGCAACGAAGGTCTCCACTCGGCGCGTTTCTACTTCCCAACCGATGGCGGTGATCTCGTTCCGCCGGAACTGTTCCTCGGTCATGGCAAAGTCGTCGACATCGGCGAAGTCCTACCCGGCATCGGCGCGGTGGATGAGATTGAGGGCTTCGATGTCATCAACAACTCGGGGCAAATCGTCTTCAAGACCGGCGACAAAGTCGTGCGGGCCAACCCGCCCGTCTACGCCACCGGCGAAGTCCTCTATGCGCTCGAAGGTCGTTCCATCGCCGAGAACACGACCTTCGCTCGCGATGGCGGTGCGGCGATCGCAACGTTTGTCGCAGGTGACCCCACCGCTTCGGCCGGTCAGTTCACCGCGACAGTCGACTTCGGTGATGGCGAAACAACGACCGCAACGGTCCGGCCCGGTAGTGGTCCGCTGACGTTCGAGGTCGTCGCCGACCACAGCTACCATCGCGAAGGCCCCTACGCGATCACGGTCCACATCACCGATACGAAGAACGGAAACGGCGGCGTCGCCGTCTCGCTTGCCAACATCGTCAACGTCAAGAGCGAAGAATCGATCGAGCGATTGGCACTGGTCGATGACGAAGGCAACTCGATCACGCCGACCATTCAGAGTTTCGCCACTCCGGTTGCGCGAGACGGCGATGACGCGACCGGCGGCGCAGCATCTGCGTCGAGTGGCGACGTCCGCTCGTTCGGACTGTCCACCTTCGCGTCCATCGACAGGGCGACGGGCATCTACGAAGTCGTCGCATTGGGAACAGCCGGCTTTTCCTACGCGTTCGGATTCGAGACCGCCGGCAGCGATGGCCAAGGTCAACCCGGTTCGAGTCAACGCGGCGACGGTTCGGGCATCAACGTCCGTAAAGTCCTCGCGCGCGGTTCGATTGACGGAGTTTCCTTCGCACCCGCCGCCTTCTCCGTCGGCGAATACGAAACGGCATTCGATGGCGAAGCCAACTTCACCACGACCACCGATTCGAGTTCCTTCGCCGAGAACGCCACGACCACCTCGACCATCGTCAGCCAATTCGTTGACGAAAAAACTTGGTCCGGAGGCACCTTTGATTGGACTCTGCGATCCGACAAACAAGTCCGCTACTCATCGATCGGAGAACGGTATGTCGATGGCGATCTGGCGGGCCAAGTCGACGCGCTCGTCGCGGGCGGCGGCTCTTCGTTAGTCGGGAACTTCTCTCGCAGTGGCTCTGAAACAACGCTCGAAGTGTTGCGCGAGTTCGGCGGTCTGCAAACCGCCACTCGGCACCTGACCACGAACTCCACCACTACCTCGGACCATCAAGGCGGTCGTCAGCGATTCAGCTACACCGATCGCAACCGATCGACGCGGACGACCGAATCCATTGGCAATGTCAATCGTGATGGCAGTTACTCAATCACGGTCACGACGTCTTCCAGTATGACGCTCGATGAAAGCTCCCGCCGAAACGGACCGCTCCGCAGTTCGACCACGGGCTTTCAAAACGCGACCACGACGATGCAGAAGTCGGGCAACATTCAATTCGGCGAGTACAGCCTCACGTCATTGACGACCGCCAGCGCCGGACAAACGACCGTCGAAACCAATCAAGGCCAGT
>JBCBOT010000505.1:0-4537 GCA_039821165.1 Planctomycetota bacterium | reverse complement strand
GAAGTCGAATCAGTCGACCGCTGTAGCTGAGGGGGGTCGGCGGCAACTCGCAGCTGAGCGATTGTTCGTCGGCCAAGCCTGAGCGGCGAATCTGGCTTTCGCTCAGCCGCTCGAAATGATGCACGTGCAAGTCCTGGTCGCCTTTGCCCTCGGTGTACCAAATCACTGAGATTTCGATCGCAGTGAGCGAATCGAGGGTGATGCGACTGACTCGCCACTTGGCATTGAGCGACGTGCCGCCCTGGTATTTTCCGTCTTCGCTACACAGCGAAATGCTCACCGCGGGCTGCGCTTCGGTGGCGAGCCCGGTGGATGGACGACGACGGGAAAGTTTCGGCAGAACGATGGCCACGGACGAGCTTCTCCGGAAACGATCACCTTCCAACGGATGGCGTTGTGGGAACCCACAAAGGAATGCATCACGTTGTCAGGCAGATCAATGCTGAATTGTTGCTCCCAGGCACCATGCGGGTCAACTCGAACATCTTTTTCGGCACATAATTCTTGCGTGAACACCTCGAATCGCTCCACGCGTACATCCGTCCCTTGGCGGTAGACGGTTTCCTCTTCGCAAGCGATTCGAACGTTGAGCCGACGAAGTCGAAGTCGCCCGGCTTGTGAGACGTAAAGCCGGTATTTGCACCCTGGATAGAGTGGATGGTCGCTGATTTCAACAATCGTGGGTCCTATCCCTGCCGTCCGACGCAACTGTCCAAGAAAAAAACGAAACGACCAATAACCGATGGCACCGAACGGCAGCAGCAGGAACGCAATCACATAACGCGGACTGCCATACAAAAAACCCGCGACCACCACCGCCAATAAAATGAACCAGACAGTATTCCAAAGCAGCGCCAGCAGTGCGGGGCCGATCAAATCGAACACCGAGGTGCCCTCCGCCGCGAGCCGGTAAGTCAAACGCTCGCCCGGGCTGTCGGTAAGGGACATCCCCCGTGGCACCGTCGGCAACTTGGTTGTGTCTTCCGCAGGCGGGACGATCATCTCGATGGACGATGCACGGTTCGCCAACGCCGATCGACGCTCGTTGCTCACGCCGACTCGGAAAAGCCGGAAGCCCAGGCCGCCGACGCCGATCACGATCGCACCGACGCCGAGAGAGCCGAACAGCCAGCTCGACAGGCCGCCCCCTTCGAGGCTCTCCGGTGTCACGTCCTCCGGCTGGATCGGCGTCAACTCCGTCAGCGGGGCGAGCGGTTCCCATTGCGCCAACTCGCTGATCAACACCAGCGAGAGTACGAAAACGCCACTCAGGAATAATCCGCTAAAAAAAGCGGTCTCCCAAAGCACACTACGGAGTTCGGTCCCGATGAACCGCTTTCCCCGCTTCTTGCTCCACGGACGAGGAAAGCGCGCCATTGTTGAATGAGCTTGTGGGACTAACGAGGTTGCTGCGGGCGTCGACTCGGACGATAAAATCCGAGTTCTTCGAGAGCGGAATATACCTCGCTCAAGGTCTTCTCGCCAAAGTTGCTGATCGCGAGCAACCGCTTCGGGGTTGCGTTGAGAAGATCACGAACCGTCAAGATACCCGTCTCTTCGAGGCAGTTCGTGGTTCGGACCGACAGGCCCATCTCCGCGATACTCAGCTCCAGACGTTCTTGTCGTAAGCGTGCTTCTTCATCAGCGCGACTGAGAGGGATCCGAGTGCTCATTCCAAACTCCTTTTGGCCAGCGAACAGACAACGAACTCAGTAAGGCGGAAATCTAAACCAATTATATCGATTTGGCAAATTGGCCTTCACGCGTGTGACACATTTCGCAATCTGGAAATGCGAGCAAAACCCGCCCGTCGTTCACGCTACACCGAAGGCATCGATGCGAGCTTGGCTTCAAGGTTCGCTTTTACCGTCGGCCATTCGACGGCGATGATCGAATACACGTGCGTGTCTCGAAGCGTTCCATTGTCATGGCGTTTATGGCTTCGAAGTACGCCGTCCAGTTTCGCGCCCAGCCTTTCGATCGCCGCCCGGCTTCGATGGTTCATCGCCGACGTGCGAAACTCGACCGCGATACAGTTCAGCGACTCAAAGGCGTGTCGCAACAGCATCAGTTTGCATTCGGTATTCAACCCGGTCCGCTGCACCCGCCGGGCGTACCAGGTATGGCCGATCTCTAATCGATGGTTCTTCGCATCGATATTCAGATACGTCGTGATGCCCACGGGACGACCGTCGCGATCAAGCACCGCGAAAGGCAGCACGTCTTGCTGAGCGGTGAGCTGATCCATCCACGAAGCCATCGCGTCCGGTTTTGGAATACTGGTAAACCAGAGCTTCCACAGACCTCCGTCGGTCGCCGCTTCAACCAATCCGTCGTGATGGGAGGAAGAAAGCGGTTCGAGCGACGCATGCTCGCCGCGTAGTGTGACAGGTTCTGGCCAGACAATGCTCACGTCGGATCTCGTGCAGGAGTTGGAGGCAAGCGACTATTCTTACCCTCGAAGGAGAAAAAGCGACCGGTGACGATCGAAAGTCGACTCAGAGTTGTTTTACATTCTTCTGACGCTGATCCGACATCTCCCCCGGAAGATTGCCGTACAACCGCTTGGAGCCGATCGTGGCTCGGGAATCTCACTCAGATGCAGGAATTCAAATCATGCGGTCGATGAAACCAATTGCGGCCTTGCTACTCGTCGTGTGCTCGTTCAACGCTGCCATCGCCGACGAGCCGGCTTCGATGTCCGACTTTCGTGAGACGTTCGAGCGTGTCCTTTCACAAGAAGAGGTCTCCACACACGCGGCCAATCTTCGCGTCTACGCCGATCTGCTCGCACGGCAAGGCGAAATCGACGAAATGAGGTCCCTGACAACCAGGATCCGCGGCAAAAAGTTGAGCCGGAATGTTCGCTTCGAAGCAGTTGAGACAATCGATGCGATCCGCCGTCGACAGTACAGCACGGCAGCCAAACTCGCGCTCGAGCGAAACCATCCTTTTCTGATTCGCGACATTCGTTTTGCGGCGATCGGCAACGGCGAGCTAGAAAAGCTCGAACGAGCACTTAGCGGACTGCTTCCCGTCGCAAACATCTACAGCGATCAGTCCAAAGTGTACGGTGCCACCGCTGCCGCCTTTGGGCAACTTGCGATGGCGTATCACCAAGCCAAACCCGACGACGCAGAAACGGCTCGCGCGATCGATCGCTGTTTGTCGGCCTACGCCACGCTCGCGGTGGTCAGCCCGAGGCCGAGAGACGCGTCGGCCCCGAAAGTCGATACGGCGAAGGTGCTTCAAGCTCGGCGCGAGTCCGATGAATGGGTGTTCCGTGACGGGTACAACGGCCCGGCGTTTGTTCTCGCCCTCGCGTCGACTGGGCAAGACGACCGTTTGAAGAAGCTTAGGAACGATGAGCGTTGGGCTGAGTCTGTGGGGGCGCGGAAGGACTTCCAAAAACAACTCGCCGTTTGCATCGTGACCACGGGGGCACTGGACGGTGATGCGATCGGTCATCGCATGGAGTTTGTGCAATCGCAATTCGGTCCGCTTCCCGAGGACGTCTACTCCGCGTTGGCCATTCGATGTCTTTGCTCAGACCGTATCGAGTTGGCCGACCGATTCGCGGGGGATTATGTCCAGCAGGTGCTCCAAGAGCTTTCGCAAGCCGTTGTCGATCCTGGTTCCGTCGTCGCGGCGGTCCGTGACGCAGATTCAAAACTGCGTGTCTTCGCGTATTCCGTCCAAGGCATCGAAACGCCATTCATCGCGAAGCGACTCGCGGAAGCTGCCGTCTCGCTGGTAACGCAACTCGCACGGGCAGATTCGCAATCGATCGCGAGTGAACTGAAACTCAGCGGGAAGAAACGACGTCAAACCCAATTCCCGGTTTCTCTCTCGCGATACGCGGCCTACTTCAATGCTCGCCAACTCGAGACGATCGGCGGTTTGCAGCGTGAGATCGACCGTGGCCTTGCGGAGTCGGATCAATCACCCTGGGCGACGAAGCCCTCGGACACAACACGACTGATGCTGGCCGTCGAGACAAATCCAGAGGATCCGGACTCATGGTTGAAGGGGGATGCAAACGAGACGCCGACGCGCAAGACACGGTTCAGCGTCATTCAAGTCTTGCGGCAACGCGGTCAAGATCGTGCCGCTCGGCGGCTGCTGGACGATTCGGCGGATGCCGTCGTTCGGCTCGGCGAGTTACAAGCCGTGGGTGGTTCAGTCTTGGGATACGTTTGCGAATCCGGCACAGCTGAAAAGGCCAAGTGGGCGAAGTTGGCCGCCTCGCTCGGCAACTGGACTTTGGCAACAAAGCTAGTGGACTCGATGCGAGACCCGATCGATCGAGCAAGCGGTTACCGAGTCATCGCTCGTTCGCTCGCTGCGACTCTCGACGCCGAAACGGTCCGCACGCTCACCGCGACGATCAAAGATCCAGACCAACGGTTCAGCGCGCGGCTCGGCGTTTTTGCGGCCCGACTCATCGATTCTGAGAGTCCCTCTGAGCCTAGCCTGGAGCAACGCTGGGCACGCTACCAAGGTCGATACAGCGACGCGGGGCGCACAGGTTTTTTCT
>JBCBOT010000504.1:0-4552 GCA_039821165.1 Planctomycetota bacterium | reverse complement strand
GTTGTCGGATCGGGCGCTCGCACTCGGACACCTCGAACCAGAGGAGGCATTGGCAGTCTTTGAACTGTTACCAAGCACCCTCGGCGCCGACCTGATCAGCCATCTTTCGGAAGCTCAAGCGGCGCAATTGATCGGTTGGTTGCATCCGTCCGCAGCGGCCGATGTGATTCACGAACTGCCGAGCGATGAGCAAGCCGATGTTCTCGGCGATTTGAATGCGTCTCAGGCAGAAGCAATCTTGGACGTCCTGCCGGATTCCGAGGCATCCGCGGTGCGAGAACTCGCGGCCTACCCCGATGACGTGGCGGGCGGTTTGATGATCCGTGAGTTTCTCAGCTACTCCGATCGATTGAGTGTCGCCGAAGTTATTGAGCAGCTCAGTCGCGATCACGATCGACATGACTCCATCGAGATCCGATACGGCTACGTCTGCGATGATGTCGGTCGATTGGTGGGCGTGTTGCGGATGCAACGATTGCTCTTCGCTCGGCGTGGTGCACCGATCTCCGAAGTCATGGTTTCCGATCCGATTTCCGTCTCCGATCGAGCCGACCTCGGTGAATTGTCTGAGTTATTCGATCGGCATCCATTCCTTGCCGTGCCTGTCTTGGACAGTCGTGGCCGAGTCTTGGGCGTCATCGAACGCGAAGCCGTCAATCGCCAGTCAACTCGCAGCGCCGAAAGCGACTATCTCAAGAGTCAAGGGATCGTCGGCGGCGAAGAACTCCGTACCATGCCGCTCTGGCTTCGTGCGCGGCGCCGACTCGGTTGGTTGAGCGTGAACATCGTTTTGAACGTCGGTGCGGCGAGCGTCGTCGCCATGTACCAAGAGACGCTGGAGGCCGTGATTGCCTTAGCCGTTTTTCTGCCGATCATTAGTGATATGAGCGGATGCAGTGGAAACCAAGCCGTTGCGGTCAGCATGCGTGAACTTTCCTTGGGTTTGATCCGACCAAATGAAGTGTTGCGAGTTTGGTGGCAGGAGGTTTCCGTCGGCTTGATCAACGGCTCGGTCCTTGCAATCCTGGTTGCCGTCGTTGCCACCGTGTTCAAGGGCAACGCGTACCTGGGGTTGGTGGTCGGTGCTGCCTTGTTCGTCAATACGATCGTCGCTGTTTCTATCGGCGGAACCATCCCACTCTTGCTCAAGCGATTCGGAGTGGACCCGGCGGTAGCGAGCGGACCACTGCTCACCACGGTGACTGACATGTGCGGATTTTTTCTCGTCTTGGGTTTGGCTTCCGCCATGCTCGCACAGTAAACGTAGGCGAGCCGACGAAATGCAATCCGACTATGCGAGCCGTTATCGGCAACTCTACGAACATCACTGGTGGTGGCGGAGCCGCGAGTCGATGATTTTGCCGCTGGTGGATCAGTACGCCGCCGGTCGGAACGATTTACGGATGCTCGATATCGGATGCGGTGACGGTTTGTTCTTCGATGCGCTGTCCAAGTATGGGCAAGTCTGGGGCGTGGAAGTCGACGCTTCAATCGTTTCCGAGGAGGGACCGCATCGCGACCGCATTCACATCGGTCCGTTTGATGATTCCTATCAAGTCGCCAAGCCGCTATCGATTGTTTTGATGCTTGATGTTTTGGAGCATCTTGACGAACCGGAGGCCTGCCTACGTCACGCGTTGAGTCTTCTTGAGCATGATGGGATCGCGATCATTACGGTGCCGGCGTTTCAAGCATTGTGGACACGACACGACGACATCAATCACCACCGTATCCGATACACCCGCCGCACGTTCGGTTCCGTTGCTGAGACCGCAGGGATGCGTGTTGACCGTTCGCAGTACTTTTTCCACTGGGTGGCGGCCGCGAAGTTGGTCGTTCGACTGAAGGAGCGACTGATTCCCGGCGAGCCCGTGCCGGCCGCACTGCCGGCCGCGCCGATCAATCGAGTACTTCGCGCGCTTTCGGATCTTGAGCGCAAAACGATGAGTTGGCTGAAACTCCCTTTTGGAAGTTCGCTCTTGGTTGTCGGCGGCAAGGACTGATGAGGCGTCCGGGCCGATGATCATTCGCTGCGAAGGATCTTCTCCATTGCCTTTCCGCGGGCGAGTTCGTCGATCATTTTGTCGAGGTAACGTAGTTCGCGCATCATCGGGTCTTCGACCTCCTCGACGCGGACGCCGCACACAACCCCGGTGATCAATTCGCGATCGGGGTTCAGTTGGGGGGCGTTGTTGATGAACTCCTCGAGGTTCTTTTCGTCTTTGATCAGTTTCGTGAGCTGGCGCTGGGTGTATCCCGTCAACCAGCGGATGATCTTGTCGACCTCTCGTTTCGTTCGCCCTTTCTTTTCAGCCTTCGCGACATAGTGCGGGTAGACGCTCGCAAATGTCATTGCAAACACTCGATGCTTCGCCATGGGGCTTTCGCTCGGTCCGAGAGGGATGAAAGGGCAGGATTTTAGCGTCGTTGCGATCCAGCGTGTCTCAGCTACTTGAATGCGTCCGCGTTTCGGATCACGTATCGCATCATCACGACTTCCACGTTTTCCTCACACTGGTAATACCGTCCGTCGAACTCATCGAACGCTTCTTCATGCTCCGTGTAGATGTCCGCGAGCTGGTCAGATCGAATGGATTGATCGTTAACCGGACCGTCTTCGCCAAACAGAGCCAAGATGCCGTCGAAGATTGCAAGCCGCTCTTTGAATCCCATCACTTTCAACCCCTCCAGCGCAAGCTGCCATTCGTCCCCGGACGAGTTGAAGAAATACTGCGAGTGGCCACCATTGTTCACTTCAGCGTCGAGTATCAAGACGGCTCGATAGAGTTGTTGCTCCTTGCTCAAGACCTCGCCCGATTCTTCTTTCTCCCAAAGTCGAGTGCGAAAGTCGCCCAGATCGTTCGCTTCGACGAGCCCTCTCGCGGCGCCTTCGGCAACCTCTTCAATCGGATGTTCGCTGTACTTCTGAAGAAGCTCGCGATCCTCGGAGACTTTGAATTTTCCCAATAGATCAAGAGACTCGCCCAGAATGTTGTTGTTTGGAAAATCCAGTTCGCGATCTCGCAATTGGTTCACGAGTGAAAGAACTTGGTCCCTCGAAATCTCAAAGTCGAACCTGTTGATCGTCCGCAAGATGTTGTAGAGCTGGCCGTTTTCGAGGGCGAGGATCTCAGGGGACAGTAAGAAAGACGAGGCCCTGTCGGCGTCCAGTTCCGCGAGAAGTGAAGAGGTTTTGTCGCCGTTTTGATCCCGACGAATCAACCCTTCAATTTCCGGCAAGACGCCCTCAACGAGTTCCTCGGCGATGCGATCATTCTCGTTTGCTCTATCAACTCCGATTAGCGCATAGGAGCGAACAAACTCATCGTCATCCTTCATCGCTCGGCGTACCGCCGGCAAGGCCTCGGCAAGTCCCGTTTCGGCGACGGCAAGAACGCACGCTTTTCGAAACTTGTCAGACGGATGCGTTAGGTAGGGTTCGAGCAACGGAAACGCTTCGGCGGGCATTGATCCGTCGAATAAGTCGCAGAGCCGATCGATCGAGTCTTCATCGAGACTCTGCTCCGCATCCACCTTGCCATGACGCAAAATCGAAAGCAGAGCGTCGTGCGTCTTGGGTATCAACGATTCAAGGGCTTCCGACAACTCGTAGGAATCATCGTCGCCCGATACGAATCGCGTGACTTGTTGATGAATCTGTTCGTCATCCCAGGAAGCGACTTCACTCTCATCGAACGACTCGCCATCGCCATCGGTGATGTATTCCTCGAAGAGTTCGGGGTTCTTGACGAATTCGCGAAAGCCAGGTTCACCCTTCGCTTGCTTCTTGATCCGACTTGCGATCACGGCAACGCCGACAAGCAGCAGTGCCCCGAGTCCAAGGAAGATGAATTTCATGATGGGTTTAGATGAGTTTGATGTTGGAACTCAAGCTGCATGGATGGTTCCAGATTGTATCACCCGCGCGGTCGTTGTCGGGAGCGCGCATCAGCGTTGCTGGGCCGCAAATATGTTACCGTTGCGTGACGAGAGTGCCTGACTCCATCGTGGGTGTAGAGAAGATGCGTTTTCCAGTTGTCGTCATCGTTGTTACCGCAATCACGTGGGCCGGATTCGCCGTTTGGCTAGGAACCAATCCCGGCGCGTTGTTGCCCGCATTCGGAGTCGATCAGTCGTCCCCGCAGATGCTTACGGAAGTCCGTGCTTTTTATGGTGGCGTTGAGTTGGCGATCGCAGTGAGCATGCTGCTTCTTTTGCGTTACAACAATCTGTTCGCGGCATTGCTGGTCGGCGGGTTGCCGCTGTTTGGCGCGGTGTTCGGTCGTATCGCCGGATTAGCGTTGGATGGATTTTCAGCCTCGCATGTCGGCTTCGCCGCGCTGGAACTGACCGGGGCAGCATTCTGTGTTGCGGGTGCACTCGTTGAGTCACGAACCAGCATTGAGTCACGTGTGGGGGAGCGGGAAACGTGACGACGGCGAATTCTTTCGTTGAAGGAGAAGCAAGACGGTTGGGGCAAGACGATTGGGGCAAGACGATTGGGGCAAGACGATTGGGGCAAGACGATTGGGGCAAGACGATTGGGGCAAGA
>JBCBOT010000503.1:0-4616 GCA_039821165.1 Planctomycetota bacterium | reverse complement strand
TGGGGTTGTGGTGTAACTGGCAGCATGACGGACTTTTAATCCGTTCGGCGAGAGTTCGAATCTCTCCGGCCCCACTTACGGCGCGTGGCTCAGTGGTAAGAGCGGCGTCCTTATAAGACGAGGGTTGAAGGTTCGATTCCTTCCGCGCCGACTGGCAACGAAACAACGAAAAACAATTTGGGATTGTGGCAGACAAGGCAATGCATCGGTCTCTTAAACCGAACGATGTGAGTTCGATTCTCACCGGTCCCACTAAGCAGTCAGGAGGCGGGAGTCTTCAGACTGGAGTTTATCGACGTAGCGAACGTAGCAGCCCATTCAAGACTTTTGAGGTTTCAACTGACTTTGCGCTAAGTTGTCGGCTTTCTTCATCGGAAAGGTAGCCAAGGCGATGGGCGACGGTGATTTGGTATTCGACTTCTCGCGCAGAACCATGTGCGATGTCAAGAAACCGGATGTAGTCACCTTCGGTATGCCGGGCACATCCTTCAACAATGTTGGATGGAACTGACAGAGCAGCGCGGCGCAATTGAGAAGTCAGTCCGAACTGTTCTGAAGCTGGAAATTTCGCAGTGAATCGATAGACAAGCACAACAAGTTCGTCGGCGAGTTCAAAGGCTCGAAGTTTGGTGTGGTCTCTCATGGATCTTCCTCCAGACTCCAGTCTACAGCCTCCCGCCTCACTCAGCACTGATCGTCTAGCGGGAAGATACCTCCGTCGTAACGAGGGGACGTCGGTTCGATTCCGACTCGGTGCTCTTGGATGCTTCGTGCATCCGTGATCTTTGACAATTTGGTTGTGATGCATTTTGCGCCCATGGTGTAGTGGTAACCCATCTGCTTGCCATGCAGAAGACGCGAGTTCAATTCTCGCTGGGCGCTCTTGTTATCAGGGTGTGGGAAAGTTTGGCAATCCGCGTGCTTCGGGTGCACGAGACCGCTGGTTCAAATCCAGCCATCCTGACTGTTGATTTAAGAATCCGGTGTGGCCCAATCGGTAGGGCGGCTCCCTGTTAAGGAGACGGGTGATGGTTCGAGCCCATCCACCGGAGCTTGCAGTGATTGCAATTCTCTCCGGCGCGTAGACGCGACGCGGGCCTTTGAAGCCCGCAGATCGGGTGCGATTCCCGGACGGAGTGCTGATGATCGTTTTACACCGAGGCGGCAACTGTTGGTCGTTGCACCTGGCTCTGAACCAGGCAAACACAGGTTCGATTCCTGTCCTCGGCGCTTGTTGAAACTTCTCGGGTATAGCTTGGAGTAAGCGGTGTGGTTTGGGGCCACGCATGGACAGTGTGCAACTCACTGATACCCGACTGTTTGAGACAACGATCCATAGGGGAGCCGCTGGTGGCTCGGACTGACTGTTAATCAGTTTGCCGCTGGTTCGATTCCAGCCTGTGGAGCTGTGGCCAGATCTGGTGCTGGTTTCCACAGACTCACTGTGAATGAGTTTGTCGCCGGTTCAATTCCGGTTGGTCACCCTGAACCAATACGGTGGTAAGTCCCTCTGGGAAGGGAACTTGATTGTCTATCAAGTTGCTGCGGGTTCGACTCCCGTTGCCATCGCTTTCACCAAGCCGCATTCGACTACTGGCTAGGTCGGTTGCTTCTCAGGCAACAGGAAGGAGATCGATACTCCTATGCGGTACTTGCTTCAGTCGAAGCATTCAAATGGCGTGGTAGATTCTGTTGGCAGAATTGTCTGGCTTTCATCCAGGAGTCCGCGGGTTCGATGAGATATTGTCAATTGTTGTGTTCCCGCGAATGATCAGGCGGCGACCTGCTCTTGCATGATTCCGTCTTTGAAGGGACGCCCTTCGATGACATGAATGATCTTGTCGTGACTGTTGAGTCGCCTCCATTTCTTGGCGGCGGATTGAGCGAGCTTGAACATCATTGCCAGGCTTGCCCGCCGGGTGCCGTTGCCTTTCGTCCGTCGATGACGCAGCCGGATGGTTGCGAATGTCGATTCGATTGGATTGGTCGTCCGCAGGTGGCTCCAGTGCTCGGCCGGGAAGTCGTAGAACGTTAGAAGCACTTCGCGATCCTTCTTCAGACACTCGCAGGCCGGTGAATACTTCGCCTCGTATTTCTCAATGAAATTGTCGAATGCCTGCTCTGCATCGGCTTTCGTTTCGGCTTGCCAGATTTCGTGCAGAGCTTGCTTCGCTTTGGATTGAACGCTCTTGGGCATCTTGTTCAGGACGTTGGCGGTCTTGTGCACCCAACAACGTTGCTCACGCGCCTGGGGAAAGACCTTGCGAAGTGCTTTCCAGAAGCCGAGAGCCCCATCGCCGATCGCGACTTTGGGTGCCAGTTTCAACCCGCGTTGCTTCAAGTCCAACAACAATTCACTCCAGCTTTGCTCGCTCTCCCGATAACCGTCGAGCACTGCAATCAGCTCCTTCTTGCCGTCGGCCGCTGCGCCCATGACGACCAATAAACACTGCTTTTTGTTGGCGTCATCCTCCAGGCGGACCTTCGCGTAGATGCCGTCCGCCCAAACGTAAACGTAGCGTTTCTCGGACAAGTCACGCTTGCTCCATTGATCGTATTCATCGCACCACTGCTCCTTCAGGCGAACGACGACGTTCGCACTGAGCCCCCGAGCTCGTTCCCCAACAAGTGCCTGCAACGCTTCACCGAAATCGCTCGTGGAGATTCCCTTCAAGTAAAGCCACGGAATCAATTCCTCGATGGCCTCCGTCTTCCGCAGGTACGCCGGCAGAACACTTGGAGAGAAAACGACTCTCTTCTCAGGATCCTTCGTGTTGTCTCGGACGCGTCCTTGCTTGACCGGAATTGCACCCGCGCCGGTGAGTATCTCACGCTCGGGCAAACTCCCATTTTTCACGACAAGTCGACGCCCATTTTCATCGCGTTTTTCATCATGCTTCTGAACGAACGCCTCCACCTCCGCATCAATCGCGGACTGCAGCATTCGTCTGGCTCCTTCGCGGATCCACTCATCAAGCGGGCTCTTCTCATCCACGTGGGATGGAAAAGCAACGATGCTCGCTTCGTCCACTGGCAATTCGTTTCGGTCTGTCTTAGTCTGGTTCACGGCGTATTCCTTTGCCCACTTCGGGCCGTTGGAGGGTTGAAGTTCCAACAGGATGCGCCACCTTTTTCACTCACTCAAGAACACGACTTTCGACAATACCTCGTACGCTTCGGCTCACGATCTGCGTCGGACCTTTGCGGGATTCTTGCTTGACCATGTCAACATTCGTGACGCTCAAACAATGATGCGTCACGTGAGCTTCGAGACGCTAATGAGGTACTACTCCGACTCTTCACACGATGCGCTCGCGCTAAAGCTGAAAAGACTTTTCGCGGCGACTGGTGGAGATTTGGTGGATGACCAACCCGCTGTTTTCACCTAAGTCCAGTACACCCCAGAGGATTCGAACCTCTAACCTTCGGTTCCGTAGATCAAATTGGACGCACCGGCCTTTCTGCTGAAAAGCCCCACTTCTGCTAAATCACAGGGTACCACGTTTGTTGCATGCGATGCACGCGGGGCGTTGTTTTTCGGTATCGCGGGGTACTTCGGTATTTTTGGGTAGCCGTCGCTGCCTGACTCACGATTAATTTGTATCGGGCAGTGGACCGCCAAACATGCCGCCATTCATCTTACCGAACTCATTGCTCTTGCTTTGGACAAACCGCAAAACGACATCCGGACCGTTTAGCTCGACGCGGTAAACGTTCGACGTTCTGAGACCTCCCCCAGGGGATTGGAAGTTCACGGTCTCACGATTCCGCCAGCTGCTTGCGAGTTCTTGACTACAGGAGTATCCATCGAACGGGCCGCCGATAACCTTCGCAAAAACTGTGCAAGGCATAAGGTGAGGCGGAATGGGCTGGTCTTGGTGCCAGAGAAGGTGGCTTTCCAAGTCAACGATGTACCGAGAGCCATCCGCTCCTTTGACCGTTAGCCTGGGCAGATCGTCATTGCAATCGGGAGCCATTTTGGACACCAGCAACGCGATTTCGTCTCGTGGCTCTCCATCCACTTGATCGCCATCTCTCGGACCACCCTTATATTTCCAGTCTTCCATTTGGTTCGCCTCCGGCCTGGCTCTATCAGTCAATCCCGAAGAAGGGCACATGCACTTGATTCTTCGGGCGCAAAAAAACCCCTCCGGCCAAGCGACCGAAGGGATCTGAATGCAGCCCCATGCTCGCGGGGCTATGCGTGATTAGCGGCTATGCCTTGGCGTTCGCAACTTCCGGTCTTCCTCGGCTTCGCTGCGCTCTTGGTCTTCCTTGGCTTTCCGTTCGGCGAATGCCAGCACGCTCCAAAAAAACGTCCCGTCGTTGGCGATCTTTATTGCGGTGATCAGTCCATGTCCGCGAGCGACTGTTCGATCGACTCGGCGGCGTCACGAGCCTCTGACGCGATGTCATTCGCCGCCTCGGATGCGGCAGTTAGAAACGCCGGGATCTCCTTTGCCACCTCGACACGCTTCGTCACCGGGACGAGGGCGACGAGTTTGATTGGCGCCTTGAATTCGCCGACGACGAGTTGGTCGTGCGGTGCTACACGATCCAGTACGGTCACCAATCGGTCGTCGAAACGAAGCCACTCCACAGCGTCCCGGTGACGA
>JBCBOT010000502.1:0-4635 GCA_039821165.1 Planctomycetota bacterium | reverse complement strand
CAAAAGAACCGACCCTCCCTCGTTTTGTCTTTGATGCCGTTGGCATCAAAGTCAAAACGAGGGAGGGTGATTTCACCAAAACCGCTCAGTTTGAGTAGCTAAGCTAGCCGGGCACTTGGCTCAAACGAAACGTCATGCGGTCCAGACAAGGCGTCCGAGATAGAACACGCCGATCAGGAGGATCAGGCCGGCGCGGATGTGTGGCCAAGGCAGGTCTTTCAAGCGCCCGGGGCGACTCAGCCACCGTGTACCGAACGACTGCAACACGATGCCAACCAACGCGAGTGAACTCGCGATACCGGCGGCAAACAACCCGATCACCGCATAAGCCGCCATCGGCGAACCGCCCGACATTCCGGTGAAGTACGCTGCGAGTGCGGAGGGGCATGGTAAGAGCCCGAATGCGACACCGAGTAGCGCGCTCATCGAATAACTGGTCTTGGGGCGCGTCGACTGCAAACCGTGCGACTCGTCATCGCAGTGCTGATGTTCGTGGCCACCACAACTGCAGCAGTGGGCGGGCTTGGCACGGGCTGCCGACCACATCATCCAAGCGCCGACCGCGAGTACCAGAAACGCGCTGATCCATCGCAGCGATTCGGTCACCGCGACGTTCTCGTGATCGTGATCGCCGCTCATCAGATGGTGCGTCAAATGCACCGCCGCCGCGATCGCGACGAGTGACACCGAGTGTGCCAAGGCGCTGGAGACTCCCATCACCACCGGATGCCAGAAACTGCGTTTTTGGCCGGTCAGATACACCAGCATCGCCGTCTTGCCGTGCCCGGGTTCAAGCGCATGGAGCGCCCCGAGCCCGAAGGCGAGTCCGAGAGTCAGTTCGTGAGAGTGCACATGCATCGGTCGCTCCAAAACCGGAAAGCCCTTCTCCCGGAAACACTACGCGGGAGCGGCGGGCCGGTTCGGCGGAGAAAACTTCTCTTTCGAAGTCTAATCCAACCGTTCGAACGATGCCTCGAATTTCGCTGAGGAATGGGCTTCCGCAAAACGACGTCGACACAGGCCCCAAACCTCGCAGAAACCGACCTGGATTGCCCGTAAGGCCAGTCTCACGCCCGCAGGCGGGACGAGCCCAAGGCGGTCGCGATCAGGAACAATCCGCCGGAGAGCAGGATCAGCATTCGGAAGGGAAGCGAACGCATCGCGCTCAAACTGGATTCCAGGCTCAGGTCGGCAAGGTTGAGGCTGGTGATTGTCAGGAGGAGGCCGTAGCGCTCGAAGGTCAACGCGCTGAGAATTTGAAAGGACTGAAAGCGATAGGCCAGCAGATACAGGGTGCCGATCGCCAAAAGGTAGCCGAAGGTGAGTAGATTCGGCGCGGCCTGATTCTTCGCAAACGAAGCAATCAACAGGCCCACCGAAAAGTAGCCGCACGTCTGACCGATCATCGTCCCCCAAAGCAAGGGCGAGCCGAGTGTCGCCGGCTGAATCGCGGCGACGACAAACGCCGACGTGGCGAGGGCGAGTCCCATGTGGACGACGGCTTTGGAGGCGATGAATTCGAAATAGTTCGCCGGAGTGAGCAAGAGTGCCCGCAATGCTCCGCGTTCTCGCTCCTGTGCCGTCAACGAAACGAGCAGGCCGCAGGCAGAAAAGAATTGGATCGTCGTGAGGAGCGCCGTCCCGATCAGCGTCACGCTGAGGATATCCGCTATCGACACGTTCTCGAGCGCGGTGCGAGTCGTATTTGCCTGCGTCGGTTGAGTGAGCGGTTGACTCGTCTCGAAGAACTGACCCATCTTGCCAAAGTGCTCCAGCGAGACGGAGAGGAACCACCGAGACACCGGCCATAGAACCTCTGGATCGGCGCCCGGGTATCGATAGTGAATCGGTCGTCGAACCTGTTGGCGATCGTCGAAGAACCTTGGCTCATGCAACTCGATCACGCAAACGTTCGTCGGATAGGCATCCGCATCAAACTGCGCCACTTCGACGAAACGGAGATCGAACTCCCTCGGAGTGCGACGCTTGAGCAACCGGATCCAATCGGGATCCTCATTCTTGAGATACACGATCCACGACGCACCACGCGTCGACTCGGGCGTGCTTTCGGCAGAATCACTTTGTTTGGTGTCGTTCGCCAAACCGCTTGATGCGACGAGGATGCCCACCAAAACGAACATCCCCAACAGCATCAATGCCGGACCATTTCGCACGAGGCGAGCGAAGTCCTTGCGGACCAAAGCGGCCACGATGTAGGGACGCATTCTCACTGGTAAGTCTCTCCCGTGAGTTTTCGAAAGACGTCTTCGAAGCGAAAGTCGAGCGAGTGCACACGAAGGTCGGATTCATCACGGATGAGCGAAGACAACTCGGCGCGCGATTCGGGTTCTTCGAGATCGAAGAGAGTTCGGACTTGTTCCCCGTCCACGTCTCGCTCGACGCGTACCTTTCGTTCCGCGTGACGCGTCATGAAGGCGCTCGGTGTATCGCTGTCGACGAGTCGTCCGCGAGACAAGATGGCGACGCGGTCGCAGATTTCTTCGACTTCGGTCATGTTGTGCGTCGTCAGAAACACGGTGGTCCCTTCGTCGCGAAGTTCTCTCAAAAGATGTCGGACGACGCCGGTGGAGTGCGCGTCGAGGTTGGCTGTCGGCTCGTCACAGAAAAGCACTTTGGGGCGATGCAATATCTCACGCGCGATCAAGAGTTTTTTGCGCATGCCTTTGGAGTACCGCGACACCGCGAGACCCGCGGCTTCGGCAAGCTCGAGTCTTGCGAGCGCTTCGTCGACACGTTTTTTCGGCAACCGATAGAGCGAGGCAAAGATCCGAAGGTTCTCTCGCCCACTCAGTTCTTCATAGTGATCCTCGGTGTCGGGCACGAAGCCACAGAGTCCTTTCACCTTGTCGATCTGGTTCGGGATCGAGTGACCACCGATCTGAACGGTTCCCGATGTCGGACGCAGCCCACCGGTCAGGACTCGAACCGTCGTTGTCTTGCCCGCGCCATTTGGGCCGAGAAAGCCGAACACTTGTCCCGGGGCGATTTCAAGAGAGAGGCCATCGACGGCGGTGAACTTGCCGAATTGAACCCGCAGCTGGTCGATCTGAATCATCTTGAACGCGCCCGTGGTCGCGGGTTGGAGTCTCCGAAGTGCAGCAATTCGAACGAGGTCGATCAATGCGGTCTAGGTCGAGCCAACCGTTCACCGCGTCAAACACTTCGTTTGTTTCGGCGGCATGTTATCGCTGCGACAACCTGGCCGCCTCGTGGAGACGACGGTCTCTCGAGTGCGGGGCCGTGGAAATCAAGCACGCGTTACCTCCTGTAGGTGGTTCTCGCGGCTCATCGGCGGCGGTCACACGACAGCGGCTGAGTCTTTTCTGCAATTATTTTGCATCTGCATTGCAAGACCGTTTACTTTTATTCGGACGTTGACAAGAATCGCTCCGGCGTGGACGACAGGGTTCTGACTCGCTCAGCCACTGACGGGTAGGTACCACGAACGCAGTTCGTTGACGACGCTCGGCGGTGATGCGGGAACTGCTCGGTCGATTCCGCGTCTACCCAATGAAACGAAACGGGGGCTATTCACAGGCTCTTTGTTCATAAACGTCGCGAGGTTTTGGCAGCCGCTGCCTCGCGACAACTTGGTCAGGCGGCTCATTTTTTCAAACTCGTTTTTTCCCCAAGGAAAATAGAATGCGTAAGTTCTTTACGAACAAAAAGGGCCAAGGCTTGCTTGAGTACGCCTTGATCCTCGCAGGCGTCTCGTTGATCTGCTTGGTTGCCATCACCATGGTCGGTCACAAAACCAATGACTTGCTCGCTGCAACCGCAACGATCTTGCCGGGTGCTCACGAAGACGGAAACAGCTCGCTGTTCAGCGGTCGTCTCATTGAGACCACCGGCGGTGGAGTCAACGACACCACGCTCGACTTGACAGCCATCTCGAACAACAAGGGTACGGCTCGCTTGGGCAACCGCGCCGGCTTCAGCGGCACCTTCGACGGCTTGATTTCCGACTGATCGTCGTACAACGCCGACAAGATGTTTCACGGGCCCTCCGCGTCAGTCACTGGCGTGGAGGGTTTCGTTTTCAATGAGTGTGTTAGCTCATGACTGTGCTTTTGCTGCTGTGCCTGTTTCTGCTGGCACTCGCGGCCGTAATTGACTTAGCGACGCGCGAAATTCCAGACTGGATTCCGGTCTTGGTCGTTACACTGGTGCTCGCGTTTGCCGCCCTCGACATCGCCGAGCTTCGTTGGTGGATGATTCTTAGCGGGATCGCGATGGGGTTCGGGCTGGGGTGGCTGATGTTTCGTTGGGCCAAATTCGGTGGTGGTGATGCGAAATTGATCATCGCCATCGGGGCCGTGCTGGGGCCGTTAGGGTTGGTCATTACCTTGCTTTGGATGGCACTCGCCGGTGGGTTGCTCGGACTGATCGCGATGGCTCGTGGGCAGCGCGACTTAGCGTATGGTCCGGCAATCGCGTTGGGATACTTGGGATACTTGATTTGGCCGACCGGCTTGCTGCCTCGGTTGATATTGTGAGTGACGAAAGAAGGCACCTCGTTAATTTCATCCAAATGGTTCGAATGCTCAATCGAATTCAGGTGACACGCGGCAACCTGCGGTGCGTCCACTCAGGAAAGCAGCAACGACGTGGTCA
>JBCBOT010000501.1:0-4639 GCA_039821165.1 Planctomycetota bacterium | reverse complement strand
GGATTGATCGACGCGTCGGTTTGCAAACAGTCGGCGTACTCGAGCAGCGTCCCCGATGGATATTGATACCGCCCGACACCGCTGAGAATGCCCCACGTGACGGTCGGCTGGAGATTGGTCGCGAGCAAAAAGGGATTGCCGATCACCATGCACCAATCGCCCGCTTCCGCCTTGAGGCTATCGCCGATCGTCGCGTACGGAAAATCGTCACGCCCCAGCAAGCGAATCATTGCGAGGTCACCGACAGGATCGAGCCCGACGAGGACGGCGTCATAGACACGACCGTCGCTCAACCCACACCGCATGAAAGTGCCGGCGGGGCTTGTGACGTGAAAATTCGTCAGCGCGTATCCCTCGGGAGAGATCAAGACGCCGCTCCCTCCGCCACCGCCGCCAGGGACAAAAACGCTCACGGCACTCGGTCGGGCGCGGTCAATGGCCGCGACGCGAGCTCGTTCGGCCGCCAATATTTCCGCGTCTAATTCGATCGGCTCGACCGCGTGGCCGAAAGAGGCAACGAGCAGAGCGAGGCCGAAACTGATTGTGCAGCGTGAACCAATCACTTGAGGAACCTTAGATTCAAGAAGCGGACCCGATCACCGACGTCACCATCTTTCCCCGATAGGACTTCGAAGCGAACGCGGCGAACGTTCGCGATCTCGACTCGAAAACCTTTGGGCTGGTCGTCCGTTAGCGATTCTTCCCATGCGACCTTGTCGTCCGCCACGATGCGGACCACCGAATCACCCCCGATGACGTCTGCGTCCTTGATGACACTTCCGGCCAAAACCCGAAACCCATCGTCGACACGAAACTCGATTTTGCCGCCGGCGGTGGCAACCAAATCATCGTCCTCACTCCGTGGGGCAAACCATGCGGCAAACAGGTCCGCGTCCACTTTGGTTTTTAAGAGCGGCGTCAGACTTTGATCCGCGGCGTCGACTCGTGCCAGGAGAACACGTCCGCTTGCCCAAGTGATCGATCGTATGTCACCGAGCGGAATCGGATGCGGTGACTTACCACCCAAGTCGACTTCAACCGTTTCGGAACCGCTTGAAGGTTCGAGTCGTGACACGGCAAAGACCGATCCGTAAATGTCTTCGACGCGCACCTTCGACGAACCGGAACTCGCGCTTCCACGCAAGATGATGCCTTCAAGTCGGTCGATGGGAGCGTCGATCGCCTCGCCATCGAGTTCAAACTTCAGTGTCTCATTTGTCAAACCGAGCACGATCCCTTCGATCGGATCGAGTTGATCTCCCGGACGCCGAATCACCATCAAGTCGCGCCGATTCTCGGCCTCAAGCAATCCCAGCCATTGGGGATCCGTCTTGGCACTTTCGAGTCGGAATCGGACGCTGCGAACCTGCTTGACCGGCAACTGGATCGGCTCTTGCCTTCGCGGCTCCAGCGTGAAAGTGGAATCGGTCAGGGCAAAATCCTGAACGCGAACACTGCTACCGCCCGTGATCGTCACCAAGACGGGTGGCTTCGTTTTTGTGGGCGGCAAGTCGGCGGGCCGTAGGCTGACCAGTTTGTCG
This sequence comes from Planctomycetota bacterium, assembly GCA_039821165.1. Classification (GTDB taxonomy): domain Bacteria; phylum Planctomycetota; class Planctomycetia; order Pirellulales; family Pirellulaceae; genus Stieleria. Next base: position 3,098 of record JBCBOT010000501.1, on the reverse strand, counting down.
ATCGGAATTGCTGTGTTTCCACCTGACGTCATCAACCGAATCGCGCCTTCTTCGGCGCCATTCCATTTCCCAGCAACTTTGTCGCCCGAGACGGTCTCAACCTCGACCGGAAGGGAGAGCCCTAGAACCACGGTGAACGTCGTCACCACGGCATGCCCACAACAGAACAGGCAGTTCATCTTTGATTGACACAGAGGAATGAAGCGGATCGCTACAGTTTATCACAAGGTCGATCGATCCGTCCCTTCCGCCAGAACGCCCAGTGGCCAAAGGAGCGACATTTACTCTTGAAAACCGCGCACCGTGCGAACGCCGGCACCGAGCCATCGAGAACCGTTTTGCTTACCCACCACCAGGAGTCGCCTCCGCAGCGAAAAGGCGACTTGCCGGCGCAGCCCATGCCGGACCGCAAGAGGCGGCCCGAAATTGACTGGCAATTGCGTCCAGTTACGGGGTCTCAGCAACCGGTGTCTCGGTTCCAAGGGTGAGATTGGACGTCATGTTGGAGGTTGTATTCGAACCGCTTCCCTCAGAAACCTCATCACCCGCCGACTCATTCTCGGACGACGCCCCAGACGATTGCGGCTTGGGAGGTGCACACCCCGCCCCGAGGACCAACAAACCTGCGATGCAAAGCCCAAAGCAGCATGACCAGACCGACTTCATCAAACACTCCCGATTGCGAAAACGTGAAACTTCCACCGCATTTTGTTCAGCCGATCGCGAATGCACCATCCCGCTTTCGTGGTGATACCGAGAGATAATCAGCGGCCAGGGAATAATCGCTACGAGTCGAACCGCGATGACGATTTTGCGGGGTGACAACCGATGCCGCCTCAGAATGTGGGCTCCAGCAGTCGATGGTCCCAAGGACTACATCGCAACAAATCACCCCAAAATCCCCTGGCCCATCCAATGAAGACCTGGATTTTCGCTTTTGCTATCGGTGCCGTCTCCATGCTGTCAGGCGCCTCGGCGATCGGTCAGGAGCCTGTGGTCCGTTTCGCGACCGAGCCGCGATTGGAGTTGGAAGACGGAAACCAGCTCGTTCGCAGTTCGTCGGACGTCTCCGTTTCCAACAAATGGAGCGCCGCCGAATTGCGTCAAGCTCGCGCCCAACTTCGAGCACGGCAGCGGATGATGCGGATGGAACGCAACCTTTGGGCCGGCTACGAACCGCTGCGTCCCAATTGGAACTCGATCCCGATGATGAGCAGCCGATTCTCGACGTCGTATCGCACGATCGTTCCGATCTATCTCTACTCGCGATAGCAAACAATTGCGAAAGAGCAACGACCGCACGTTTCGAAGCCGGGCCTTGGCCCGGCTTTTTTTGTGTCCTCCACTTCTCGAAATGCCCCCTCGCACGCAACGGATGCCCAAGAAGGCCCGGGACAGCGGCGGGCAGATCGTTTGAAAGTACACGTCGCGACGAAACGTTGCTTGCTCGCAGTGGGTTGCTTGCTCGCAGTGGGTTGCTTGCTCGCAGTGGGTTGCTTGCTCGCAGTGGGTTGCTTGCTCGCCGTCTGTTGCTTTCGTGCAAGCGTTCTGCTTCCGCCCGACAAGCCTGTCGCTCATTTGATGCCGCTCCACAGGAACAGACGGCGAAGCAAGCGTGGAACGATATCAAAACCTGTCAAAACGCAACGGTTGTACGACACAACACGATTCGGGAACGGCTCACATTGGTGACGGCCACATCAGGCTGTCGCCGGTCGCAAACCGGATCGGCAGCAAGCCATCTCATCGTTCGATCAATAGATGCCGATAGCCTCTGATGGAAGACAGTCACCCGCCCTGTTCTTCCACCCAAGGCCCCTACCGACGGACAACGATGAATAAAGAGATCAACGTGCTGGCACTCGTCAAAGGAGAGGAAAAGTTTATTTTCCTTTTCGACGATGCGAATCGTGATCAAACTCTTCGCCAACTCGCTCGCTTTGCCGCCAATCCCGAGTTGGACTTTACGTGGTACGACGCCGCGACGCTCAGTCGAAAGATCCGCGAGGCCTGCCCGACTGACGAAGACCTGATGATCGAGAACGAGTTGGACAGCCTCTCGATCGACGACTTTCGGTAGTCGCCATGCAGTCGGCGATCGCGCAGTTCATGCGTTACCTCGTCAACGAACGGAACGCTTCCGAGTTGACGATCAAATCCTACCGCGAGGATTTGCTTGGATTCGTCGACTGGATCGAGGCCTCTCGCGGCAGCGTCCCCAAGCTCAATTCGCTTTCGCCTCAAGACCTGCGCGCGTTCCAGGCCGCACTCCAGAAGGCCGACTACGCGAGGACGACCATCTCGCGAAAACTTGCTGCGCTACGAAGTTTCTTCAAGTTCGCGATGCGCGAAGGGCTGACCCCCAGCAACCCCGCGAAGCCGCTTCGCAACCCACGCCGCCAGCGAAAGCTGCCTCACGTCTTGAGCGACGAGGAGGTCGGCCGATTGCTCGTTGCCCCGCCCGCCAACCGTACCGATGGACTTCGCGACCGAGCCATCCTGGAAACCATGTACTCCGCCGGGCTGCGTGTCAGCGAACTGGTAGGCATGCAGGACGGCGACATCGACCGCGCCCAACAGATCGTCCGCATCCGAGGAAAGGGCCGCAAGGAACGCATCTGCCCGCTCGGCTCGTTTGCCATCAAGGCAATCGATGCCTACGCCGCCAAACGAACCCGCAGTGAACCCACCGAAGCACTCGGACGACAGGCTCCAGTGTTCGTCAATCGCTTCGGCAACGGACTGACCACGCGTAGCGTCGGCCGCATGCTCGAAAAATATCTCGCGGCGGCCTCACTGGATTCGCAAACCAGTCCCCACACGCTTCGACACTCGTTTGCCACACACCTGCTCGATCGAGGCGCCGACATCCGCAGCGTTCAAGAACTGCTCGGACACAAAAGCCTCGCGACGACTCAAATCTACACCCACGTCAGCGCCGCAAGCCTCTTGCAAGTCTACGAACGCGCCCACCCACGGGCCAACTAAAGACCACGCGATCGACGCCGCAGCCTATTCCGCTGGGGGCGGTTTGGTGGCTGGTTTTGTGGGCTTGGGCATGGGTGCCGGCGCGGCGACGTTCTTTGTCGGACGTCGTT
>JBCBOT010000500.1:0-4640 GCA_039821165.1 Planctomycetota bacterium | reverse complement strand
CCGTTCACGGGGCGGCGGGGCCGGAGCTCGTTCGCGCATCAATGCAATTGGCCCCGTGCCCTGCGGGTCGAGCGCGATTGACGGCTTCATTCGCGCTGCCGGGCCGGTTTGTGATTCATGCCGTTGGACCGATTTTCGACAACCTCGAGAAGGACGGCCCGAAACTGGCGAGCGCCTACCGCACATCGCTCGACCTGGCTGCACTTCACGAAGTGGATTCCATCGCGTTTCCGTGCATTTCAACCGGCGTTTATGATTTCCCTCACCAGGAGGCTTGCGACATCGCCTGCGAAACGGTGATCCGCTGGCTCTCGGAGAACGAGACGCCTCACCGGATCGTCTTTTGCTGCTTTGAAGATCGCGATTTTCAGCTTTATCGCGAGCGGCTCGCACTGGACTAGCACCGTCGGTCGCGGAAAGTGCACACCGATGGCGGATATCGAAGCTATTTGTTGATGAGCTTGAGTAGGTCGCCGATCTTTCGGTGGCTTTCGATCGGGTGCCGCAACGGCTTCTTCGTGAGCACCCGATAGTGGTTTTGTCGGCCAACCCGCTCCCGCTCGATGAAGCCGCCGTCTTCCAAGTCTTGGATGATTCGCTGAACAGCCCGCTCGGTAATTCCGACCTCCGCCGCGACGTTCCGCAACACTTTGTCCGGGTCCGAATGCAGGACCGCGAGGACGTGGGCGTGATTCGTCAGGAATGTCCACCGTGGCTGCTCGCCGACCGCGACCATCGTCTTTCCATTCGTCGTTGTTGCTCTTGCCATTGCCGGGCCTCGAAAAGTGTGTTGGCCAACAGTTGCACCATTCTAGCACTTTTCTTTCGGAATGCGACATCAAAAACACGATACAATATTGACGAAATTCATTTCGTGCTTTATAGTTCGTGAAACACACATCGGTTAATCTGGATGCGCGATGACCACGACACCTGACCCCGCCGACGGCGCCATTGGCGTCTTGACCGCCCTGACCCGCGATCAGCCGACACGTGACCGCAACGCGATCCGCCGGATTTTCTCGGAGGTGTCTCGCGCGTGGCCGGGTGACATCCACCGGCTGTGGTGGAAGTGGCTGATTGAATCATGCAACAGTCTCGGCCTCCGGGCGAAAACACTCGACTGTCGGGTTTCGGACGTTCTAGAATTGGTCCGCAATCACGCCCAAGTCGTTTGTTTCACGCCGTCATCCGCCAAGGGCGGCGATCGATGGCTTGCCGTGATCGAAGAATCCAAGGGCCGGTTTGAGGTCTTGCTAGCGGGCACGCAGGAGACGACAAAACATCTTTCGCAGCGCCAACTCGAGCGTGAGCTACAGAACTACTTACTCGCAGATGAGTTGAGGTGCGTCGTGCTGCGTCCCGGTGAATTGAGCACGAACATTGAGCGTGCCGACGAAACAAAGGGCCTGACGCCGTTCAACCGTCTCATGAAGCTGCTGAAGCCGGAGACGTCCGACATCGGCATGGTCGTTTTGTTCGCGTTCGTCGTGTCGATGCTCATGTTGGCCACACCGTTGGCCGTTGAAACACTCGTCAACACCGTCGCGTTCGGGCGTTTCCTGCAACCGATCATGGTGCTCGCGATCATCCTGCTCACCTTCCTCGGTTTTCAGGGGCTGATTCGGGCGCTCCAGACATACGTCGTCGAAATCATTCAGCGACGAATGTTCGCGCGAATCGCAGGCGACTTGGCCTACCGGCTCCCGCGTCTGGAGATGGAGGGCACCGACGGCAAGTACACGCCGGAACTCGTCAATCGTTTCTTTGACGTCGTCGGCGTTCAGAAGGTTTCCGCCCAATTGCTGCTCGACGGCATCGGTTTGGTACTCAGCACCGTCATCGGGATGGCCGTCCTCGGCTTCTACCACCCTTGGCTGCTCGGGTTCGACCTTTTCCTCGTCGCCGCGATCGGTTTCATCATCATGGTGCTCGGGCGCGGTGCGATTGCGAGTGCCGTGAAAGAGTCCAAGCACAAGTACTACATGGCGGATTGGTTGCAAGATATTGCCCGCAACCCGACAACGTTCCACTCCGAGGGTGGCGATTCGTTCGCCCTCGAACGCGCGGACGCCTTGATCCACGATTACTTGATCGCACGACGAAAGCACTTTTGGATCGTGATGCGACAGGTCATTTTCGCACTCGCGCTCCAAGCGGTTGCGAGCACCGTCCTGCTCGGACTCGGTGGTTGGTTGGTCGTCGCCGGCGAGCTAACGCTCGGCCAACTTGTCGCCGCCGAGTTGATCGTGACCGTGATCGTTGGCTCGTTTGCCAAGTTCGGCAAGCACATGGAAAGCTACTACGATCTGCTGGCCTCGGTCGACAAGTTGGGTGTTCTGTTTGATCTCCCGACGGAGCGGAAAGACGGCATGGTGGCGTTCCACAGCGAAACCGCGGCGCGAGTCGAACTGCACGCGGCAAGCTACAAGTTCCGTGGTTCCAACCGCGCCGCAGTGGACTCCGTCAGCGTCGAAATCGAGCCCGGTTCCGCAGTCGCTTTGCTGGGGCCCACCGGCTCCGGTAAAAGTGTCTTGCTCGACATGATCTCTGGATCACGTCCTCCGACCTCAGGGCACGTCACCATCGACGACTACGATCCTCGGGATTTGCGACCCGACGCACTCCGCGACCGCGTCGCATTTGCCCGCGGCGGAGAGCTGTTTCACGCCACCTTGGACGATAATGTGCACATGCACCGAGCCGATGTCACCGCGGCCGATGTCCGCGACGTGCTCGGCGATCTTGGACTCCTGAGTACCGTTCTACGGTATCCAGAGGGCTGTTCGACGATGCTGGCCAGTTCCGGCGCCCCACTTTCGGAGGGGCAAGCTAGACTTATACCGCTTGCCCGTGCCGCAGTCGGACGTCCAGGCTTGCTCTTGGTGGACGGTATTCTGGACTGGCTCGGCGATGCACGGCTGGAACAGGTGATCGAGTACCTAAAGTCTCCCGAGCACTCGTGGACAGTGATCGTGTCAACGTCGCGCGAAGACATTGCCAACCGATTTGATCAACGGATCGAACTACAGAGTTTCGAAAATAAGGCTGCAAGATGATTGTTGAAGCTGGAAAAACGGAATCTGCAGCGGCTGTGGACGAGAGTCTCGGTGGCCCCAAGCGAATGCTTGCGCCGGTCGCCTACAGCGAGACGGCCATGCCTGCGCTTCGCCTCGTTCGGTCCTCTCGGCTCGCCCGCCGCATCGCTCGAGGTCTGTTCATCGCGCTCGTAGGCTGCACCATCCTCGTCGTCTTCGCGCCGTGGCGTCAGTCGGTGAAGGGCACGGGGGACGTCATCGCATATGCGCCACTTGAACGACAGCAAACGATCGAGTCGCCCATCAAAGGCCGAATCGCAACTCTCGGCGAAGGCGTTTTCGAAAACGCTCATGTCAAGAAAGGTGACTTGATTGCACTGGTAACCGACGTCGACCCTGAATACGCCAGCCGACTCGCCACAGCGCAGGAAGCGTCACAGCGTGACGTCCAGGCCGCAAAAGACCGCCTGAAAGCGGCGCGGGAGAACCTCGAATTTGCCAACTCGGTCGTCGCCGCTCTTGAACAGCAAGTCCAGACCTACAGGAACGTGAAAGTCGAGACGATTGCGATCGCGGACGCCGAAGTCTCGTCGGCGATGTCAAAAGTCGAAGCTGAGAAGCAGGAACTGCTTCAGTTCCAAGCGGGTGCCCGACAGCTTGAGGCCGAGACCGAACGGCAACGAAAACTCTTCAACGAAGACATTTTCTCGAAAAGCAAATTTCAAGAGATCGAGCGAAAGTACAACGAGCAGATCGCCAAGGTCGCCAAATCCGCCGCCATGGTCGATGCCGAGAAATTCAATCTGGAAGCCAAGCGGCGAAAACGCCTTTCAGATGAGCAAAAGGCCGAGGCCGACATTGTCTACTCGCTGTCTCTGCTCAACAAAGCCAAAGGCGACGTCGCCAAAGCATCGAGTGATATCGGTAAGGCACAAAGCGAAGTGGCAAAGGCGGAAAAAGCCCTGGTCGACTCCGACACCAAGGTCGCGCGGCAGGCTCAGGAAGTGACCGCGCCCTTCGATGGTTTCATTACCAGCATCACGCCCAATCAGGGCAGCCAGATCCTGAAACAGGGCGACCCGATCTGCATCATCGTGCCTGATACCGCCGACCGAGCCGTGCAAATTTGGCTCGACGGTAACGACGCTCCGCTCGTTCAACCGGGACGTCACGTCCGAATCCAATTCGAAGGCTGGCCCGCCGTGCAGTTCGCCGGCTGGCCCGCCGCCGCCGTCGGTACGTTTGGTGGCGAGGTGATTTCGGTCGACGCCACGGATAACGGGAAAGGCAAATTCCGAGCGCTCGTCCTTCCCGATCCTTCATTCGATGTAGCTCAGCAAGCGGACAACCCGATGCTGGGTGAGAACGGTTGGCCACTACCTCGCTTCCTTCGCCAAGGCGTCCGCGCGAACGGATGGGTGCTGCTGGACCGAGTCCCGCTGTGGTACGAAATCTGGCGGAACATGAACGGGTTCCCACCGGTTGTCGACATGGAAAAACCGGGCAAAGTGCCGAAGCTCCCTAAACGCTAAACCGTCGCCTTTTGGCGGAATCAATCAGAAGCGGCGGCGCGGTCTCAAATCGCGTCGCAACTTCATTTTT
>JBCBOT010000499.1:0-4663 GCA_039821165.1 Planctomycetota bacterium | reverse complement strand
ACTCCATTTGAACTCTGTGGGCACAGGACGGTCATTCGATCTGGCTTCGCCAGCCCCAGTTTGATCGCACGTTCCCTAAGGCTTTGGCTTACGCAGATGTTCTTGTGTGAAAGCGACAAAGGGATGCGTTCGAGTCGACGCATTAGCCACGCTTTCGCGCCGCTGAACCCGTCGGCCCGCAGCCCGCGCAGGGTGTAAATCCTCGTTGGAACGCCGCGATACCACCCGCAGAGGCTTGCGAGAAGTCCGGCTTTCGGAGTGCTGTAGTGCAGAATGTCCGGTGATTCATCTCGAATCACACCGTTGAGCTTGAGGATTGCCTTGATGTCCTTCCAAGGCGATGGTTCACGAGGCATCTCAACCGCGATCGTCCGGATTCCTTCTCGGTGCCCCGTCTTCTCGAGGAGCGCATGGGGACTTGCCACAAGCAGCACATCAAATCCTGCTCGCTTTAAGAACGCCAGTTGCCCCCGCATGAGACACCACGCCGAGATCGGCGAAGTGACGACAACCATCAATTTTGGAGCCGCGTTGATTTGGCTACCTCGCCGCGCTGATCAAGCGAGCCCGTTGCTGCCGACGATATTCTGAAGCACAGTAGACGAACATCAACAGTATCCAAAACATCCGAAAACGAAGACCATTGTGCGTGAGCGAATATGCCGAGGTGGGAAGCAGGAAGAGCACCGTATCCATGCCTCCCACTTTGATAAAACGCCACGCAAAGAATGCGAATAGGACGATACCGGGCAGACCGTAGGAAAACGCAAGCGTTCCCCAGCTTGAGTGGATTTCATGCTTTCCCACCCCGGGCGTCCAGACTCGTTTGTACCCTCCTTCTCCCGCGCCAACGGGAAGGTACTGGGGGAACATCCAAATTCGTTCATAACCCCGAGTGTGGCCTTCTTCATCCTTGGTTTCAGCGAGGCGACTCTGCATGAGTTCGCCGACATCCACCACGGAAACGGCAACACAAAGTAAGGCAGGCAGAAGAACCACGCCCTGTACTCGATATCGATAGAGCAAGGCGAGTCCCAAGAGAGCGAATGCGTACACTCCGCCACGGGACAATGAGATCAGCGCTATCCAGCCGCTCAACCCCAGAACACCCCAAAGCATGACGCGAAGTATCTTCGATCGAAAGAGATCGATCGAGCAAGCAAGCACTGATCCACAAAGCACCGCAAAGTAACCCAATTGATTTGGGTTGTTGAATGTCCCGCTCGGACGAACGCCTCCCGCGAAGAACCGACAATAGAGGAGCTGCCAGATGACGGCGATCACGACGGCGAATGTCGTCAGATGCAGGATCCCCTTGCCGCAACGCTGGTAAAGCAGCAGAAAGCCCAAAGCGACACTGAAGTTGAACAAGTAGAAAGCCGCCGCGAACACGAAATCAAGTCGGACGAGAACGGCCGCCCACGCAATGTTGTTCAAAACGACGTAACCGATAAACGCGCTCAATGAGAAAGCGGTTAGCCGAAGACTTGGTTCTAGACGGAAGGATGCTACCGAACACAGATACAAGATGAAGACAAGGGCTGACGTCCCCGCCAACATCAAGTCGGCCGGCTGCGGTTTACCTTCTGGCGCGATATAGAGTGGTATCAAGACCAGCGAAGCAAGCCAAAAGAACTGAACGAATCGAAGCCCGATGCCGGCCCGCTTTTTCGCTGCCGGGGGTGAGACTCTGGTTCGGCCCGTGGAAGCTCGCCAAGAGGGTTGGTTGGGTAGCAATGCATGCGAACTTACGTGTGACATCAGGTAGCGCCGACTCCAAGATACATCTCGCCTCTTGCGTTGGTGGCCACTTCGCTAACGAGTGACGCAATCCGGGTGCTTGCGTCCTCGAAAGTCTCGATACTGTCGGCAACGTATTGCCGGCCACCATTGCCGCGATTACCTGCCAGCATCCCGCCCACCACATTGGCCAGATCGGGATCCAACTTGAGTCCTAGCGCGGCATTCGAAGCAACGTAGTCGTGAACGAAACCATGCCCAGGGATTTCGACGACACCAAGGGGAAGGCCAAAGATCAATGCTTCGAGTCCCACGGTCGATGCGAGAACCACTGCGGCATCTGCCGCCGCAAGATGGTGATAAAGTGGCACCGACCGATCCGGAATGTGAATTCGTTTCTCGAAAGGATGCTTCGAAAGTCGTTGGCGGACTGCTTCGGCATCTTCGTGCGGGTGCATGCTGACAATGAGCCGAAAACCGTCATCCTCGACAAACAATGGTTCAACAAGGGTCGCGAATCGATCGATCAATCCGAGCTTCGCGTCGGTCGTGCAGAATCCTAGGACGTCGACTGGATTGGAGACCAAAAGGAGCGTCTTTCCTCGCAGCTCAAGTTGTTCCCGCAGTCGAATTCCCTGCTCTCGGTACTCGCCAGGGTCCATTCCGTCGAACCGAGGCGTCCCGGTCGGCACGACGTCTTGTTCAGGAACGCCTTGCTGGATGAAGTAGTCTGCGCTCAATCGGCCCCAGGCAGCAATTCGAGTGGCCCCGCCCGTGCCATAAGCGACTTCGCTCTTGGTATTGGGAAGTGGGAATCGGATTCCTTCTTGCGCAAGGACGTAGGGGATCGCTCTCCGATGCAGCTCCTTGACAATTCGATCTGTGGGGAATGCAACGTCATTCGCAAGCAGAACAACATCGGGACGATCGCGAAGCAACGCAGCAAGTCGAAACAGCACCAACTGTGACACCATCCGACGAGCTAGCCCCTCCTTGCCGGGCGCCTTCGATCGGTTTCGAGACAGGCCATCTGTGGGACTTCGTCGAATACGCAAGGGCAAGAGCCGATGGAGCGGAATCCGGCGCCTTGCAAATTCGTCCTGTGGAGAAACAAACCCACGCCATTCACACAGCGACAGAAACCGACACGAATGCCCCTGCTCTCGCAACGCCTCGGCCACTGGCATCGTGATCGCCAGATGATGGTTGGGATTGGTAATCAGAATGTCAACGCGAGCCATTCGACCTGCACTCTGCGGTTGCGAGCTGGGAGGCGACGCGGATTGTCAACAGTGATTCGCGGACGGAACTCATGTTCCCATCAGAGCGCGTTCGTAGTTCTGCATGACACGTTCCGTTCGAAACAGTTGAACGGCTTGCCGCCCGCGCTCTCCGATCCTTGTCCGCTCTTCCGCCGGTTTGGAAATCATCGCGGAGAGTGCTCCAGCCAAAGCATCTACGTTATCGACTGGCACAAGCAATCCGTTTTCACCTGGCTCGGAGATGATCTCATTCGGCCCCGCAGGACAGTCGGTAGAGACCGCAGCGGTCCCGCAAGCCATCGCTTGGATCAACACTCCCGGCAGACCTTCGTTGCGAGAGGACAGAACGAACAGGTCGGCTCGCGACATAAAACGGAATGGATTGGGATCAAACCCCGGCATTGAAACGACCCCGCCAAGATCGTACGACTCGACCAGGCGCTCAAGCTCCGGACGCAGAACGCCTTCCCCGAGAATGAGCAGTCGAGCATTGACGCCTTTGTCGCGCAGTTGCGCCATCGCTTTAACGAGTGTGTCAAAGCCCTTTTCGAAAACAAGTCGACCCGCCGCAAGTATGACCGGATGCTCTCGTTCGCATAGCCATGGATGATCCACCGGCAATTTACTTTGATTCTCGATGTCTTCACTGACCATTGGGTTAAACACGACCTGTATCGCGTTTCGATTCGCTACACCGTGACGGACCAGGTCGTCGCGAACTCCGCCCGAAACAGCTGTGACCACGTCGGCATAGCGATAGAGCAGCCTCTTGGCCAACAGCATGACGCGACTTTTGGCCGTCGTTTTCCCATGCAACAAGACATTTCGTTCGCTAAGAACCAACCGCTGTCCCCGCCACAACGCGAGCTTCGACGCGAGTGTGAGGACGGGATTCGTTCCGCTGCAGGTCGAAAAGAGAATGTCGAAACGCTCTCGTCGCAACAGCCTGGTCAATGGCCAGAGCATTGTCAGGAGGTTGCGCGACTGAAAGTCCACCACTCGCACATCCGCTGGGATCCTATCAGCGAACGGACCCTCACGCCTCATCAGTGCGAGTGTTAGGTCGAACTGCTGCCGAGACAACTGCTCAAGCAGCATCAGCGTGACACGATCAGCGCCACCCTGACCAAGCGTGGGGCGAACCAGAAGTACCTTTGTCCGTTGCGTCACGTTATCGTTCCAACCCTTCAAGGACAGCCTCGGCGCGCGCGTCCCAGGTGTAGTGCGCCTCAAAATCGCGTTTCGCGGTCTCGGCGAGACGTGCACTCAGTTCGGTGTTCCGCCACAGTCTTTCGACCGCTGTCGCCCAACCCGCAAGGCTTTCTGGATCGACTAGCAGGGCATTTTTCCCGTCGGTAAGGACTTCCCGAATAACGGGTAAGTCGGAAGCGACAATTGGTTTTCCTGAGGACATGTATTCGAAGAGTTTTAACGGCGACATCCAGCGGCTGATGTCTTCATTCCCCGTCGCGCCAAGCACCCTTCGCTGAGCGGGAAGCAGTAACACATCGAATGACTCGCGGACCGCGCAAATCCGGCCGGGTTCGACAAATCCATGGAGAGTGAGATTCTCCGGCAACGGAGTCTTTCGCCAATTCTCAAGTTCTTCGTCACGCCCACCGACGATATGAAACTGAATCTCTGGCAACTGCTTAGCCAAG
>JBCBOT010000498.1:0-4672 GCA_039821165.1 Planctomycetota bacterium | reverse complement strand
GGATCTCGCAAAACACCCAGTTCGGCGAGATCCGGTTGATGGTGTCGAGTGCGTTTGCGATTTCGGCTTGGTTGGCTGCAAATGCGTCCGCGTCGTTGACACCTTCGTTGGCGGAGTCGAGTGCGAGCGATCGCACTTTGACGAGGATGCTGTTGATTTCATTCAAGGCACCTTCAGCCGTTTGGACGACGGCGACGGCCTTCTCGGTGTTGTCGATCGCGGTTCGTAGACCTGCGATTTGAGCCCGTTGTTTTTCCGAGATAACCAGTGCAGCGGGGCCGTCGGCACCACGGTTCACTTTGAAGCCGGAGGACAGTCGTTCGATCGAACGATTCAACGAATTCGAGGAGCGGGTCAAGTTGTTGCGAGCGTTGAGTGCGCCCACGTTGTTGCTGATTACCAGACTCATTTCTTCAACCTATCTTAAGGATCGAGAGGATTTCCCTGCGGGAAGGACTTTGTCCATACAGTCATCGATGGCGTTACCATGGACTACAGATCGAGGATCGCGCTTGCCGTTTCATAAGCGGACGCTTTGGCAAGGTATTCCCCCGACTGAATTTTCGCTTGGACGTCGACGACCACCGCTTCACGAATCTTGCCTGAGTCAGCAAGAAGAGTGAGCAAGGCGTCGAGCGACCCCACATCGACTGCGGAAACGGAAGTGGCGGGTTCGCCGGACACTGGTTTCGAACGTGGAGCGACGGACTCTTGCCGTTGACTCACAGGACGTTGGATCGAATTGTTCGGATCGATTCTCATCACTTCATTCTCCGAGGACCGCTGGACATCAAAGGTGGTCGAAGATTGCGTCTGGAACTTGCCCACAAATTCTTAAAGCGGTGAAGGTATTTCCGTCGAATAGCTTTTACCGATCAGGCGACCTACGGGAACGTTAACGTCGTCGACGCGCTGTTTTTGACACGTGCAATCACAGCAACCTCAATGCAAGTCACCTTTAGACGGGAAAACACGGTGTTTCGATCGCAAGTGTTGTGGACGTCCTTATTCATCGCGATCGGCTTGGTCGGTGGGGTCGTCTACAACTGGCCGTCGAGCGACGATCCCGAGGCGATGGATCAAGATGTTGAGGTGCAGCAAACGAAGGGTGAGTCGCCAGTCGATGAGGGAGGGTTTTCCCTCGAGGACCCGAGGGCGGCGGGCGATGATGAGATCACGAATCGTCCGCTGCTTGATGAGCTGAGCGATGAGGAACGCTCCCCGATCGTCGCGAGCGCAGAGCGAGATGGGCTGCGCGATGGTGATCGCCTTCTCACCGGCGGAAATTTTATTGGTGCCTACAACCAATACGAAAAGCAACAGCGCGAGGCGGGACAGATCAACGATGGTTCACTTGCCGTCCGCATGGGGCTCGCCTCCGAACTGGGAGGGTTTCTTGATCAAGCCGAGGGGCACTATCGGACCGCAATCGAATCACCCTCCTCGAGTTTGAGCCAGCAACTATGGGCTCTCATCGGAACCGCACGGGTTTGGAGATCGCAAGGGCGACTCGATGAGGCGATCAGTCTATTGAGCGAATTGTTATTGGTTTATGGAAACGATCAGTATCCCGATGTGATTCGGCTTCCGATCTACCAGAACCTCACGGATTGCCTTCAGTATCGACAGTTGATGGGGCAAAAGGAGCTCACCGATACGACGTCTCCGCTCCAGTATTCAAACACCGATGTCGCGATCGCACCGGTTCTCGACAACCAGATCGTGATTCCCAATAACGCAGCCGAGTTACCTGAGGGATTGAGCTTGCGAGTTCTTCAGCGCCCGATCGACGATGTCTCGGTGATTCTCGCCGAAGTGAAGACGATGTTGTTTCCGATCTTGCGTTTGCTCGGCGAATTGGACCAGACGATCGGGGTCGACATGAGGGTGAGCACCCGCGCACGAACTCTGTTAAGCGGGCGTTCCTTGCGAATCGATTCCACCACTCTCCCGGTGGCGATCATTCTCGATCATGTTCTGGGACCGCTCGGTTTGATTTGGAGACAGGAGGGCGATGTTGTCTACATCTCACACGCTGAGGAAATGGAGCACGGTGAAGAACTCGATTTCGAGCTTGAAAGAATCCAACGCTTGCTTCGTCAACGCCAGAGCAGTTTCAGCGGAGGAGCCGAGCAGGCGACGGTTCTCACCCAGCAAGCGAACAATTTGATTGCTTCGGGAGACCTTGAAACCGCCGCCAACCTCTATCAGTCGGCTCGTGACCTGAGACCGACTGGCGAAAAGAGCGCGATGCTGTTCTTTAACGTTGGGATGATGGAGTACATGCGCGGCCGGCGCGACGTCGCACTCAGCAAGTTCTATCTGGCTCTTGATCAAACGCTTGCGCCGAGTCTGCAGGCTTCGAGCTACGCAAAGATCGCTGAGTTGGAGCTTGAACTCGGCCGCCCCGACCGGGCGATTCCAGCTGCCGCTCGTGGGCGACGGTTGTCGAAAGAGCCCGGGGTCGCCGCCGAAAACCTGATGATGCTTGCCAAAGCGTACTTGTTGGAAACAGATCCCTACTCCGCGAACCAAGTTCTATTCGATCATGCGAGCACGCTGACGGAGGACGTGGATCGCCGCATGGCGAGCGTGATCGGTAGCTACGCCCGTTTCCAAGTCGTGCAACCCGTGACCGGGCTGCAAAATGAGGGTGAGCGTCTTGTGGTGGCGTTGGTTGCCCTACAACCCTCGGATCCACAGTCGTTCATCGATCATTTGATCGTGTCACGAGCTTTCCGCGACGTCGGCTTTCGCTCACGAGCGGTCGAGCATCTGGAGATCGCCGCGAAACAAGTTGAAGGCGGATACTGGGATCACCGTGTCCAACTCGAGCTTGCCGAGATTCTGTACCAATCTCAAGAACTCGAAAAGACGCTTGAAGCACTGCGTCCGATTGTACAGGCGGCTGAGGGAAAACTCCGCATCCGCGCTGCGATGTTGGACGCAAAAGTTCGCGAGGAATTGATGCAGTTCGACGAATGCAAGAACGTCTGCGAGATGCTATTGCAGCGAACGCTTACCGACGAACAAAAGGCCGAAGTGCTGGAGTTGCTCGGCAAGGCCTACGAAGGCCTTGGGCAGCACTACGCTGCGGCGCTCTGTTTCGCTGGTTTGCTGCCGCAACAAACCGACACGCCTGCCCAACCAGAGTCACGCTGAGTCTTGTTCCGATGAATGTCTTAAAGCACTCTCTGCTGATTGTCTGCTTGCTCGTGTCCGGATTCGCGAGCCGGGGCTTTGCGCAATCATCGGAGCCCTCGCGTCCCTCCACGTTGCCCGTTCCCACGGAGTTGAATGGGCCCGGCGAACAGGCGAGAACTTTTGATGTCGGGGCAACGCGAGAACTGGCTCGTCCAAACGGATTGAGAATCGCACAAAACGGCGATTCAGCCCTCGCACCTGTTCCTCGTTCAACAGCGGGGAGTCGTGATGTCGAGTCTCGGCTGAAAGAATTGCAGGCCACGATGGGACGTGTCAGTCAGCAACTTGGTGGGCCCGCCCCGACGAATTCGAATCAGCCATCGCCTCAGCCATTGTTCGCCGAGCCGGCCTCCCCGCCGGGAACGCTGGATTCGGAGGCGAACGATAGCGTGAGCGCGATTCGAAAGCAGCTTCGTTTGCTGAGAACTCTCAGAGCCCAATCGGCAACGCGGGAGCCACCGGAAAGCAAACCGAAAGAAGAGCCGGCCCTCTCTCCGCTACCGGACATGATGGAAGAGCCCACACCGCGTGATCCAAATCTGGAAGCGATCGAAGAGAGTCTCGATTCCGTTCCCGACGCGACGACACCCGCAGCGGAATCGATGGAGGCGCCACCTAACATGGAGGCGACCGAGATTGTTTCCTCGCCGGTCAATTCGCTCGCGCTTGGGCAGAGCCTTTACCGCACTGGGAACTACGAGGCCGCCCTCAAAGCGTTCAGGAACGTCTCGAACAACACTTTGGATGACGCTGATCGGACGTGGCTCGAGTTGATGAAGGCAATGTGCCACCGACGGATGGCCAAGACCTCCGATTCGGATGCGATTCTCCGCACGCTCGCCAATGAAAAATCGAGTGAGTATCCCGTCTCGGCCGCCAGGTGGTGGTTGAAACACTCGGAAGCCGTGAGTGATTCTCGACCCTTTTTTGAACAAACATCCGCGTCAGTTGACACGTTACTCGAGAGGGCGAAAAAGTATGACCAATCCATCCCCTAACACATCTCTGCTTGAATTGACGGTCCAGTTGCGAAACCTCTATCGCGAGTTGGATCAATCTGTTGACTCGATGCAGGTCGGAAGTGTCGAATCGCTTGGACATATCGGCGACAAGATGCGGTTGATCCAGGAGGTGGAGCATCAGCTTGGTCCACTCCGCGAGGCCTACCAACAAACGAATTCAAAGTTGCCACAGAGTCTTCGCGAGCCCACCGACCAAACCGTCGATCTGCTCAAGGGTCTGCTCCCAAAGTTGGCCCAACTCGAAAAGGCGACAGTCGATTCATTTCAGCGGCTGTTTCCAAAGATTCAAGAGAGCGTTCGCGCCGTGAAAATGCAAAATGCCTACGCTCAGCAATCCTAGGGAGTGTCCCAAAATGGTGAGCGGCAGAACGCCAGCGGTCAAAACCGCCGCTCGGGTGTTGCGGTTCACCAAAACGCAGATCTCGACGTTGTTGCGACATTGAAAG
>JBCBOT010000497.1:0-4706 GCA_039821165.1 Planctomycetota bacterium | reverse complement strand
CGCAAAAAATGCACACCGGCGTGTTCGTTGTCCTGTTCCAAAATGCCATCCAGGACCGGAAGGGCTTCGCCATGCTCTCCCGCCCGTGCAAGCGTCACGGCTCGCTCGAGTTCTCCTTCAAGTTGAGCACGGGTTGCTTCGTCGTGATGATCCGCGAATTCAGACTTGAAGGGAGCACAATCACGCAGCTTCGAAATCGGCGAAACAAACACCAAACGCGCTCCCGCATCGCGCGACAACGCGCACATTCGCTCGAGGTTCGATTCAAAGTGCTTGACGACGCTGTCCGACCATTGGTGATCACGTCGATAGTTTTTGGGCCCAATACTGTGGTTCAACATCTCGTCGACTTCATCAGGCAATCGATACCTGGAATCGCTCGCGTCGGCTTGTGCCGCTCCCGCTGAATTGTTCTGAACGACCGACCGAATCAGTCCGCCAAGACGTGTCTGACGAACGAACGTATGTGCTAAACGACCGACGGATGAGTCTTGCTCTTTGGGATCACCGTAGGTCCGCCATTCCAGGAACTCGTTTTGTCCTGTGTAGACAACAAACACATCCACGTCATAAGCCGCCAACTCCTCCATCACCCGCACCACGCGATAGCTGGCGTAGCTGACGCCTCCCGCGTTGATGACTTCCCATCGTTGATCCGGTGCTAGACGTGGCAGTAACCCTCGCAACCATCCGGCGAAGGACGTCCGGTCGCCGAAAGGACGCCCAAACGTGGTCGAACCTCCAAGGCACACGATGCGGATCGTGTCGGGACTCTTTTTGACTGGGAATTGCTGGTGATTGAACCAAACCCGTTTCGCGTCGGACGTTTTGGCGATCTGTTCGCCGTCCTCATGTGAGATCGTGAACACCGGTGACGAGCCGTCGAAACCGACGAATGGGTCTTCCATCGCGTGGCCCGGCGATGGGAGGAGGATCCGCAGTGCACCCTCGAGGCAGAGAAAGAATGCGGCGGTCGTGAATGCGGCGAAGGCAACCTTTCGCCCGAGTGTCTGTCGGCGTCGCGGGCTCGGGGCGACTGCGCCAGAGGGGGACGCGTCCTCAATGGTCGCATGATCGTCATGTTCCTCACCGACCATGGGGGCGATCTTTCGTCGATTGTCGTTCTTGCGTCATGGCGTTCGGGCCTGCCTTAAGTTTTGGTGCGGGCCGGGACATCACCACCGATCTGCTCGAAGCACCCGCCACGATGACTCCGCCGATCCCACAGTCTAGTCCAATGCCAACGGTCCCTGAAACGCACACGGGATCCGCGGATGTCGAGCACCTGCTAAGCGAAGTCGATCAATTGACTTCGGCACTCGCGTCTCGCTTCGAAGAGTTATCACTAATCCACGGACTGAACCAACGATTTACGGGAACACTCACGCTCGGAGAAGATCCCACGGACGTGGCTCGATTGTTGGTAGAAGAACTCGCTCCGTGCATCTATGCGGATACGCTCGCTCTCGAGATCTTTCCTGATTCGACGCATCCGGACCAGCGCGGCGTCGATATCTTTGAGTGTGTCGGCAATAGGCTTTCACGGGTCCAACTGGCGTTGGTCGCCGAAACGGCTCGGCTGGCAGTTCAAAACGCACACTCGCACGAGACCGTCCTGGTCAATGATCTCCGTCTGCACGGCCAAACCCTGCACGTCGCAGTGGTGCCCGTGCGGCGGCCTGGCGTGGACCTTGGACGCATGATCGCGATTCGGTCGTCGGAGGCGGCTGAGTTCGGCACGGTTGAAGCCGACATGATGTTGTCGACCGCATTGATGTTGGCCGTTCACCTCGTGAATCAACGTCAATACCTGCAGCTTCAGTCGGTATGCGAAACGATGATCCAGTCTCTTGCTTCCGCCTTGGACGCAAAAGATTCCTATACCTGCGGTCATAGTAACCGCGTCGCGGAACTCTCCTGTCATCTTGCACAGCGTCTCGGCTACGACAAGAAGCAACTCATGAACATTCGCATGGGAGGCATCTTGCACGATATTGGCAAGATCGGCATCGACGACTCCGTTTTACGGAAGCCGGGCCGCTTAACGGACGAGGAATTCGATCAAGTCAAACAGCACCCGATTCTCGGTTACGAGATTCTCCGGAGCATCGACTTTTTCCAAACGATCTTGCCCGCCGTTCGACACCATCATGAATCTTGGGACGGGCGCGGCTACCCCGACGGGTTGGTCGGCGCCGATATTCCGCGTGACGCCCAGATCATGGCGGTGGCCGATGCCTTCGATGCGATGATCAGCGATCGGCCCTACCGACCCGGGATGGAACTCCAACGCGTCCAAAAGATCTTCGTCGAAGGGCGTGGTCAACAATGGGCAGCCGACGTAGTCGACACCTTGCTCCAGTGTCAGGACGCAATGTTGCAACACGCCAGTCGCGCAAAATCGGATGCGGCAGGACCGAGTCTGAAGCCTCACTCGATCGCGTAAAGGACTCGATCCGCGCCGCCCTCACGCGCCGCGTCGAAAACCGAGACCGCAACGTTCATCTCCACCTCAGGCTCGGGGTCGATGATGACCGGAGGCTGAACGCCGAGCGCAACAATCTCGCGGATTCGATCGCGAACGTCGTCGACCGAAGCCAATCGGGCCGAGGACATCTCGATGACGGGAAGCCCGTCTCGAATCAAGAGCTTGATGACGATTTCATCGAAGGATTCTACCGGTGGGGGCGTGTCGGTGTTTTCAACACTCCCGCCCGCCGGAGTCTCGGCCACCGAGCTGAGCAAATCATACTCAGGCGTTTCAAAGCTGCTCGTCCAGACAAAGAACACCAAAAGCAGAAAGACGACGTCGATCATCGGCGTCATCTTGACCTCCAGTTCGCTGCTCGACCGACTCCGGGGCAATCGCACGTTCGCTACTCCTTGACCGCCAGCTTGATGTCCAGCAATCCCGATTTCGCCGCCGCCTTGAGGATCGGCTCGACACAGCGATACGGGACGACACCGTCCGTCCGGATTCGTAGTGACGCGGCGTCTCCGTCTTTTGCGAGCACGTCGCGGAAGATCCCCTGGAGCATTTTCGATTCGACCGTCTTACCACCGACTAGCAACCGTTGTTCTCGATCCACCGTGATCGTGAGTGACACGGGCTCCACGTTCAGTGGTTGGTGCGTCTTGGCGGTTGGCAACTCCACCGGCAATCGTGTTTCTTGCCGGGCGAGGTGACTCGAGACCAGAAAGAAGATGATCAGCAAGAACACCACGTCGATCATCGGCGTCATGTTCGCGCCCGTAAACTGTCGGTCTTGCTGATTGGGAATTTGCATCGAAGTCGAAAACGCTGACGAGAGGGGATTCCCTCCAATGTAATGCAAAGCGTCCGCGGCGTCGTGTCACGGTTGCCGGCTCGATCAGCGTGGTCGTTCGCTTCGTCGGTTCACCCGCTTGATCGTCCTGTCAACGGATTTGATTTTTTGGGTCATTCCGGCTCGGCAGCGTCACAAACGCTCAGGTCCAGGCGGCAGACTTACGATAACTCCGAAGGAAGGAGCCTGGAATTTGAGGGAGCGCACCTGCGGTTTGCCGTGCGATGGAAAGAGCTAGCAGTTTCTCCGCTCACTCGCAGGACCCTCGGCGATGCCGAGTGGCCGCTCTCTTCTTCGTCTTAGCTGGACTGGTCTCCGTCGGTTGCTCCCCGACGCAGCACCGAATCAATGCGGACCAGGAGGCGTACTGCACCATTGCCGAACGCAACGGTGATCCGCGCTGGGCTCAGGCCGATGTCGGGATCGACATGGATCCTCGCAGTCGGTACTTCGACCCGTACCACCCAGACTGTTCGCCGATGCCGGCGGACGATCCAACCGCCCATCGCTACATGCACTGTGTCGATGGCATGAAGGGTTGGAAACACTGGAGTGACTACGGCGTACGCTCCAGTCTCGAAAACCCTCAATGGCGCATTCGACTCGCGGAGTACAGCGAACTCTCGGATGACGGTGCGGTCAAGCTCGACGTCGACTCAGCCATTCGCTTGGCGTACGTCCATTCCCCCACTCACCAACGCTCGCTGGAGACGCTGTTCTTGTCGTCTCTCGATGTGACGGGCGAACGTTTTCGATTGGACACGCAGTTCTTTGGTGGCAACGCGGCCAACTATCAGCACCAGGGTAATCTCGCGCCACCGACGATCGGATTTCTACCTGGGACCGGTTACGTCATCACGGGCCCCTTTGACGTTCCCGAGAGCAATCGTCTCAACATCACGAGTGACTTGCAAGCGACTCGACGGCTTGCGACGGCTGGAGAAGTGCTGGTGGGATTCGCCAACACATTTGCGTTGGAGTTTACCGGCGGCGATGTCAGCCTTGCGAGTTCCATTGCAAACTTTTCGTTCGTACAGCCCTTACTTCGGAACGGTGGTCGACACATCGCATTGGAGCAACTCACACTGAGCGAACGCCGCCTGTTGGCGAACTTGCGGGCATACTCACAATTCAAGCAAGGCTTCTTCACGCAAGTCGTGATCGGCGAACTCGGGGTGAGCGGCCCCGAACGTGGCGGCCCGGACACCATCTTGCAATCGTTCTCCGGATTCGGCGGCGTCAACGGCTACCTGGGGTTGCTCCAGCAGGCACAGCAAATCCGAAACACGGAAGACAACCTGAGACTGCAGCTACGGACCCGCGATCGACTCGAGGCCCTGTATGACAACGAGTTGATCGACATTGTCCAAGTGGATCAGT
>JBCBOT010000496.1:0-4719 GCA_039821165.1 Planctomycetota bacterium | reverse complement strand
CCGGAACAAGGACTGCCGGTGGCGTGAGCCACCGGTTGTCGTCGCCATAGAACACAGCCCAGCGGGCGACACACGAGTGAGGTTTCCGGGAACACTATGCCCGTGCGAGAAACCAACCGCCGCCAGCTGGCGGCAGCTCAGGCCGGAGGCCGAAACAAGGACTGCCGGTGGCGTGAGCCACCGGCAGTCGTCGCCATAGAACACAGCCCAGCGGGCGACACACGAGTGAGGTTTCCGGGAACACTATGCCCCGTGCGAAAACCAACCGCCGCCAGCTGGCGGCCGCTCAGGCCGGTGGCCGGAACACGAACTGCCGGTGGCGTGAGCCACCGGTTGTCGTCGAGATAGGAACACAGCCCAGCGGGCGACACACGAGCGAGGATTCCAGGAACACTACGCCCCTTGCGAAAAACCAACCGCCAGCTGGCGGCGGCTCAGGCCGGAGGCCGGAACACGAACTGCCGGTGGCGTAAGCCACCGGTTATCGTCGACATAGGAACACAGCCCAGCGGGCGACACAAAAAATCCAGGGTTTACGATGGCAACCCACCAGCACCTACTCTACCACATTGTCTTCAGTACAAAGGGACGACGTCCATTCCTAAGCGATGACGACCTTCGCCAAAACACGTGGGCTTACATCGCCGGCATTTGTGCGAACTTGGGCGGCCATGCGGTCAAGGTCGGTGGCTATTTTGATCACGCCCATCTACTCGTGAACATTCCCGCAAAGACGGCAGTCTCCGATTTTGTTGGGAAAGTGAAAGCGAACTCCAGCAAGCACCTCAATGAAACTGCTTTCAAGACACAACGCTTCGCATGGCAGGATGGTTTTGGAGCATTTACCGTAAGCCGCTCACAACAAGCCGATGTGGTTCGGTATATCGCCAACCAGATTGAGCACCACAAGAAACGAGATTTCAAGTCTGAGTATCTTGCAATGCTCAAGCGAAATGAGGTTGTGTACGACGACAAGTACCTTTGGGACTAATGTGTCGCCCGCTGGGCTCGCTATCGCTCAATTTCATACCGGTGGCTGACGCCACCGGCACGTCATGTTTCGGCCTCCGGCCTGGACGCGCACGTTTTCGACGCATTCGAAACACGGTCCCCTCGCCATCTAGGACACCACAGCCCCCTATCCCTTTTGATCGCCTTCAAGTTGTTGCGGGCTTTCGTAGAGGGCGGCGCGATCGGATGCGACTTTTGTCGCGGGCTCTGGCTCTTCCTGATCGAAATCCGTGTCTTTCAGGATCACGATCTTTTGCCAGATCTTACGCGACAGTCCGGTCGTGAGTTGCTCGATCTCGTTCGAGGAAGCAACCGCGACGGCATCATCGAAGTGTTGCACATAGAGCGTGGCAAGTTTGGCCGTCAATGAAAGGCCTTCGCTGCAGTAGTCGAGGTAACGCCCCAGCTCGAAGGGCGTCATTTTCAGCTCCGGTGAAGACGCCGTTTTCTTACGGCTTGCCCGCAGCCGTTCCGGATCCTTCGTCAACTGGTGCATGTCAATGATATGAGCGATCGAGCGTAACTCGTGAATCGCACTCAACGCGCGACGCCGTTTGATGCGAGACTCCAGCGTGAACAAAAACAGGATCGCGGCCCCGATGATCAGGATCACGTTGATTCCTGAATCGAGAACCTGAACGAAGCTCTCGGCTTTCAATTCAGCCTCGTAGTCCAGCATCGCCAACGGAACCACCGATGCCACGAGGATCAACGTGACAGCCAACAAGGCAAAAAATCGGACGGACCAGAGCGGCCGGCGGATTTGTGAAGATCGATGACTCGCATGCGAAGCGATTTCGTGCAGTCTTCGACAAACATGGAACAATCCCGACTCCGGGAATCGTTCGTAGATTCGCTTCGAAAGCAAATCAATGGTTTTAATGAGACGATCGGCGTTGAGAACGTGGTGATCGTCGTTTCGGGTTCGACCCATGGTCGGATTGAATTCTCCTGAAGAAAAAGATGTCGTAACTGCCGGCGAGGCTCCCCGTAGTCTACGACAGGGCGCGCCCGCCGGCGGGAATACCAGGAATTTTCGAACCAGTGCCCTCAACTACCTTCGTATGTATGGGTGAGTTCCGTGGTTCCCCACAATCTCTTCTCGAGAGTTCAATGACAAATGCGAGCCAACTCCGCTTTCAGTGAGCGGACGAGATCTGGATCGGTGACCCTTCGTCCCTCGCCGAACGAGACGGCGTTGTCCGTTGGCTTGGCGTCCGTGACTGCGCGACTCGCGCTCGCGTGGACCTCTGACAGTCCCGTTTCCTCGACGAGCCGTCTGACGTTGGACGCTCCGATCCCTGCACCTGCCAGGACACGTGTCTTGGATGACCTCTTTACCAACTCACGCAACAGCGCCGAACCGTCGATCGCGGAAGCCTGTTGTCCCGACGTAAGGACACGCGAAAACCCCAAACGCTGAATCTGCTCGAAAGCGTCGAGCGGTTGCGGGGTAACATCGAACGCGCGATGAAACGTGGTCTGCAAATCACCGGCGGCGTTCAGGAGTGATTCGCACACAGCCTCGTCAATTGCACCATCTTTGCGAAGTGCGCCGAAGACGACCCCCGTCACGCCGATCTCCTTGGCGATCGTAATGTCTCGCCGCATGATCGCGACATCGTCATCGTCGTAATGAAAGTCACCATTGTGAGGACGAATCATCAACATCACCGGCAACCCACTTGCTTCGACGCAATACTCGACGAATCCACGGCTCGGAGTTGTCCCGCCGGTCGCGAGTGGACCACAGACTTCCAATCGATCAGCACCGCCGGCGCGTGCCGCTTTGACCGAAGCGAACGAATCGACACAGACTTCGAGCAGCACGCTCATTCGCTGAGGCGACTCTTCGCTTTAACCATTCGATTGCCGTTTTGATCATGGACGGCGTAGTCGAATCCGGGTTGGATACAGTAGCCACCGACGCGCCCCTTCTTATCAATGGCAATGAAGCCGACTTGGAACTCGCGCCAATCGGGATTTTTGGCAATCACTCGTTCGACAGCCAATCGACACGCATCCTCCGGTGAGTTGCCCTGTCGCATCAACTCGACCACAAGAAAACAGCCCACCGCCCGAATCACAGCTTCACCGACGCCGGTGGCACTCGCCGCACCGACTTCGTTGTCGACGTACAATCCGGCACCGATGATCGGTGAATCCCCGACTCGGCCCGGTAACTTCCAAGCCAATCCGCTCGTCGTGCAGGCGCCCGAGAGATTTCCTTTCGCATCGATCGCGACCATCCCGATCGTGTCGTGATTTTCGACGTTGATCTCCCAGTGCTTGATCGCGTCGGGATGTTTGGCCTTCCATTTGTCCCACTCCACCTTGGCCTTGGGAGTGAGCAACTCTTTTTCCTTCATCCCGTTTTCAAGTGCAAACTGCTTGGCGCCTTCTCCAACCAGCATCACGTGGGGTGTCTTTTCCATCACCATGCGGGCGACCGAGATCGGGTTCTCGATATCGCGAAGACACGCGACAGCGCCGCAATCACCATTCTCATCCATGATGCATGCATCGAGCGTGACGGTGCCCGATGCATCCGGGAGCCCCCCAAGACCGACACTGGAAACAGCAGGATCCGATTCGCTCTCGCGAACCCCCATCTCAACCGCGTCGAGCGCCCGGCCGCCTTGGGACAGCACCTTCCAAGCAGCCTTATTGGCCGCTAGCCCGTGCTGCCATGTCGAAATCACCACCGGCTGCACCGAACTCTCTTCCTGACCCATCACATGAGAACCCCATAGAACCAGCAGCGCGCCGGCGCTGAGGAAGAGACGTTTCAAAGACGACATGACGACTCCAATAAACGATCGCGAAACTTGGCAGCCCGAATTGTACACACCGATTCGGTCCGCTTTGCTGAAGTGACCTCGATCTGCCAACCCGAGGGTGGCAAGGCCACAGCGGACAACGAGTATTGACAACGTACCAGCGTGCTTCGTTCCAATTCCGTTTTCGGTTTGACGCACCGAAACGCTTGCGCCCCCTACCGCTAAACCTGTTAGCGGTAGGGGGCGAGCCGCCCGGTGCCACCATCCCTTGAAGTCCCGTCCCTTGAATGCTGCACAACGTCGAAACCTGCGTTTTGGTGAGCCGCGAGGCGCTAGCCGCGGCTTTTCTGGGGCAACCGGCGGCTAGCGCCTTGCCACTAACCGTTTTAGCGGAGCGGCGCGAGCGGTCCAGTGCCACCATTCCTTGAAACCCCGTCCCTTGAATGCTGCACAACGTCGAGAACTGCGTTTTGGTGAGCCGCGAGGCGCTAGCCACGGGTTCTTCTGGGCAACCGGCGGCTAGCGCCTTGCCGCTAAAACGGTTAGCAGAACGGCGCGAGCCGTCCGGTGTCACGTTCAACATCTTCGGGACAATGCCTAGATCTCTTCACGATCTTGCAACCGATCGCAATCTTCGGAATCGATCTTCAACCCCGCATCCCCGTAGATTCGGTTGAACTCGACGATGAAGTCGTGTTTTTCTTTGCGAGGCAGACGCAGCGGGCCCACGGGTTGGGTGCCACGATACACCGCCGCGTCGGACTTGCCGGGAGGACGGTTGCTGCTGCTCACGAGATGACTCCAAACTCAACCCGGACGATAGACCGCGGAGGGGTGCGGAAAACCAAGCCGCTTGTCGACTCGATTGAACACCGGCTTGCCCGACTGATAACGTTTTAGGTTGATCTGGTGTCGATCAATCTAAA
This sequence comes from Planctomycetota bacterium, assembly GCA_039821165.1. Lineage (GTDB taxonomy): Bacteria > Planctomycetota > Planctomycetia > Pirellulales > Pirellulaceae > Stieleria. The sequence continues at coordinate 2 of JBCBOT010000496.1, read as the reverse complement.
AC
>JBCBOT010000495.1:0-4719 GCA_039821165.1 Planctomycetota bacterium | reverse complement strand
CCGTGAAATTGGTGAAACAAAACAGCCTCCACGCTTTGCAGATTTCAAGCAAGACCAATTCGTTCCCGCGGCACTAGTGAGTTTGCTTCGGGCAGAGCTCAGGCCACTCGGCCGAGCTCTTCCATATGTCGAATCGAAAAGTGTAGAACAAAATACTGAACCTGCATTAATAGCAGAAGCAATTGGTTGCTATCTCGACGCAATAATTGATGTGTCGTCTCGCACAAATCAATATCTTTTCACTGGAGATGCGCCACAAAGACTGCCTGATGTACGGACACGTGTGACAATCCGAAACGATCCGCTCAAGCGAGAGGATTTGCTGGCATTGGCGGAAGAGCAAGCTCGATACAACTCCCGTTCAGATCCAAGGTTTGATTCCACAGATACCCTTTGTGACTGGGACATTTTCTTCAAGGGCGTTCGACGTTGTCTCGTTCTTGGCGATCCTGGATTCGGCAAAACTTGGCTAATCCGGCACGAAGCTCTCTCGGCTGCGCAAGATGCGAAGAGCACGTTAGACGGAAATGGAGAGCTGAAGGGACTCCCTTTTAGCGTGCAATTGCCGAGAGTTGCAAAACATCTCGAAAAGAAAAGGGCCAATGAAGCACTAGCTGTTGATAGCGCGACCAATGTCAAAGCAGCGGCGTTTTCCCATTCGGTTGTCGACACTATTCTCGACCAGTACGGAATAGATTCAGATCCCTTGCGCAATGCACTTATCAAATCAATGCAGCGTCGAGAAAGTATCGTGTTGCTTGATAGCTGGGACGAGATCAGGATGGAAGAGATTATCCTGCTAGACAGTTGTTTTCGGTCATGGGTACAACAAACAACGGGGCTTCCCAAGCTGCTCATCACATCTCGCAAGCTCAATGCGCCAGAAGTGCCCTGGGAGCCGAGTACTCTAGATGGCTCTGACCAAATTGTAGAGCTTGCCCCATTCGCTCCTGATCAGGTACGTGAGTTCGCAACAAGGTATTTTCGGAACGATGAGTTAGCCGAACAGCTTGCTGATCAATTGCTTTCTTCACAGCACTTGTCAGGTCCAGTTAGGGTACCGGTGGTGTTGGCTCTTGCATGTCGGTACGTTTCGAAGATCAGAAGTTCAACGGGACGTTTTGACTTGTCAAATGTCACACGCGTGACGCTGTATGAGTCAGTTGTAGAGGAACTGCTACGCGGAATCCATCGTGCTGACCAAGAACAGTACACACCTCTCAACTTGGATCAGGTTGGCTGCCTGCGGTGGCTAGTGGCTTTCGCAGCATATCGTTTTCTTCTTTCCGATCGTCGCTACTTCGGTCTTTCGGAAGTTTCAAGTGTGGTCAATGACTGGTTAAAGTCTCCTTCGGAGGGCACGTTGCTAGGCCAGCCTGATGGGTTTCGCTCGCAGCTGTCTATCGAGCAATGGCGAGAACTGCTGGCACCGGCGAATCGATGCGAATCGAACCGTGGGAACGGTGGTTTCCTTTCAAATGTGGGTGACTTCGGTGGCGAATTTGAGTTTCCTCATCTGACGATCCAAGAGTATCTAGCTGCTTCCTACTTGGACTCACAGACTAACTTTGAAACGGTGCTCGCAGCCGTCGAATGGCACTGGGATTCGCCGTCTTGGCAAATTGTCTGGGATTTTCTCGGGATGTGCCTTTGCGTGCGGAAAGAACGTACCGACACATACAAGATTGATGCGAAAGAGGCAACTCGAAGAGTAGAGCTAGTGCTCTTGGCTGTTCATGAGAATCAGCATGCGCTAGATCGTCACTTGCACCGAAATCTTTTCTTTTCGATTCGTTTTATCTGCTTTTCGAAAGCTTACAAGAAAAAATTGCCACAAGAAGAAATTTCGTCGCCATTTTCACTTGTGCAAAGTGTGATCAACGAAGTTTGCCGGTACCTCAGGAAGCAAGGAAGAACCGGCCTAGACATCATGATCCATGGCCTGATTCCCATAACAGACGCTGTCGAGTTTCCTGAATCGCTTCAGGCGGCGCTGATTCGTTGGCTTAGGAGATTGAGGGCTGGATCGTTGACTGCCGAACGTGCTCTAGTCCTCAATCAAGCGACGTTAGATTGAGGTTTTGAAGTGTTTGCGCCGCTAACTCGGGGCAGACCGGTGGCACGGCTTGTCGTTTACTCGTTGTGGTTGTTCGCATGGTTCGGTGCTTTTTGGTTAGGCGTTGCGGCGGACCGAAGCATCCTGACTTCGGCTTCGAGGGTGGTTCGTCAACAACGCAACGGTCTGCGAACGTGAGCGTGCAGTGTCATCAGCAGGTCCACGCTCGGTCGATACGTTAAGAGTCGAAAGATGCGACGACGTGAGGAGCGGATGACCTGAGCAGGGATGAGCATTAGCGAGTTCAAGTAGGTCCAGAATTCCATCCGCATGATGCGGTGGCGTGCTTCGCGGCGGGCTCGTCGCTGACATTCGTTCCCTTTCACCTCGATCAGCATGCCGCTCCACATTTTCAGTGTCCAAGCCAACGACGCGAACACCATGTACGCGAGATTGCTCTCGAGGTTGTCCAGGGGAGCATTCAGTGCGCCGCTGGCCTTGAGCTGGCTGATCGTGTTCTCTTGGTCGCAACGTTTGTTGCTCGCACGTATCACTTCGCGAGCGGGCACCTCGTCTGCAGGTTCGTTGCTGATGTAGAAGAAGTACTTTTCTTCGGAGAACAGTAGTTGCTGCCCGCTGGTCACCTCGATGTCTTTCCGAACGACAACCATCCGGTACGACTTCTCGCACGCCGTGGGGCAATACCCGAACTCAGCGTAGCTCTCACCGCAGAGCCGTCTGTTCTTGTAGCCATTTGTGATCACGATGGCTTCTTTGACTTTCGGGCGTTTGGCCCGCGCCGTGTAGTCCGGCGCCGTTTCCGAAGACCGATCCAGTCGCTTCCATGCGTTTTTCGGCAAGGAATCGGCGATCTTGCAAAGATTCGGGTAGGCCGAGTAACCAAGCACGAACTTCACTCCCGACTCATCCCAGCGATCCAATTGTTCGGTGGAAGAGAATGCCGTGTCGCCGCGAAGAACGATCTTTCGGAAGCCCGCCTTCTTACATTGCTCGATCGCAAGATCGTAGAAGAACGCCGAGTCTTGTTCGCTGACTTGATTGCCAGGGCGATTGTGGATGTAAAGCAGTTCCTGGGTTTCGGCGAGCGTGACAACCAGCGGATGATAGCCCCACTTTCCCTTGTAGCTGATGCCGATGCCCTGCTTCTTCTCCGCGGCAGTTTCCACGATCGTGCCGTCCGCTTCGATCGTCGCGCAATCGAAGAAACGGTCTTCCTGTTGTTTCCATACGGTTTGGCGGACGCGGTTGATCGCTTGCATGACCTCAATCAGCTGTATGTGGCTGAATCGCCGACAGAAGTCGCCAGCAGTGGTTGGGTCGGGAATGCGTTCTGCTCCAAGTGCATCGAGATAGGCTTCATCGTTGCGTCGGTGTTCGATGTGATCGAGGCATGTCCCACCTGCAAGCAAGTTGAACGCAATATTGAAGATGTGGTCAGCTTCGTCATAGGGCAGGTGAAGCTTGAGCACACTTGCCGCGCGGTTGAGCTCGTCGCGCAGCCGGAGCGTTTTGATGAGCTGCATGATTGCCGCGAGTCCACCGCAAGCGACCGCGTGCTGCTTCTCGGCAAGCTCCATGTTCGTATTGGTCGGGCGAATCATGGGAGACTGCCACTTCCCCCGCTGAACTGAAATTCGGCGTAGCAGTTTGCGTTTGCGTTTCTGCAGTTGCTGACGTACTTTGGCGTTCACTCGAAACCCTCCGTTGAGTGAGTGTCTTGAAGTCTTGGTAACCTCCAATACACCTGCAAAACGCCGAGGGTTTTCGAGTTTCTTCTGTTTTCCTAAGTCACGCTCTCGCTTGATCGAGGTCTAGTCGGACAAGGAAACAGTGAGGCGGTGATAAGCCACATGTGCGAAGCACTGTTTTTATGTGGACCTAATCATGACGAAATTGCAGCCGTCGCTGCATCTGGAATTTCCCGATGCTTTGCAGCATCGGGAGTGCCAACTAGGCTTCGGCATCGCCTGACAATGAAAGACAAGAACAGATTTGAGTGGCATGCAAGAGGAAAGGTAGTCCAAGCCGTTTCAACCTTTGCAGGCAACCCTGAGATCCGCAAGTTCTTGATTTCACGTATAGTAGACGAAAACGAAGATGAAGTGTTTAGGTGTTTCTTGATTCGAGGCATTTCTTCTCATCGCGAAAATAGGGAAGTTCAAGAACTATTATTGTATTTGGTCGATCACGAGATACCTGATATTCAGGAGTTTGCGATTGATGGCCTGGCTAAAGGTGGATTGCGTGAAGCCCACATACCGATTTGTTTACGACTGCTAAACACGAAGGATGCGGGTGTTGTCCGGTCGGCGGCAACAGCACTATTTCCTTATGCTGACAGGCAGGATGTTGGTGACGCATTGTTTGAAACTGCACAGAAAATGCAATGCAATGTATATAGCTTCGAGATGCAAATTGTTTCTCGACTGCTATCCACCGAGCGGAATAGCCATTGGGTGAAGTGGGCTCTTGGGGCCCTGGGCAACGATCGAAACGTCTTGATGCAACGTGCCGCTGCTGGTGGCCTCGCCAGTGTTTCAGGCAATCCACTGATCAGAAAAACTGGTCCATCCGGGAAGTTCGTGGGTTCGGTAGAATTCTCCGCAAAGGAGAATCGCCTTGCAAGACAAAGAACTGTATCA
>JBCBOT010000494.1:0-4779 GCA_039821165.1 Planctomycetota bacterium | reverse complement strand
ATCGGGCTCCAGCGATTCGATCAGTCGGATTGCCTCGTTGAGATGCGAGCGATCGAAATCACGCGCTTCATGACGCGGGCCACCACGGGGTGGACGGCTCGACCCGAAAAACTCCGTATGTGGCTTCGGTCGACGGGGGCGTGAGCCATCCGGTGGCGGCAGATCCGGGCGTCGTGGAGCACCAAGTTGTTCCTCATACGGACTCTCCCCTGGGCGGAGTCGTCGTGTTAGCAAGAAGTGCGTCCGCGCCAGTTGCCAAACAACTTCCAGCTCTTCCTGGTCTACAAACGGTTGCAATTGCCGAAGCGCGGTTGCGTGGGACTCGCGTGACTCTTGTGTCTTCCCGAGCTTAATTTGGCATCTGCCGATCTCGTTGAATACATTGGAAAGCTTCAAGGCACGGACGCTACCGGAAAGCGTTTCGGAGACTTTGTATTCCGACGCGGCTCGTTGATAGGAGGCGATCGCATGTTCAAACTGGCCCAATTGTTGTTGGATATCGCCGACGCGCCGCCGTGCTTCCGTCGCCCGCGATCGCATCTCAGGAGACTGGTCATCGAGTTCAGCGAGCTGATCGAAGATCGGCAGCAATCGCTCCAGCATTTGTGCCGTTTCTTGCGACAAGACAGGTGTCGAATGATCGCCGATGCCCAGTTCCGATGTCGAAGCAACCAAGTAGCTATCAAACACCGTGTCCAATGCATCTCGTGCGTACGCCGACGTGGTCTCGGCGCGTTGGCGCTGCCTGAACTCGGCGCGATAACCCAGCGTTGCCACCACGGCAACCAGCAACAGCAAGGCCGCGGAAGCCGCGGATGTCGCAGCAAGCGCGGGGTAACGTTTCGCCCAACGCCACAGTCTTTCGACTCGCGACACGGGTCTGGCCTCAATCGGAATCCCGTCGACATAACGCTGCAGGTCCTCGGCGACCGCGTTGCAGTCGACGTAGCGATCCCCCGCGCCCGGTGAAATGCACTTTAGGATGATTGTCTCAAGGTCCAGCGGAATGCGCGTGTTCAGTTGTCGCGGTGGCGGGACTTTCGCTTCGGTGATTCGCCGCATGATTTCGGCATGGCTACCACTGTCGGCGACGACCGGTTGAAGCGTCACCAATTCGTAAAGCGACAATCCGAGTCCGTATTGATCCGTCCGTTCATCGCATCGTCCGTGGAAGTGTTCAGGCGCAAGATAGCGAAGCGTTCCTGAAAGCGTGCCCGTTTCGGATCGCCGACCTGGATCGCTCTGCCTCGCCAGTCCAAAATCGGCGACCCAAACGACACCGTCATCATCCAAGAGCAAGTTTCCTGGTTTGATGTCGCGGTGAACGGTCCCCTGGCAGTGGGCATAGTAGAGTGCGTTCGCTGCTTGAATTCCAATGTCCGCTACGGTTTGCCAGTACTCCGACGTGTTGTACTGCACCCTTGTTTTGGCAGTCTCACGCTGTTCATTGCGAGGCGTCCGTTCGGATGAACCCTCGGCAATTTCCAACCGATCGATCAGTGAGTCTAGACCTTCACCTTGGATCAACTGCATCGCGATGTAGTGAAAGCCCTTCGCCTCGCCAAAGTCAAACACGGGAACAATGTTTGAGTGATGCAACTTTGCGGCGGCCTGCGCTTCTTGGTGAAACCGATGGACATCCTTTTCAGAGTGCAGCGATGGCAGACGCAAGATTTTGACGGCGACCCGGCGCTGCAAGCTTGTGTGGACTGCTTCGTAGACGATGCCCATCCCACCGCGACCGACTTTTCGCTCCAAGCGGTAGTCGCCCAATTGGAATGGCAACTCTGGCCCCTCTTGATGCGGCTGAACAACCTTTCGTTTCCACTCTGCCGACAGGGATTTCATCGCTTCGACGGCAGGGAAAACCTCGCGAATGTCTTCGGCCAGCTTCGGGTGGGCGGCGGCGTACTTCTCGATGCTGACGTCCTCGCCCATCGCTCGACGCCGCAGATACTCTTCCGCAAGAACCTCCACGGGAGAGCGGCCATCGCTTTCACCCAGCTCATCACTCACCAGCTTCTCCCCGATTCAGGAAACTGGACCATGACTTGCTGCAATCGTTTCAACGCACGAATGTACCGATTGCTCGCCGTACCGTTTTCGATTCCCAGCACCTCGGCAACTTCCGTGTTGGACAGCTCTTCAAAATTTCGCAGAGCCAAGATCTCTTGGTCCATTGGATTCATTTTTTCCAATGCGGCGTTGATCTGTTCGACGGCTTCTGCTCGCTGGACAGCTTGGCTTGGCGAAGTCAGCTGCCCGACCAACAATTGCGCCATCGAATTCAACGAAGTCTGATGAGTTGACGTGTCGGGCATCCGTTGCTCACGTGAAGCATCGCGGGCTTTGGTTCCCAAATGGCGGCGATGCGTGTCTTGAAGTGTCTGGACCGTCACCATTCGCAACCAAACGTAGGGCGACGCACCGTCATCCGTTGTGGCAAAGTGCGGCAAGCGAGTTTCCGCGTCAAGGTACGCGTCTTGCAAGACATCATCGACGTCGACGCGCCGAACGAGTCGCGGATCCAAGCGAAAGTGAACTAGTCGGCGCAATCGCTCTTGGCAAAGCGAAAACAGTTCGCCCAAGGCTTCCGTTTCGCCGCCGCGAAGGCGAATCGTCAATTCGTGCGGAATTCCGTGGTTTGGCATCGCCGTATTGTGATCGATGCATAGGGCTCTTGTCGTGGTGTTCCCCCATTTGAAATTCCAAATCAATCCGCATTTTTTTCCAGAACTTTCGAAACTGTCGGGTGTTAATCAGGCTGATTCATCGTCGAGGTGATCGACGCAAACGTCAGTACTCTTCACGAACGCTTGTAGACAGCGATGCAATACGACAACACGCAGATGGTGAAGGGTTTCGTCACGAAAATGCGTTGTGAAGCCGACACCGGTAGGCACTGGGAAGTCGCGCCCGGTTTTCATGTCCCGTCGATCGAGACTCATAGAACAGGCGTTTCATTCAACAAGATATCCAAAGGACTCCCTTGACCATTTTGATGACAGCGCTGGGAAAGGCAGCCAATGAGTCTGGAGAGCAAACAGGTTGCCCCAACCGCGAGATGCAACGGGGATGGAGTTCCAAGAAATTTTCGATTCGCGATTTACCACTGTAAAATCTCGCAGGTATCTCGCAAACCGTGGTGTGACAAATCAGCTAGTCAATGTTCCGGGACGGCGGACGGCGAGCAAGACCAACAATTGATACTGCAGTTCTATCAACGCAAACTCCTCTAAAGGTTTCTCGGAATGAATTTCAAGTCCCACTTATTTCATGTTGTCACGCAGCTTGCCTGTGCGTTTCTTTGCTTGGCTTCCGCCCAAGGTGATTGGCTTCGGTTCCGAGGGCCCAACGGTTCGGGCCACGGCACCTCCGATGCACCCGTCGAATTTGGCGCCGAGAAAAACCTGTTGTGGAAACTCGAGTTGCCTGGACGGGGTATTTCAAGCCCGATCGTTGTTGGAGATCGAGTCTTTGTAACAAGCTACTCTGGCTACGGTTACGAAGAAGGCCAGATCGAAGACCTCAAACGTCACCTGCTGTGTGTCGACCGAACCTCCGGAAAGTTGCTATGGAAGAAAACCGTGGATGCCAAAATGCCTGAGGATCCATGGCAAGGACCCGGGATTCCCACTCACGGATACGCGAGTAATACACCAGCTAGCGACGGGACTTACGTTTACGCGTTCTTTGGCAAATCGGGAGTCTATGCTTACGACATGGACGGCAACGAGATCTGGAACCAAAGCGTCGGACACGAACCAAGTTTCAAAGGATTTGGATCGGCCGCGAGTCCAATCGTCACCGATGAGCACGTGATCGTGAACGCCGCGGATGAATCACTATCAATCGTTTGGCTGAATAAGAAAACAGGAGAGGAAGCCTATCGGGCGAAAGCTGACGGGCTGGGTGAATGCTGGACGACGCCCGTCTTGGTGAAGAATGGTGATCGGAGTGAAATTGCGATTTCGGTGATCGGCGAAATCTGGGGGTTGAACAACGCGACCGGCAAACTGTCCTGGTACGCCAATGGAGTGAATTCGCGAAACGCGCAGGTGAGTCTGATCGTGGACGATGGAGTCGTTTACGCAACGGGTGAAGAAGGCTATGCCGTTCGCGTCGACGGTAAAGGCGATGTGTCCGAGAAAAATACCGTTTGGGAAGGCCAAGTTCGTACACGGTACGCCACACCGGTCTTGGTCGATGGCCGCCTTTACTCGGCCAGTGGATCTATTGTTGAGTGCATCGACGCGAAAACTGGCAAACAAGTTTTCCAAGGCAGACTGCCGAGTGCTGCGGCTGGCGGAAGTGATCGCGAACAAGGTGGCGGTGGCTTCGGAGGTCGCGGCGGTTTCGGTGGTCGCGGCGGTTTCGGTGGACGTGGAGGTCGGGGAGGTGGCGGCGGCGATGACTACGCATCTCCAGTCACGGCTGACGGCAAAATCTATATTGCGACGAACAGCGGAACCGTACACGTCATCGAGGCAGGTTCGGAGCTAAAGGTGCTTGCGACAAACGATATGACATTTGACAAAAGCGGGTTCGGTGGAACCCCTGCCATCAGCGATGGTTGTTTGTTCCTGCGATCCAACACCCATCTCTATTGCGTGGGAGAAAAGTAAGAGCGTGGAGCAGTTTGGCGATCTCTGAGCTGAGAACCCGTCGGCTCAGAGCTCCCCCTGTTTCTGATGCTGAACGTCTGAGGCACTGTCAACTTTGGCGCGATGGGTGCTAAGTGATCAGCCTACTGATTATCCCCGTCGGCTTGGCGTCTTG
>JBCBOT010000493.1:0-4794 GCA_039821165.1 Planctomycetota bacterium | reverse complement strand
GAACAGCGAAAGCAGTATGAGCGCATACGGCATCAACATCCGTGTCGGCTTATAGATCAACATCCCCATCAGTTCACCACTTTGTCGCTGGCAGACGATACCGATCAGACACCTAACGTCTAAACAAGTCGAAAGTCCAGAGCAGCTTGCGCGCTCACGCGAATCGGACCTCTGGCGAGGTGATCACCGGTGGCTGAGAAACGAAGAGCGCCGGTAAGGACGTCTCGCGTCGACCACTACGGTAATTGCCGGGCGGGAAACGAAAAAAGGCCGACGTGGAGCACACGCCGACCTTTTCGTCATTTGCGGAACTGAGAGGACTTGAATCTCTCAGAGAAGTTGCGGGAGCCGGATTCGAACCGACGACCTCGAGGTTATGAGCCTCGCGAGCTACCGGGCTGCTCCATCCCGCGACGTTGTTATCGTCAATCCGCTGGGTTGCGCCTAGGTGGTCGGGCACGATTCCCTGAATTTCTTGCCCAGTGTTCCGGTCGATCTACAACGGCTACTACTGGAAGACTTCGACTGGTAACGCGAACACTTTTCCGTCACCGATCCGACCACTCCGCGCGACCGATACAACCTTCTCCAGCGTTTCCTCGTAGCGCGACTCATCGACCCACATGGTGATTTCGACTTTCGGCAAGAAGGCTTCCGCGAACTCGGTCTCTTGGTACTCGTCGAGATAGCTCTTCTGACGCCCATAGCCTTTGACTTCGCTCACCGTGATGGCTTCGAGCGGAGCACGCTTGAGAGTTTCGAGCAGTCGCTCGGCGAGGTGTGGTCGTACCACCGCAATGATCTGTCTCACGGGATTCCCCAACCGCGTTTTTTCTCGGCAACGAATTCCATCAGTGTATCGTTCTCGATCGCCTCGCGAACGTCACGCATCAGTCGCTGATAATAGGTGAGATTATGAAGTGAAAGGAGTGTCGGCCCGAGCATTTCTTTCGCGTTGAACAAGTGACGCAGGTAACCGCGGCTATGCCGGCATGCAAGACAGGGGCAGCCTTCTTCGAGTGGACGTGTGTCGGTTCGATGCACGGCGTTGCGGATTTTGATCGCCCCGGCATCCGTGAAGGCGAACCCGTTGCGGCCGTTCCGTGTCGGCATCACGCAATCGAAAAGGTCAATGCCTCGGAGCACGCTTTCGAGCAGATCGATCGGACGACCGACGCCCATCAGATACCGTGGCTTGTTTACCGGGAGCTCCGGCGTGGTGGCGGCGGTGATCCGGTACATCTCGTCTGGTGTTTCACCCACGCTCAAGCCACCGACGGCGAATCCCTCGAAATCCATTTTGCTTAACTCGCGGGAGCACTGGACCCGGAGTTCGACGTCCAGTCCACCTTGCACGATGGCGAATTTGGCCTGATCGTCCCGGTTGGCGTATTCGAGACAGCGTCGCGCCCAGCGGACACTTCGCTCCATCGCCAGTTCCACTTCTTCCTGCGGCGCGGGCAACGCAACCACGTGATCGAGCACCATCGCGACGTCGCTTCCGAGCGACTCTTGAATTTCGATCGAGTGTTCCGGTGTCAGATCGATGATTGCCCCGTCGATATGACTCCGAAAGATCACGCTCTGCTCATCAATCTTGTTGATGTCTTGCAGACTGAAGACCTGGAACCCGCCACTGTCGGTGAGAATCGGGCCTTCCCAACCACACATGGCGTGTAGGCCACCGAGCGCACGAACCGTCTCGTGGCCTGGGCGAAGCCCAAGGTGATAGGTGTTGCCCAAGATCATGTCAGCGCCGGTCGACGCGACTTGGTCGATCGTTAATCCTTTGACGGTACCCTGGGTCCCGACAGGCATAAATCCCGGGGTCGCAACGGGCCCGTGCGGCGTGTGGAATGTGCCACGCCGCGCGAGCGAATCGTTGTCAGAGCGGTGTAGTTCGAAGCGAAACAACGCGAGGACATCCCGTCCGGATCAGTCGCCACGCAGTTTCAAGCCGAGGTCCGTCAGTTTCTCGCGGACTTCGGTCAAACTCGTCACACCAAAGTTCTTGCACTCAAGCAACTCGTCACCGGTTTTTCGTAGCAACTCACCGATCGAGTTCAGTTGCAACCGTGCCATGCACTTGCGGGCTCGAACCGAGAGGTTGAGATCCGAAATAGGACGCTCAAGCATCGCCTGTTCGTCGGGCGACAAGTGGCTCGTGTCGACGGGAGGATCGGGCGACTTCTTTTCGTGTGCAAACTGACCGAGCTTGAGTCCTTTCGCGGTGAGCATCTCCCGAATCTCGATCAAGCTCGTTTCGCCGAAGTTCTTGCTCGAAAGCAATTCACCTTCGCTCGTCCGCGTCAGGTCGCCGATGGTCTCGATGCCCATTTTGGCGAGGCAATTGCGGCTGCGAACGCTGAGTTCAAAGTTTGCGACGGGCATGTTCAGCGTCTGTGCAAGTCGATCGTTGCGGCGCTGCATTTCTTCGTCGTACAGCATGTTGCCGTTCGCCGAAGCGTCCTTCATGTACAACTGCGTCCGCTGATCGTCGGGGTGCGCCTCGAGGATTCGCTTGTAGCACATTTGTGCCTTGTCGAACTCGTTGCGGTCTTCGTAGATCAATCCAAGATTCACGAGGGCACCGACACCGGATGGAAACGCTTTGGCAGCCCGCTCATAAAGCTTGAGCGCTTCGTCATCGTTGCCCATCCGATCGTTTTCCCACGCCAGACCGAACAGGGCTCCGGCGTGATTCTCGTCTGTCTGCACTGCGCGCTGATACAGCGTGATCGCCTCGTCGCGACGTCCACCCACCGATGCAACCGTCGCGGCTCGTTGGTACATGTACTCGGCAGTCTGTTCTGCCGGGCCGAAGATGTCGTCGAGCAGCATCATCGCCTTTTCAATTCGCCCGCTGTAGCGATGCGATTCGGCGACGAAAATTTTGCATTGGTCTTCGTTGTAGCCGGCCTTCTGAGCTTGCTCGTAGGTTTCGATGGCTTCCTCGAACCGCTTCAGTTCAAACAGCGACCGTGCGCCGTAGAACAGTGCGGTCGCGCTCCCGTCGGCGGCACGCAATGTGATGAGTGCATCGGCGAAGCGCCCGAGCAAGAATTGGCAAACGCCCATCTTGGTTTTGCCGGCGGGCGTGAGCGCAGAATCCTCTTGCATTTCTTGGACCGCATCGCGCAGCTCGGCGAAGTGTCCGTAGTTTTCGGAGATCATCTGGCGGATTTCGACAACGTCGTTCGGGCCGAACGAGTTGTTGGAAAGAATGACCTCTTTCAAGTCGACAACTTCCAAATCGACTTCATTCATGGAGTCCAAATCTCCTGCCATTCAAGGCAATTTGAGAGTCCAACGTCACGGATCGGAATCCGTAGGCCGTAGGGAAAAAGGGGCGATTTCCGGGGGTCGCCCGCTTCGGGTACCCCGCAAGAAAAATTTTTAGCTAAAAATCCGCATTTTGTCGAGGCGTGGCACGCTCATCGCTGAAATTGCTTGAGAGGAAGCGGAGAAACTTCCACTTTCGCGGGCCAAATGAGGCGAACTCGTCGGAATGACAGCGTGTCTCCGCCGAGGGTTCGCCAGTGTCCGGGGATAGCCCTGGTGCGATCCGCCTGCGTTTTGTACTTTCTTCGCCTCTGGAAATGTCCGGTTCACTGCCGGGCGGACTCCAGCACATCGCCGACGTAGCTCAGCTGGTAGAGCGTCGCATTCGTAATGCGCAGGTCGCCGGTTCAAATCCGGCCGTCGGCTTTTCTTGTCCCGAATCGCGGCGTATCACGCGGTTAGGGTGGGCTGAAAAACTGCCAATTTGAGCCAGCTGTGGCTGGCAACTAAGAACGAAACGGCAGCTTTTGCGATTTACGCGCCGGTACGGCACGGTGAGTCCCGTTTGTGCAAACCAGGCATTTGCCGGTCAAATGAATCCTGATTCGTCGACGGTTTTCCAGGGTCAAGCACGTCGCGTCACGGTTGTTGCGGTAGAGCACCGGCGCGCTTTTGTGACTGCTCCATTTGGTGACCGACTCTTCAGTCGGCATCCGGTGTCACCAGGGACAGCGGAGCGACGCCAGCTTTGGTCTCGGCACCGCTGCGCTCTCGTTGCACTCATGTGATTTGAATTGCCTGACGAGTCAATGTATTCGCGGTCGACGAATCGGAACGCTCAAGAAGCTTCGATCGGAAATTGAATTTTGGTGCGCAAAAACCACAGCCAAGCAACGTGGTGTCGATTGGCAATTCACGATCGATAAGGCACGAACCAAGCAAAAAGTCTTTTCCCCAAAATTGTGTCCTGGCAACGCACTAGGCTCGCAGGGCCCCAACGGCCGCGATCATCGCCTTTTCGGTTTCCGCGTGTGGATGTCCGGCGGCGGTATTCGCGGCGGCATCGTCCATTGAGCCACCGATGAGATCGGTTTTCACGCCGTCGAAGATCCGCACTACTGACCGACATCCATGCAACGCTACTACACCAACTCGGCCTCCACTCCCACCGTCTCCACATCCCTGGCCACAAACGCCTCGAACAAGACTTCGGGAAAGTGATCGGAGAATTAAAATAGACCATTTCAGGGTTTTCCTAAACAGTCCGCAGCCCTTAGCAGGGCAACGACAATCACGGTTATTAACCGCGTGTCGCCGCCCCAATACCGATCCAGTCACTGACGAAATATCGGGGCTAGCATGGGCTAGCATCTTGGCACCGAACGCAGTTGAGTTGGTGCTTTGCGCAAGAACTCGGCCATGGGTCAGTCTGGGAAGATAACGTCCTGATTATTGCGCTCATTTGAGAGCCAGCCCTGGCTCTGGTATTGATTTGATTACGACATCATCCAA
>JBCBOT010000492.1:0-4797 GCA_039821165.1 Planctomycetota bacterium | reverse complement strand
ATCCGGCACTCATTGTTCGCTCCATCGAGAGCGGCATCGATCTTTGGAACGAGCATCTCGATGAACTTCGGACTGACGGCGTAGAACCTGACTACGACAATACGTTGCTTCTCGTGGGCCCCGTGCTTTCAAACTGTGATACCGCGCATTTTGAACTCGGAGTCCACCACATGGATGACCTCGAATTCGGTTCCGATGGGCGGGACGATCCAAGCTTTGTCGATCATTTGAGGGATACAATCGATCACGGTGGTTTCCCGTTCTGGCACTATTGCTCGGGGGGTTTGCCGTGGGAAAAGAAGCCCGACTATGCCGAACTTCGCCGCACGCTCACCGCGGGGCTTGAAGCCTTCTAGGGCGTTTGTTCTCGAACGATCAATTCACCCCTCGTGATCTGATTCGCCTTAGGATGTCGCCACTCACAAAGATCAACATCCACGCATGAAAAAACCGCTCGCGGCATTTCTGACGCGAGCGGTTTCGCTTTTCTGTCGCTGGACTTCGCTTAGAACCGGGTTTGGATCTGGAAGTAGAAGAAGTCCGCATCGGCGTTGGTCGGGACGCCAGCCGTGGTGTCGTAGTAGTCACCCGCGTTGAAGTGCGAGTAACCGATCAAGGCGCTGTTGCGGGGATTGATCGCGATGTTGAACAGGACGTCGATTTCCTGACCCAACTCGCGGTCGCCCGCGACATTTGCCGCGTTGAACGGAGTCATCACAACGCTGTATGGCGTCGTGGCTTGGTCGAGGAAGAAGTGGTGGTACCACAACAGCAACTTCACCTTCGGGCCGAGGATCGGCGTGATGAATTGGAAGTTGATGTCGTGCAAGTTACGGCGACCGAAGAGGTCCATGAAGCCGTTGTACTTGTGAGCGAGCGGGAAGAAGTGATCGAAGCCGTTGTCGCCACGAGCAACCGCGGTCGGGTCTTCTTCACCCGAAGCCCAGTCGTACCATGCCCACACGATCGGGTTCCACTCGCCGCATCCGGTGCAGATGCTGAGCTTGCGTCCGATACCACCGGTTAGGAACGAGGCATCATGGCTGCTTCCGTCCGAGTTGGTACCGAATTGGTATGCACCTTCGTACTCGTACAACCAACCGTTATCGGTGGAGCCAACGACACGGCTTCCGAGGTTGTGGTAATCGAAGTTGAGGACTTCGTTGCTCAAGCCCATGTAGTAGGTATCAACCGTACCGAAGCGGGTACCGGCTTTGGAGCCGTAGACACCCCAAAAGTCGACGTCGAAGTTTGCATCGTCGATTCGGCTCTCGGTAGCCGCGTTGCGGTTGACCGGGTTGACGAACCATCCGTCGACCGTCCACTCGTCACCCTGATAAGTTCCGCGGTAGCCTTCGAAGGTTCGTCGGGTGTTCGCCCAATCCAGCGGCGACACGAGACGCTGTGCACCGAGCAGAAGCTCTTGGCGACCGACGCGAAAGCTGAGGCTTTCGGTCAGACGGGTGTCCAAGAACAGGTTCTGAATTTCGCCGCGGTTCTCTTCGATGGGGCGGTTGTTGAACGTCTCGCCACCCGAGTCCGCGTACAGGTACTCGCCGTACACGCGGAAGTAGTCGTTGACGCGCATGTTGGCGAACATGCGGTAGCGGGTCAGGAAGAAGTTGTCATCGTTGCCCGTCAAACCGAGGCCGCGGTGATTGTTCTCACTGTGATAGCGCATCCGCGCTTCGCCACCGATGTCAAGCTTTCCGCCCATCAAACCCTTCAGCGAATCGCCAAGGAATGACGGACCGTCGTAGCAAGGATCGTTAAGGTAGCTGAAGTCATTGGCATAGAAGACGCCCTTGTAGGCTCCCTTCATCGCCGCCGTCGCAGCTTCTTTCTTCTTCTTAGTGCAGCACGGCGTGTTGCAGCAGTTGCAGCTCGGCATCACCGTCGTCGCCATCTCAGTGGCGGGCATTTCTGCCACGGGTGCCGGAACGGCATCCTGCATCGGGATGGTTACCGGTTCGGCATCGGGTGTCGCGGGGGCGTTGACTCGTCGTAGAGATGATCGAGTAGCGGCTCATTTGCGGCGACTGTTTGGATCGCCGCATCCTCAACGTAAGTGTCTTGAAGACCGTTGGGTTGTTGAGCGATGGCGGGGACGTTCAGGCCTCTGCAAAAACTGCAAACGCAATGAAACGTCCTGCGTTTCTCCTTGAACGCATCGCGTGGACTCCTTTCCATTCGGAATTGGACGATCACGTAGGTGATCGGTTGGTTCGGGTTGGTTTTCCCCGATCCATGACCCTGGGGCCGCCTCTTACGAGTCAGGTCACGAGATACGGGCACATCCATGCCGGCCCGGCGAACCGACGACACCAGGGCTATCGTCCATCAGATCCCCCATTGTTCGCATCATTTTTGCTTGCCCCAACTAATCCAGATATTCGTTAATCCCAACGCCGCAGTCGCCAAAGGTTCGCGCAGCGCGGTGCGATGTGCCTAAGAAACGCGCACTTGAGTGTGCAGTAAGCAGACAAAAAAGATCAAGATTCGGTGCGAATCCGATTAAAGCGGGAAGGGCGAACCCTAATGGCCCCGAAGGCGCGAAACCGACAGCTAGCACGAACTTTTTTTCGTGCGTGGGCAAATTGGTACGAATGCTGCCAATACGCTGCATCGGTCGCAAATGGGCGATTCTTGCTCCGGTAGAGGCGGTACGGGAGCGATCGATCTCTAATTCGTTCTAACTCCGGAGCATCCCCACGTGTCTTCCTGAACACCGTGGCTGTTGCCACGTCTTGCGTTTTCGTTCCTTCTACTCAGTTCGCTTTTCTCGCTCGGTTGTAGCGATTCCGACATTTCCCTCGAGGACCTCGAAAGCGATGTCTCGCTTGAAACGTCCGTCGCCGATGGCTCAGGCACTTCCGAAGAAACCGGCGAAGAGGGCGCTGTCGCAGAACTATTAGACGTTGAAAAGCCCAATCTGAAATTTGGCTTCATCAAGTTGACGGATTGTGCGCCGCTCGTCATTGCCAAGGAGAAAGGATTCTTTGATGACGAGGGACTCAACGTCGAGGTCGAGCCTCAGGCGAACTGGAAAGTCCTGCTGGACCGCGTGATTGATGGCCAGCTAGATGGTGCTCACATGCTCTCCGGTCAGCCCATCGGCGCAACGATCGGCTTCGGCACGCAAGCCCACATCATCACGGCTTACAGCCTCGATTACAACGGAAACGGCATCACCGTCAGTAATGACATATGGAAGCAGATGCAGGCCAATGATGAGTCGTTGAACTCGCCGACGCCAAAGCATCCGATTCCGGCGACATCGCTCAAGCCGATTGTCGACTCCTACAAGCAGGAGGGCAAGGATTTCAACATGGGGATGGTTTTCCCTGTCAGTACCCACAACTACGAGATTCGGTACTGGCTTGCTGCGGCTGGCATTCACCCCGGGATGTACACCGCGTCCGATCAGAGTGGGGTTACCGATGCCGACGTCATTCTCTCGGTCACTCCGCCCCCGAACATGCCTCAGGTTCTCGAAGCAGGCACGATTCTCGGCTACTGCGTCGGTGAGCCTTGGAATCAGCAGGCGGTGGTGAAAGGAATTGGTGTCCCAGTTACGACGAACTACGACATTTGGAATAACAACCCCGAGAAAGTGTTCGGCGTCACCAAAGAGTGGAATGACAAACACCCGAATACGCACCTCGCCATCATCAAGGCGTTGATCCGAGCCGGTAAGTGGCTCGATGAAACAGATGCCGACGGGACGCTCGTCAACCGTCAGGAAGCTGCCAAGATCCTTTCGATGAAGGATTATGTCGGAGCAGATGAAGACGTCATCGACAACAGCATGACCGGTACGTTTGTCTTCCAGGAAACAGACGTCCGAGAGATGCCCGACTTCAATGTGTTCTTCAAGTATTACGCAAGCTATCCGCACTACAGTGACTGCATTTGGTTCTTGACTCAAATGCGGCGTTGGGGACAGATCACCGAAGCCAAGCCGGCAAGTTGGTACGCGGAGACTGCGAAGGAGATCTACAAGCCGGAGATCTATCGCAAGGCTGCCGAGATGCTTATCGCCGAAGGCAAGGCGAAGCCGGAGGATTTCCCTGTCGAAGACTACGACGGTTATCGCGAAGTCACGACCGACTTCATCGATGGCAACAAGTACGACGCGAAAGACCCGATCGGGTACATCAACAGCTTTGCGATCGGCAACAAGGATGCTGTCGAGATGGCAAAGCAGTAGCGGAGAGTTCGCGTCGTTCACCGGCGGCGCGGAGTCTTCGAGAAACGTTCATGCAGGGTGACCGCCTCACCCTGTGTGTTCGGGAAGCGGCCAACAAAGGGCCGGGCGTTTTGGTCCGGTGCCTGACGTCCGGCCCGGCCGTGGATCCCGAGCATCGCGATTACCGGATCGCATTGGCGGAAACTCAAACCGAACACAAACAACCTAGGCGAAAATGGCGAAGATGAACTGGCGCGGCGGCGCCCTTAAATTTTGCAACGTGGCGGGTTTGCCGATTCTTGAACCCTTCGTTCGACTCGTTGCGGGCGAAGACGTTAAAGAGCAATTGGTCGGCATCGCCAAGTTTATTGTGCTACCAATCGTTGCGGTGGTGGCTTTCATTGTCCTTTGGGGAGCTGCGGCTCGAACGGTTGTTAGCGACAGCGTGCGATTGCCAAACCTAAGTGAGACTTGGAATGCTGGAAAGCAATTGTTTGTGATGCACGCCGAAGAGCGTGCGAAAGATCGTCAGAAGAAAGAGGAGAAGTCGCGTGAAGCTGTTGAGCTCATGCGGACTGCAAAAAAATTAGAGAAGCAAGCCAGCACTG
>JBCBOT010000491.1:0-4804 GCA_039821165.1 Planctomycetota bacterium | reverse complement strand
TGTCGCGGCCGGCGGGGTCGGTGACTTTGGAGAGTTTGCCGAGCCCGTTGTATTCGTAGGTCGTGACGGGGCTGAGCAAAGACCCCGCGCCGTCGGGATCGGCGCCGGTTTGCTTGGTCAGTCGACCGGCGGTGTCGTATTCGAACGTGGTCACCCCGCTGTTGGGATCGGTCAAGCTGGTGACGTTGCCGACGGCGTCGTACACGTAGCTGATCACGGGCGAAGTCAACGATCCGGCGCCATCGGGATCGGCACCGGTGATCGTTTTGACGCGGCTTTCTTTATCGTAGGTGTACGTCGTGACGTTGCCGAGCGGATCGGTCTCGGTCAGCACGTTGCCCACATCGTCGAAAGTGAACGAGACTTCGGGGCGAGTGCTGGCGCCCTGGTCGTTCGGGTCGGGGTAGGTGACGTTGGTGATCCGGTCGCGGCTGTCGTATTCGTACTCGGTCAAGCGAGTGAACATGCCGTATTCATGAATCAGCCGTCCGACATTGTCGTAGCGATACGCTTGAGCCATCGCGAACATCGGGCCTGAACCGTCGGGGTCCGGCAGTTCGACACGACGCAGCAGGCCGCGATCGTTGTACTCGTAGCTGGTCGAGTAACCTCGCGGGTCGGTGACCGAGGTCAGTTGCCCGGCATCGTCGTAAGCGTAAAGCGTCGTGGCGGGCGTGAGGTCGAGCTCGGCACCCTGGGTCATTTTGGTGACGCGGCCGCGGATGTCATACTCGTAGTGCGTGTGCAGTTGCCGTCTATGGTTGCGTGCGCTACGGCGACGTAGCCAACGCCAACGCTGGATCTGGTCGCGAATGAAACAGCCACCCGTATCCAGATCAACGATTTCGCGCCCGAATCAAGGCAGGAGCCGTATGAGACGGATCTGTGCGGGGGTGGTCGGCAACGGCCGTCCCTACCGCAACCCGTTTCCGGCCGCTACCGCGTCCTACCCTCCCGCAAGTTGGAGGGTAGTGTCATGACCGCAAAGGACGGACTTGTTTCCAAACGGTTCCAAAGCAAGCGTCACCACTGAGGCGGCGGTCGTCGCACAGCTCAGTTTGCGGACCACCACACGTCATCGATCGAAAGTTCCGTCGGAGCTGTGAAGGGATCTGCGGCGAGCATGAACACCTGTTGAATCTCTTCAAAGTCGGCCGCGTCGAACTGAGCCATTGGGATTCGCACTTCATGCCATTTTCCGTCGCGGGGAAATCCGACCTTGGCGTTTTCGTCACCCAGCGGAACCCACGACTCACCGCCGAATGAACTCTCGACGCCGACTTTCATCGCCACGTTGGACTTCGTTTTAATGCGGAAGTGCAGGTGGCCTTTGTCGTAGGATGAGAGGTCACGCACCTCACCGAGATAGACTCCAAACCCAAACCACTCGCCCGCCGATGCTTTGAAGCTCCAGCACTCGTTACCTTCGGAAGGCTTGGCGGAGGCTTCAACCAGATTGTTCCAAAGGTACACCGTCGCGCGCTCGCCGAGTTCGTCTTGCGGCGTCGACGCCGGTGCGAATTCGATGGCCTTTTCGACGTTGCGTTTCTCTGTGAAGACGCCGAGCGGCCCAGCAGGACGATGCACGCTCGTGTGCTCGTTGGCCGTCAAGCGAATCCAGTCGACTCGCATCTTCGCGGGAAACTCGGCAGTGATCTCACCGGGCGTATCAAGTGCCACGTAGGAATGATCCCAACTTCCAACCGCGACGTTGAGCAGCGGAAAGAACGGCTTGTGATATTCGCTGTACTTCTCTTCGGTGATCTTCCACGACGCAAATGGTTTTCCGTCGAGGGAGAAGGTGAGCGACTCGGGAGTCCATTCGACACGGTAGTTGTGAAAGCTGTCGTGTAGGTCGGTCGGTGCATCGAACCACTCAACCAAGCTCTCTTTCTCTTCATCGTCGCCGGCGAAATGAAGTGCGCTGTTGATCGTCCGGTGCTGCGTGCCCGACTTGATCGCATCTTTGTGACCGATCTCGACGATGTCGAGTTCGCCACACTTGGGCCACGAAGTGCCCGGGAAGTTTGCCCCGAGCATCCAGAAGGCGGGCCAAACTCCGTCGGCGGTGTCGGGAAATGCGATTCGTGCTTCGAGCGTTCCGTATCGAAATGCAAACCGATCCTTCGTGTGCAGTCGCGCCGATGTGAACGCGTTTCCTTCAAACGGTTCTCGGCGTGCCTCGATGACCAGGCAGCCATCTTTGGTGTAGGAATTCTCGGGGCGATCAGTATTGAATTCCAATTGCCCGTTGCCCCAACCATGTCCGCCGACATCGTGCACCCAAATAGCGGTGTCGAGCGAGTCCCCGTTGAACTCGTCGGACCACACGACTGCACCTGATTTCAACTCTTGGGCATGTGAATGCGTTCCCAAGATGATTCCGGCGGTGAAGACTGCGAGAAAGTGGAGGCAACAAACGGGCTTGGTCATGGCTGAAACTCGTAGACCGGGGGAAGGAGACCGAGAGGATGCGGAAGCCTAATTGCAATTCGCGCCCGTGGCGATCCATACGGCGTCAATCCGCCTCGTCAATTGCCAGTCCGGATCGCTGGGCCCGTTCACGCCAGCGTTCGCGAGCAAATGTCTGCATGTCGACTTCGGTATCGTTCTCATCGACGATCTCAAGACCGAGCAGCGTCTCGATGACATCTTCGAGCGTCACGATTCCGACCACACTGCCGTATGTATCAACGACGATCGCAATGTGAACGCGATCTTGCAGCAAGAGGTCGAGTGCAGCTTGAGCCGATTCGGTGCTCTTGATGGTTTGAAGTTCACGCGCCAACTCGGTGAGCGGCTTGGCGTCACCGTCCTTGAGTCGGGCGAGCAAAAGGTCGGTCTTTAAAATGAATCCCGACGGGTCATCGAGCTTGCCCCGGTGGATCGGCATTCGCGACACCGGAAGGTCGGGGTTCGCGCCAAGGACTTCGCCAACTGTCATCGATTCAGGAAATGCAATGGCGACCGAGCGAGGCGTCATGATGTCGGCGACGGTGATCTTCGGAAATCGGATGAGCGATTTGAAGATCCGCGATTCGCCTTCGGCCAACACGCCCTGTTCGGCCCCGATGTCTGCCATCGCGCCGAGTTCCTCACGGGTGAGCGCGTGATAGCCCTTGCCCCCTGAGAGCAGCTTGGTGAGTTGTTCGCTGATCCAGACGAGTGGATAGAGCGACCAAATCAACCATCCGACGGATTTCGCGATGAATGGACCTAGCGATCGCCAATGGAGCGCCCCGATCGTTTTCGGAATGATCTCGCTGAAGACCAGGACGAGTAACGTCATCAAAGCGCTTGCGATCGGAACGGCGAGCCCTTGCTCAGGAAAGATCGCCGCAGCTTGGGCACCGACGCCGGCCGCTCCGATCGTGTGTGCGATCGTATTCAAGCTGAGGATGGCCGCGAGCGGGCGGTCGATGTTCGCCTTGAGATTGTTCAGGCGTTCAGCGTCTTTGGGGTTTGACTCGCCGAGGGTCGCGATAAACGACGGTGAGATGGAGAGCAGAACTGCTTCGGCAACGCTGCAATAAAACGAAAAACCGATCGCCACCAGCAGGTAGACGATTAGCAAAATCCAGTTGGCATCCATGAGGTGGTAGCAGCTCCGGGTAGTGGGTTGCGGAAAAACTACCGCTCCTTGGCACGGAATTCCACCGTGCCACGAGATGACTTCAAATTGCGTGCTAGTCTTTCGCGGCCTGCTTGAGGGAAAACCCTCGGAATCCAGTGAAAAGTTTGACACCACCAACCCGCCAACCCGGGGGTCGTCGCAAGAAAAACCGGAGAATCCGCAAACTCGGACCCGCGTAAACTGGACAACCTGCAGAATTCAAATATCGTACGCCATAACTCTCCTTCCTCCTCTCGTCAGACCTGATCTATGCGACGTCTACTATTTGTTCTCGCATTTGTCTGCTCCGCGATTGCTGTCCGCAACGCCTCTGCGGACATCGTGTTCGCGTACACGGCGGAGTTAAACGCACAAGCACCTGGTGTTTTCATGCCCGTGCCCGACGCACCAACCGAGGGCGGTGATCTGCGAGTGAATGTCGCCATCGGCGATACCACCCGGATCAACGTATTTGTGATCGAGACCGGGGCAAACGAATCCCGTCTGAGCGACGCCGGCCTTTTAACCGCAGGATTCGTTGCAGGCTTCAACACCGATAATGGTGCAGTCACTAACATCATCGGTCGCACGCTGCCGCTCGAAACCGGCACGACATCGCCGTTGTTTCGCTTCAATCAGGGACCTGACCCGTCATTCGACAACACCGCTGGCACGCTCCAGATTCAAGGTGGTATCGACTTGAATGACAGCCGCGACACCCCGGGCCTCAACACCGGTGCCGCTTTCATTGGATTCTTCGATTTTGAAGCTGCACGGGAAGGCGACACCACGTTCACCCTGAGCGATCCGAACGCGGTGACAACCGTCGCCAACAACGTTTTGAACGACAATCCGTCGTTCACCGATATCGACGCGGAGCTATTCGCTGCGGCTCCCACGCTGACCATCTCGGTCGCGACCGCGATTCCTGAGCCCTCGGCATTCCTCGCCCTTTCAGGCGTCGCCGGCATTTGCGTGATGCGACGTCGTCGCCGCAAGTAGACGTTCGAATCGGAAAAGCAACGAAAGGCGGTCGCTCTCAGCGATCGCCTTTTTTCGTGCGCCGAGCTGACCGTGCCTTACCCGCCACTAGCTACTCAAACTGAGCGGTTTCCAAGAACCAAAGAGTATAGAGTGTTGGGCTTTGAAGGCTCGCATTTTTCTTCACCCTCCCGCCACGAAATAGATGCA
>JBCBOT010000490.1:0-4819 GCA_039821165.1 Planctomycetota bacterium | reverse complement strand
TGATTGATTCACGGGTGGGCCTCGCTTATCGCAAGATCAGTTTTCGATAGCATTGTCAAAATGCGCAACTTCAAAACGCGTTAGCGAGGTGAATTCAGTTCCACCCACGGCCAGTCACCATACACGCCCACGCAGGCCAGATGCACCGCTGAACGGAAATGGTTTAGAACTTAAACTGGCGAGTTATCATCAGTTTGCGTTGCGCGAGTGGCGAAGAGCAAAAATCCACCTCGCTAACGCATCGGGCTGTGAATGAAGATTCCTAGATCGGCGTCGGGCTAGGAACTGTGTTCGCTCGCGAACCCATCGGGCGATGAATGAAGATGCCTTGCTAACGCGTCGGGCTTGGATTTGAAATAACGTCACGAAAGCCATATGAGTTCAAGTACCAACGACACTGATGAAGACGTAGTCATGGAATTGGCGGATGACTTCATCGCGCGGCACCAAAACGGCGAGTCCCCGTCGATCGCTGAGTATTGCGATGAACATCCTGAGCTCGCCGATCAGATTCGAGAGATCTTTCCAACGCTCCTCATGCTGGAAGCTTCAAAGTCGACGGCCCCGAGCTCTCTGCAGGCCCAGAAGATCGGCACGTACCAACTGCTGCGGGAAATCGGTCGTGGCGGCATGGGCATTGTCTACGAGGCACAGCACGAAACGTTGGAACGACGCGTTGCCGTAAAAGTATTGCCGAAAAAGTTGGCGATGGATCGAAGAACACTCGCGCGTTTCCACCGCGAAGCGAGAGCGATCGCCAAGCTACACCATAGCAACATCGTTCCTTTGTATGACGTAGGTGCTGAAGAGGGCCAGCGTTACTTTGCAATGCAGCTGATTTCAGGACCAAGTCTGGATCGTGCTCTCCTGGATGCGAAAAGCAGCGTTGCATTGGAACATCAGTCGGCGACGTCACAGGACTCTAGGGCCGCAAGTCGGAAGCTCGATTTAGCGCGGCGGAATTCAGAGCTCAAGGCGCTAACCGAATCAGGAAGTCTCTCGGGCAGTTCCACGTCGCAACGCAGTACCATGTTCCATTGGGTCGCGAAGGTAGGATCGCAAATCGCGGACGCAATCGACTACGCGCATCGACACGGCATCCTACACCGCGACGTAAAGCCCTCGAACATCTTGCTGGACGAAAGTGGCACGGCTTGGCTATCCGACTTTGGCCTTGCCAAGACCGGCGACGACGAGCTGACTCAGACAGGTGACTTTGTCGGAACATTGCGGTACATGTCGCCTGAGCGCTTTCGAGGTCAATGCGATGAGCGAGCCGATATCTACGGGTTAGGGCTGACGCTTTACGAAATGCTCGCTATGCAACCCGCGTTCTCGGTGACCGGTCGTCTAACGTTGATCGAACAAATCAGTCAATCGAATCGCCCCAGGCTACGTGACTTGAATCCTCGGATTCCGCGCGATCTGGAGACGATCGTCTTAAAGGCCTGCGACCCAATACCCAAAACGCGCTATCGAAGTGCGTCCGAATTCGCAGACGATCTCCGAAGCTTTCTTGGTGATCGTCCCATTAAAGCACGTCGCGTTTCGGCGACCGAACATGTGTTGAGGTGGAGTCGCAGAAACCGTGGCCTGGCTGCAGCGATTGTGGTTTCGGCATTGTCGTTAGTGCTCCTGACAGTCGTGTCCGGCTTCAGCGCCATTCGGCAGTCCGAGCTCAGGTTAGAGGCTGAGGCTGCTACGCGAACGGCGGAAAGCCGCGGAGAAGAACTTCAAAGGCGTTCCGATGAACTGCAGGCTAAGACGGAAGAACTGCAAGCCAACTCCGAAGAGTTACAACGGAACCTTTATTTCGCTCAAATGAACCTGGCCAGCGCGGCTGCGACAAGGCCCTCGGGTGCAGAAACGATCAAGGCAAGGCTCGATTCGACACGTCCAGATGCGATCGGACAAGAATTACGCGGATGGGAATGGCATTACCTTTCGAGCTTAGTCAACCAAGAGAGCGCACTGATCGAAGAGAGCGGATGGACCTGGGAAGTGAGCTACTCGCCGGACGGCAACAGACTTGCGTGCGCAATTAACGGTTTGGGCGTGGCCGTTTACGCGGTCCAGTCAAACGGAAAGCCAGAACTCGTCCAAACGCTTCGAACGAACGGCGCTCACGATGTGCTTTGGAGTCCCGATGGTAACAGCATCGCATCGACGGACTACGTAGGCAACGTGATCATTTGGGATGCAGAAACCTACGTGGAAGAACTCCGCCTACTTGGCGACGAGCATACCGGAGTCACCGATATCTCTTGGAACCACGATTCATCGCAGTTGGCTTCCACGGTTCCCCGCCGGAAGAAGATCACTATATGGGATGCAGAAACCGGTGAGAAACTACGTGAAATTGCAACGAAAGACGAATGCAATTGCCTTGCCTTTCATCCCGTCGCAAACGTGCTGGCAGCAAGATTTGGCAAAGTTGAAACGCTCGTGTACGACACCGATAGCGGGAAAGTGGTGTCCGAAATTGAAATGCAAGAAAACGACTACGTAGGGAATGTCTGTTGGAGCCCGGATGGATTGCGGCTGTTGACGACAGGACCTGTCCGAGTTTGGGACTGGAAGAACGAAGAGCTTATTCTTGAAGGCCCTGATATCGAGCAGCCACCGGTCGCTTGGCGCCCAGGCTATCAGCACGTTGCCTTTCCAAGCGACGACGGGATCAAGGTCTGGGATCTGGAAAGCAAGCAGACAATTCGGGATTTCTATGGTCAGCCTCGCATTCAGTCATTGAGCTGGTCAGCCGACGGTCAGCAGCTTTCGAGTAGCGGATTTGATCGCACCATTCGGATTTGGAATATCGAAGGATCGGCACCGCTTCGAGAGACCCTGGGCGATGGCCACAACGACGATCTAGACTGGGACGGCAGGGGACGCTTTCTGATTGGTAACTCCTCCAAGAATTTCACCAACGTCTGGGATACCACGACGTTCGAGTTGAAGGAGCGTCTTTTCTCCGATCGCGATGACCTTGAACCGAATCGTTTGTGGGCGATTGCAGTCAATAAGAGCGATGGACGGTTGGCCTTTGGTGGATCTAACGAGTACGTCCGAGTTTGGGACCGCGAAACCGATGAGATTCGTGTATGCGAAGGCATCGTCGGTGAAACGAAGTCGCTGGCTTGGTCGCCTGATGGTCGACTGGCAGCGATATGTTGGCCACCTCACTACAACCCGGCCACGAAGACAGCGGGCCAAAAGTTCGTGAACAACCTAGTGGTCTGGGACCAGGACGGCAAGCTCATCGCGGAGCCGAAAGCGATTCACAATGGCTTTGGCAAAGGACTAGATTGGCATCCCGATGGTTCGTGCATCGCGACCGCGGCAACCGACAGTGTCCTGTGTGTCTGGGACTCGTTTAGCTTGGACTTGAAGCTTGAGATCCCGATGCCAAGCACATTCTTCGAAAGATCGGAACTTCGTTACAGCCCGGACGGGACACGCATCGCAACTGCAAATCAAAACGCGTTGTACGTTTGGGATTCGAAAAGCGGTTCATTGCTGGGCAAACTCGACGAGATCCAGGAAGATTTCATGAGCGTGGATTGGACACCTGACGGAGCCATGTTGGCAGCCGGCACGGATAGTTCGACTAGTGTTTGGGACGCCGAGCGTAATCGGCTGGCAATTCGGTTCGACCTAGGCGCCAACCAGGTTCGCTGGGCTTCCGACGGACTTCGACTTGGTACATCATTTGGAGAAGAATTGCGTGTTCTCGATGCATCGCGTGGATACGCTTTGGAAGGCACAACTCCGCCGGGCCAGCTTGCACCTACTGTTGAGCTTGCTCCGCAACCGCCAAGTATCTCTAAACCGACCAAGGTCGAACGGTCAGAGCTGGCAGAAGTTTTGATGTCGGATGAATGGCAGTGGAGTCCTCCGATTCGCTTGCCGGAGTCGGTCAACACTGAGCACAACGAGTACGAACCATTCGTCACGGAGGACGGCCTTGAGTTGCTTTTCAATTCCGATCGGCCCGGCGGTCTCGGTGGTTTCGACTTGTATGTTTGTCGTCGTGAATCGATCGACGACGAGTGGGGACCGGCTGAAAACTTGGGCGAAGCGGTAAACTCGACGGCCAATGACGAAGGTGCACATCTTTCTGCAGATGGAAAGTCATTGACCTTCAATTCCTATCGGGACGGAGACAGTCAACTCTTCGTTTCTACTTTGGGCGAGTCAGGACAATGGACTGCACCCAGAGCCTTAGCGGCGCCCGTGAATTCGGACGGAGTTGATGGAGAACCCACCTTGTCGCGGGATGGATTGACGTTGATGTTCGTTTCGACTCGGACTGGCAATTTCGAGCTCTACGTTTCACAGAGAGCATCGCTCGACGAACTATGGTTACCGCCTGAGAACCCCAAGGGGCTGAACACATCAGGTTGGCAAGGCGCGCCGTGTATAATTGGAGATGAAACCGGCTCGGTCGTCATTTTTCACAGTGCCGACGGTCCCAAGATCGCATCTCGCAAGTCGGCTACTGATTCGTTTCTGATCAGTGAGTCATTACGCGATGTCAGCGTGCTTGGCGGAGTCACTTCGCCATTTCTAAGCGCGGATGGTCGCACACTCTTTTATCGCCGTCTCGATCCCACAACCGGCACCTACGACCTCTGGACATCCCAACGCCTCCCGCGTTGATCTGCCCCCAACACCCGTCGCGCCGATACTCCCAGCCCGACGCGTCAGCGAGGAAACCAACCATTTTAAACTCCTAGCCCGACGCGTGAGTTTTGAAGTTGCGCATTTTGACAATGCTATCGAAAACTGATCTTGCGATAAGCGAGGCCCACCCGTGAAT
>JBCBOT010000489.1:0-4833 GCA_039821165.1 Planctomycetota bacterium | reverse complement strand
TAAAGAAGTGCTGGCCGATCGCGGTCCCCAACCACAGTAACGTGGCTGCGGTGACTGGCAGTCGCCGTGGAACGGGAATGGTTTTGCCCATCAGTGTTAGGGACCTCGCTTGCCAAGCCACGATCCAGTGGAGCGTCAGCAAAGCAACAGACAGTAGAAGCGGAACGCCAACCGCCACTTGAGATGAATCCAGCAAGCGGACCGCAATCGACCCGAAACCGAAGACCGCTGAAAACAAGGTTCCCACCAGGGAGGCGATGAGAAAAATGTCCGGATGAAAAAGGGTTCGGTGCCAACTCGTGAGCGAACCATCGGCTGAGCCGCTCGGGTCGCCGAGTCGAGTCGCGATCCTCGCCACATGAGGCGTTGCCGCGTCCTGAAGTGACAGGACGGTCATGGCGATGAAGGCGACCATGGACCAGCCCCAAAACGCACTGCCTGACTGCACCGCGTCAAACGTCAATAGCGTTTCATCGAAGTAGCGAATGCCCGCGAACGCTACGGTCAATGCGATGCAGAACCGAGAGATGTCCAACCTCGTGCTCGCGTGGTCTCGAATCGACAACCACCACAGCAACAGCGCGCTCGCACTCATCATCAGGATCGAGACCGGCGCCGATGCGGTTGTACTCGCCATCACAACGAAGAGTCCCGCAGCCGCCGAGAAGGCCGAACAGTGTCGTGACACTTTGGACGCGACTGATTTAGGCGGTAGGCCAAACTCGAACAACGCCATCGTCATGGCACTGGCGATGAACGCTGCGGAGGTGGAGAGCAAGTTCGGAAAGCTCCCGCCAATGACGTACGGTTTGAAAACGGAGGACCAGAACACCAGCGTCGAGACGAAGAGACCATTGGCGAAAACCGTTTCCCATGTCGCGGTCTGTGAGTCAGATGACGGCGTAAGACGTCGGATCTCCAGCAGCAATCCGACGATCGCAAGCCCGGGGACGAGTGGCAAAACCCAACTCGGGAGCGCACCCATTAGATGCGGTGGAGAAACCGAAAGGACACATGCCATGGCCACGGCGCAGCATCCCCAAGTTGCCGATGCGATTCGTAGCCCCGGGCCGTGGACCGTTTTGTCGAGTGCTCTCGAGAAGATCAGGCTAAGCGTTGCGATAGAGATCGAAACTGTCATCGATTCGCCACCAAGCATTCCTCTCCAGCGGTCCCACGGAAGACTGCCCATGAGAGCTGGGGAAGACAACGCCAATGCAATGCCGATCGGAAAGACTGCGGCCAATGACCAACGGTGAGATTGGAACAAGTAGGCGACGAGGCACGCCGCAATGGAACAGCTGAGGCCCCAGGCGATGAGCCACGTCGGCGATTGGAGTGCCGGAACGATGACACAGCAGCATCCGAGGGCAATGCTGGAAGCCACCACCGTTCCCGCTAACGCGAGCTTCGGATACTTTTCGTTCGACGCAATCGATTCCGCAGAAGCCGCCAAGCAAACGAGCGCTGGAATGCAGGCGATCGCAGCCGGTAAGCAAGAAACTTCGAACAGGACCATCATCGAAACGCAGTAGCAGGCTGTGACCGCGAGCGAAAACAGGCTGACGCCGAGTACCATGGTCCGGCGCACGGCGTCGCGGCCATTCAGGCCGTTGCTCGATCGGTGTGTCAAAGTCCGGCCAATGCGAGTTCGCACCAAATGGCGGCACTGGCGGCTGAGGATCAGCGTTTGCGAAACGCAGATCGGGAGAACGCTCGCCAGCAACCACCAGCCGCCCGACTCTCCGATCGTTCGAATTGCGGTCGGGAAGAACGGCATCATTGCCGCCGGCCCCGCAACGGCCAATGTCATCGCCGCCGCCATCGAAGTGCCAACGAGAGCACGACTGGAATGCCACAGCAGGTAACTGTAGACCGCGCCGACTGCAACCAGACTGCACAGCACCAGCGGGTCGTTCAAGCGGACGGCGGACGCGTCGATCCCGCCGGTGGAGAGGCCCGCGACGATGCTCAACGGAACCAGTAAAGTCGCGATCAAAAGCATCGCCCGACTGGTTTCCGGCAAACGCCAGCGGAAGAGCGTGTAGAGGCCGGCTCCAAAAATGGCGGCGTTACCGGTCAAGAAGATCAGCGACGGCACCACACGATGCAATCCAGTGAGCGTGCTCCATAGACTGATGACCAATCCGATCGAGCAGACGACGATCAGGGCACCGGCAATCAGTTCGCCCCAACGGATATTGTGGTCCGCAAGAAATGATGCGAGTGACTCGCTGAGTGAGGGCATCGGTTCGCGAGTCGGCTCGGCGACCGGCTCCGGGCGACCCGTTTCGGCGTCTTCAATCGATTCTTGGGCCACAACGGGTGTCGCTGCGGGCGTGTGCTCACGGAGTGCTGTTTGGTCACTGTTTGCGAGCGGCTGGACGGGCTTTGGTTGTTCGGGCTCACTTGCTCGCCAGGCATCGGAAACTTCCTCCGAGGTTGGTCGGCTGCCTCCGTCGGCCAACTGGTGCATCTTTTCGCGGAGTGAACTCGCCTGATCCGGTGCCAACAGATGGGAAAGCGTCATAAAGCTGAGGACGCGATCCATCGCCTGGACGTCATCGCTCATCGACGGCGTCTTGGTCGATGCCGGTTTCTCGAAGCCACCGAGGCTTTGAACGAGAGCAGCGAGGAAAACCCAGGTGCCGTGCCCGACGAGCGTGATGATCCCCCAAACGATCAAGAAAATCACGAAGTACGACATCGGCCGATCGCCCTATCGACAAGAAAAAACGGGATGATTTCGCTACTGGCGGGGTCTTCTCACGAGGACCTTTCCGCAAGAGCCCGAACGCAAGGGAGATGTGCGCGATAATCCGATTGGATCGCAAAAACGTTCCATTTCGCGTCGGCGGTCATCCCCATTTTTCTCAGGTAGGGCCGGGCCGCAGGTGCGGGGACGGGCCGTCACCCTGCTGTTGTCTTGGCAAACGCCGTGTTTTTCCGGAACGCTGAGGAAACGATGGGGCAACTCACGCCCAACCGCGGTTTGACGCGGTGATTCGTTGACGGCGAATGCCGCGCTCGGCGGGAAGTGGTGCGGATGTATCCTATGCGGGAAGTCGATTTCGCTGTTCCCGTTGACCTCTGCACCTGCGAACTATCTGCCGGCTCTTCCCACCCCGTCAATCCGAGTGAGTGAAATGTATCGATTCGCCTTGATTCTCGTGTTCGCTTTTCTAGCCAAAGCAATGCCGGCTCAAGTGCAAAAGCCGATACGTACCGACGTGATCGAACCGATTCGCAACGAATCGTTCAACAAGAACGGAACGTGTCGTGAACGGAAACAAGGAGGTAATCCGCGAACACTGAACGGCGTGTTTCTTTTCGAGGGGGCTCAAGATGGGAATCGACAGGTCGACCCACAGATTGCAGTCGGCGGCGACCATGTCCTGCATGCCACAAACAATGGCCTGATCATCTACACGAAACAGGGCGAGTTCGTTCAGGGTGTGTCGCAGCGGTGCTTCAACGGCGGGATCGATCCGAAGCTGTTTTATGATGCGCACAACAAGGTCTTCGGGTTTGACTTGTGGAACCCGTGGGATCGTGAAAAGAAAAAGCCGGTGAACATCTCCGTTTCGGCGACCTCCGACCCGACCGGTGTCTGGCACACCTATCCGGTTCCTGCGCCGGAGGGGCGAGACGGGGGCGGGATCGGGTACAGCAGAAAGTGGATCGGCTACACGTTCCCCGGGGGAAAAGCTCAAACGTTCGTGATGAAACTCGCCGATGCAAAAGCGGGTGCACCCGCGACGGTTTATCACTTCGAGGGCAATTTCGGGCACCCGGTTGCAACGCAAGACGCGATCGATGAACTCTACTTCGTCAAACTTGAGCGTCAGGACCTCATGATCACTCAGGTCCGCCAATCAGACGACGGAACGCCGGTCGCCGAGCAGGTCGTGAACGCTCCGCACGGTTTTAAGCATTTCGGTTGGCCGCCCCAGTCACCGCAGAAGGGCACGGACAAACGGACGGCTTCCGGAGATCGCAACCCGAAGAATCTTGTGATTCAAAGCGATCATCTGTGGTTCTCGCAAACAGTCAACGTGAACGGGCGGGCGGGAGTTCAGTGGCATCAGGTGCGTCTGACCGATGGCAAGTTCGTTCAGAGTGGCCTGCTCAGTTCGGAAACGAACAGCTTTATCCAAACGACTCTCGCAGTGAACAAGGATCTCGATGTTCTGGTCGGGTTTCAAGAAACCGGCCCTGACATGTTCATCAGCCCGCGATTCGCTTACCGCCGCGGAAGCGATCCGCCCGGCACGTTGCGACCGATGATTTCTCTCGGCGAAGGAGAAGCGGCGACCGAAGGCGGTGCATGGGGCGACTACAGTGGCAGCGTCGTCGATGGCGATAACCTCACGGACTTATGGACCGTTCAAAGTATTGCCGATTCGACAGGGCGCGGCGACACGGTCATTGCCCGACTGACGGAGAAAGATCCCGAGCCCTCAATCGCCTTAAATGCGTCGGCGGAGACCGCTCGTTTGCGCGTCTTGACCTACAACATCCATCACGGCCGCGGGACCGATGGGAAGTTTGACTACGAACGCTTGGCCAGGACCATCGCGAAGCTAAAACCCGACGTCGTGGCTCTGCAGGAAGTCGACAATCAGACGACACGATCCAGCGGAGTGGATCAAGCGAAAGAACTTGGACGACGTTTGCAGATGCATCACGTTTTCGGCAACGCGATGGATTTCGCAGGCGGCCAATACGGCGAAGCCGTGCTCTCGCGATTCCCGATCCTAAAATCGAAGACGCATGCGCTGCCACATCAGGCCGGCAATGAGCCTCGCGCGGCATTGGCGGCCCATATCACAC
>JBCBOT010000488.1:0-4854 GCA_039821165.1 Planctomycetota bacterium | reverse complement strand
GCTCAAGGTTAAACGCTCGGCCAACGGGATCATCGTGGACCCGGTGACACTCCCGCCGGAGGAGAAAGTCGGCCGCGCCGCCGAGTTGATGGACGAGGCGAAGGTCTCCGGCATTCCCATCGTGCATGCGGATCGGACGCTGGCAGGAATTCTCACGAGACGCGACCTGCGCTTCCTCGAGGACCCAGACCTCCCAGTTTCCGAGGTGATGACACGTGAGAATCTGGTCACGGGGACGGGGAATGTAACGCTTGAGGAAGCTGAGCGAATTTTAACGGCAAAAAGAGTCGAGAAACTTTTGCTGATTGACGAAGAAAGGAAACTGACGGGACTCATTACGATTCGCGACATCGACATGATGAAGCGATTCCCGCTCGCTTGCAAAGATTCGCAGGGACGACTGCGGGTGGGTGCGGCGCTCGGGGTCGGCGATCTGTCCCGTGCCGAGGAGTTGATCCGGCAAGGCGTGGACTTGTTGGTCGTCGATTCGGCTCACGGCCACAGTAAGAACGTGGTGGAGACGGTCAAGGAGATCAAGGCACAGAGCGGTTGGGACATTGACGTCATCGCGGGCAACATCGCGACTGCGGAGGGAGCGAAGGCTCTCATCGACGCGGGTGCGGACGCGATCAAAGTCGGCATCGGTCCCGGTTCAATCTGCACCACGCGCGTGATCAGCGGCGTCGGTGTGCCACAAGTCTCGGCGATCCTCAATGCGGCCTCGGTCGCGAAAGAACGAAACATACCAGTCATTGCTGACGGCGGGATTCGCTTCAGCGGTGACATTACAAAGGCCATCGTGGCCGGAGCCAGTACCGTGATGATCGGCAGCTTGTTTGCCGGTCTGGCGGAGAGCCCTGGGAAAGTCATCCTCTACCAAGGACGGACCTTCAAGGCTTACCGCGGAATGGGTTCCATGGGTGCGATGGTGAAAGGCAGCGCCGATCGATACCGGCAGAAGGGAGTCCAGGCTGGAAAGCTTGTGCCCGAGGGTGTCGAAGGTCGTGTGCCTTACAAGGGTCCGCTGAGTGACTTTGTCTTCCAATTGGTCGGCGGGTTGCGAGCGGGCATGGGTTACCTGGGAACGAGCACGATCGAAGAACTGAGACGCGATGGCAAATTCATTCGCGTTTCCGCTGCGACGGTGAGGGAGAACCATCCGCATGACATTGCGATCACTCAAGAAGCGCCAAACTACAGCCCGGAGCAATCGGACTCTCCGTAAGATCATCAACGATCGGGGGCTTCGACGTGCGTTAGCCGTATTGGCCGTCTGTGCCGTGTCATCGACGGTCTCGGCCCAGTCGACGGGCAACGGTTCCACGACCCCAGAGGGTTGGAACCTGCGTTGGCGAAAGAGTTCACAAGTCGCGCCAAAAACGGTTCACGTTCCGCGCGAAGATGTGTTCGCTCGGCCCGCGACACCCCCGAATCACCAAGTCGCGACTCCTCCGGCCCATGCGGTTCAGCAAGCGGGAATGCAGCAGCCAGCAGCTCAGCAGGCTTTGACTCAACAGCGTTTGCCGCAGTCGCCCAATGCGTTTCGCAACGCGACCACCCCGAGCCGATTCCGGCAACAAACGAGGATGGTTCCAACGCAAGCACCGGCAGTGCCTTCGATAGCGACGAATTCGCCGGCACCCGGTTTTCGAACCCAAGCACCGTCCGTCGCGACTCAAAATTCTTTGCCACAACCGGTTGCGGCACCGCGCGGTTACGTCGCGCAAGCGGCAGCCACGCAAGTCGCTGGCGGCCAGCAGGAACGTGCACTTGGACTAGGTGACTACATTCGCCAAGCCGGTCACCAAGCACCCACCGACAACGCTGATGACGCCCGCCGCGGCAACGCGAATCCGAACGACTTTTTTAACAATCCGTTCGGCGACGCACGGATTCCCTCCAACGCAGAATCGATGCCCAGTGCAGTCCGTTTCGCGCAAGGCACGGCTCCCGCGGGGCGGCCTGGGTTGCCACCGATGGGACAACCGCCCGAGGTTGTACCCGCGGCACCCCAGTCGCAATCGATTCTGATGCCGGAGTCGCTTCAAAACGCTACCCCACCGACGCAAGCGTCGCCCGGTGGCGCGCCTGCACTTCCGGCGCCCGAAAACGACTTGCGTGGGGTGGCACCCCAGGCCGAGATGCCCGCACCACGAGCGGAACTCCCGCCTCAGCCACCGGCCGATTCGGGATTGCGTGACCTTCTCGAGCAGGGAGGCGACGGGCTCGGCGATTCTCAAACGACGCCGTCTGAACCGAACAACGAGTCTGTTCAAGGCACCGACTCTCCCTCGGATCGCCAGGGCGAGGATCCAGTCCCGTACAAGAATCCGTTCACGCAAGGAAACGACAGTCCGCAGGATGGCGCAGACGCCGGACCCAACTTGGCTCGTCCCAACCGCGACGTGATCGCGCCGAATGAATTGAGCTGTGAAGACTTTCGTCAACGAATCGCGCGTGACACGATCGATCAGTTGACGCTCGACATCAGTCCGCCATTTCGTCCGGACGTCTTTGATCCAGAGGACTACAAAAAGCAACGTGAGCGTTTTGATCGTAAGCAAAAGCAACGTGATTGGTCGGATGTCAACGGCTCCACAATGGCCACCGGGCGACTCGTTGATCTCGCCTACGAGAAAGTCGTGATTGAAAACCAGTCGGGTGTGCGGCAAGAACTCGCCCTCAATCGAATCGGCGAAGCGGACTTGGCCTATCTGTCCGAGAACTGGGGACTTCCGAAGGAGTGCTTGGTGGAACAGGTCGCTTTCACTCCGAGAGCATGGACTCCCATGACAATGACTTGGACGGCGTCCAACTTGTGCAGCAAGCAGCGTTACTACGAGCAAGTGAACCTGGAGCGTTACGGGCACACTGCGGGTCCCGTGCTTCAACCGATCGTTTCGTCGGCACACTTCTTCGCGAACATCGCGGTCACTCCCTACAAAATGGGAATTCACCCGCCGAACGAATGCCACTACGCTCTCGGCTACTATCGGCCTGGCAACTGCGCTCCGTGGATCGTGCCTCCGGTGCCGATCAGCCCTCGAGGCGCACTCGCACAAGGTGCATTTGTCTCGGGACTCTATTGGTTGATTCCCTAACGCATCGAGTCAGGAAAACAATCCTGATTGCCTGACATGTTCGTTGTGAGTCACGTCGACCTGGACCGCCTTCAACATTTCACGGAGGTCCTGGTCCGGCACGCTCCGGCGGAACTGACGATCGGACTGGTTGGGACACTCGGCGCCGGCAAGACCACGCTCACTCAGTGTTTGGCGGAAGCGGCGGGAGTGGATCGCGATGATGTGACCAGTCCGACATTCACATTGATGTCGACGTATCAAGCGACGATCCATGCAGGAACGGTAGCATTGCATCATCTGGATGCATATCGCCTCGCCGATGAAGACGAGTTTCTGGAGCTCGGTGTCGAGGAGCTTTTTGAGTCCGCGAAGACGTGGGTGCTGATTGAATGGGCGGATCGAGTCGAATCGGTGATGCCTGAGTCCACGCTTTGGATCGAGATCGACATCGATGCGGAGGATGCCCCGTTACACCGCCGCAAGCTGACACTCCGATACCATGCGGACGCGGACTCCTGGATCCAGCGTTTACGGCACGACATGGACGACTCCATGAATGAACGCTCATGATCCCTTCTGGCGATGAGCTCAGTCAAATTCCCAACAGCGTGCGGGAACGATTTATCACGCCCCACGGAATCAAGACCCTGCAGCGTGTGAGCGGTGGTTTCAGCGGAGCCTTGGTTTTTCGTTGTGAAGGTTCAGGAAAGTATGCGCTTCGACGTTGGGCCAAAACCAAAGCGACGCGAGTACGCGAAGTGCACCGTCTTGTTTCGTCGGCTGCCGAACGTTGCACACTATTTCCGCGCTGGGTGAGGGCCGTCGACGGCAACGACATCGTCTGTGACGACCGGGGGTGGATGTGGGACTTGGCAGAGTGGCACGATGGAGAGCCGCTCGAAACCACCACGAGTCTCGACGGTATCGTTCGAGGTGCCTCGACCATCGCCGATGCGCACCAAGCACTGCGGCCGTCCGGTGAGGGGACCGGCGTCTCGGGCGCGATCGATGCCAGATGGAATCGCTTGCATGAGTTGGCGAACTTGATTCCCCCGGCATTAACTCGGATTGATGCGGCCCCCCCCGCTATCGCTGCGACGCTGCGGGATGCGGCCGCGTTGCTGCTTCGTTGGAAGTCGATCGCCACACAACTGGCCGGTCGGCTCGAAGCGTTTCGCGGTGCCGAACTCCCTCTCCAACACGTTCTTCGCGACGTTCATCGCGAGCACATCCTGTTCCTGGATGGAAATCCGACGGGGATCGTGGATTTTGACGCGATTCGAATCGACAGCCCGCTCTTGGACATATCGCGTTGGGTGACGGATTTCGATGCGTTCGGAGAGGAGCCATCGGGGGTGATTGAAGCTGCTTTGGCGGGATATGGCCTCGAACGGCTATTCCGAACTGGAACAGAAGGTGTCAAAGCACGTAAACTAGTCGAGACGCTGGCCGTGACCACGACATGGATCGGTCTGGCGAACTGGGTGGTTTGGGTCGCGTCGGAGTCGCGGCAATTTCCGGATTGGCAGCGTGTGCGGATTCGAATTGCCCGATTAGTCGACTTAGCACCCAGACTTCGCGACTGCATTTGAAGCCTTCATTCTCAACGTTCTCGTTTGCCGCATCGAACTCGCCGCAACGACTTCCGGTTGACTTCTACGCTATGAATACAGCCCTACGTTTTTCGCTCTCCGTTGTCTGCCTGTTCCTGTTCGGGCTCGGCTTCCATGAGCAAGCCACCGCACAATCCGGTTTTGGGGATGCCGAGTTT
>JBCBOT010000487.1:0-4865 GCA_039821165.1 Planctomycetota bacterium | reverse complement strand
CTAGTTTTTCATAGGAGACGGCGACATCATCCAGCATTCGGTCGTCGTTCGGATCCGTTTTGAGCTTTGCAAGCCGATCTTCAAGACGCCATTGATAGTACTCTTTGCTGTGTCGTGGAAATTTGCCGACGATCAATTCGAGCACGGTGGGAAAACGAGATCGCTCTTGAAGAAGCGTTTCAGTGTCCCAGTCGCATGCGTGTGTCGGGCACGACAGTAGACAAACAACGAGGAGCCCGGTCGTGAGAGTTCGGTGGCATCGCTTCATCAACTGGCTCCGGAATGGCATCGGGCATCAACCGACTAGCCGTGATACGTGGCTTCAGCGGCGACGGTTCGAGGCCGGCGCTGTGTTCGCTACGTTCCAGATTAGACTTCTGATCTGCCTCCGCTACCTGCCTCCTTTTGAATTGCAGTCACATGAATCTCCGCCGAACCATTGGCCTGTTCGCTTTTCTGTTCGCCGGGCCATGCTTGATTGATCCTTCGTTCGCCCAAGATCGCAGCGCGTTGCGGACCTTGGAGGGGCTTCTCACTCAAGAACCGAAACCGTTTGTGATTGTGGAGGCCAGCGGCGCGGGGACCGTGACGCGTGGGCAGGGCGTTGTGATTTCCGAGCAAGGCCACGTGCTCACGGTCGGTCACGTCGGCTGGGACAAAGCGAACGGCGCGTTCGTGGACCGCTTTCGCGTCGGGTTTCGTGGCCCAGGGGATGGATTGCCCACGGGTTTCGTGCATACGCACAAGATGATCTACCGCGATCGCGAGGATGCCGAGTTTCTTGAGCGATTCTATTCGGCGAAGCTGTTGAAGCCGAAGGCATCACGTTTTGTCGGCGGAAAAGACTTGGGCTTACTGGAACTAAAGGCCGACGGAGACTTTCCCACGCTGCCATTCTTCTCCGAGCAAAAACCCGACGTCGAAATCGGTGAGGTGTTTCATCTTTGCCACTTCGTTTACCCGCACAAGTCCGGTTCTCCGACGTTGTTGATGAACCCGATCGAGGTTGTCGGCGTCGCGCAGACCACGAGCGGGATGCAGTATCTCGCGAAGGGCTACTACCGCGTCGGTTCCAGTGGTGGCGCGATTTTGAAGGATGGTCGTTTAATCGGTCTCCAAAGCGCCGCGTACACGGTGAACGCAGACGGTGTCGGCGAAGTTCCGGCGGGTTTGGTCTCGTTTCATCTCGTGTGGTCCGATTTGATCGACGACCATCTCGAGGCGGTTGCTGAGACCGAGGACGATCAAGACTCGGCGAACTGAAGGATCCGCACCGCGTGGCCTTTGCTGGCGTCGTTCTTGGTTTCGCTGACTCGAATCGTGACTGTCTTCTCTCCTGGCTTCATCCCCGATCGAAGCACGACCGTCCGCGGATAATGAAGGCCTTTGCTGTACCGATGGTAGAGATCGACGCGTTGAAAGGGACCGCCATCGATCGAGCATTCGACCGCGCCCGCGTCTGGACCCGCCAGCACGTAAAGCCCGACGGCGGTGGCGCCCGTCTTGAAGTGAAGTTCAGCGCCGGGGTCAACGGCGACCGAGAGAGACTTACCGGCAAACTGATCACGGAATGATCCGGGCAGGCTCTTCCAATCGGGGACTTCGTAGCGCCAGCCATCACCGAGTTGAACCTGTTGCTGGGGACGAAAGCGTCCGTTGGAAAAGCTCGTCTCATCAAGAGGTTCGGGTAGAGCGAGTGCGGTCGGTGAACCGGGTTTCTCCCAAGCCTGGTCGAGCACCCGATCAACAAGGTCCGCCGCGACGCGATTTCCTGCGGGCTTGGGATGCGTTCCGCCGTAAACGTTCCAGGTCATCGAGCCTTCCGTCATCCGACGCGCGAGTTCGATGGCCACGTTGCACGTCGACACGTTGTAGCGTTCGGCGACCGATTCATGTGCCTTGATGCTGATCGGCGTGCCTCCGTCCTGGACCGTTTTGAGCATGGACGGATTGACGAAGTGTGTCATCACGAGGTCGAGCCCAGGAACTTCACGTGCTTGTCGAATGACGCCTTCCATTCCGCGGATCCCGTCTTCGAGCGAGTGCGCCGCGTCTTGATCATCGTTGACGGCGAACTCCACAAACAGGAGGTCCGGCTTTTTCGAGAGCACGTCGCGTCCGAGTCGAAACGCGCCGGTGTGAGAACAAGTCGACGAGATCCCTGCGTTGATCTCTGTGAACTCGGTGTCGGGGAACCGACGTTTTAAGGACTCCATCACCATCGGTCGGTACCCGTTCATTTGGGTGATGGAGCCGCCGATGAAGGCAACGGTGCCGCGTTTCGATTTCTCAAAGGTTTGCCGCGAGTGTTGCAAATCGCCTCGGAACTTGATCGCCGATGGAAGCTCCGCGAAAGCAATTTGGGCTGCAAAACTGACGAGAATCGGCAAGATGGTCGCCAGAAAAGGGCGGCAAAAAGCGGGCATTGGTGAGCTTCCGGGGTGGAGAATTCGTTTGGGGCTGTCATTAGAGTAGCTGCATCGCGACCAGTGGTGCGCCCCGACGCGTGAAACGCGAATCTTGAAGCCGAACACCCGGCCGGCGGGCTCGAGACGGGGCAGATCGACATGCACTCATTTCGCGGTGTCAGGCATGGTCGATACTGGGCTCGACAAGGGAAACCCGCCACGGTTACGACTCATTGTCGAAGCTACAAATTCAGAGAAAATAGTCCCTAAACGGCACGTAGACTTCTTTTGACACAGCCCACGAATACGACGGCTTCATGGATTCACCACTGATCCTCATCGATGACAAGCACGTTCCGCTCTACCGCATCGTTTGGGTCGCGGATCTGCCCCATTTTTGCGGTGAGCCGGACTGCACCCGGGAAGGCGAATACGAGATTCGGCTGGACGTGGATGACTCGCTCTGGACGTCGCAACGCGGACGGGATGATGTTGTGGAGGCGTTAAAAAAGTGGTGTGGGGATCCGACGGCTGGTGGCGATGAACCCTACTGACGATTCGCCGGTCCAGAATAGTACTTCAGCGCTCTGTCGAGAGGCATCGGCTTCATCGGCGAACCCCCACGACGATCAAAATCACATTCACGGCCGGTCGCCGCACCATCATGACTGACTCCCGGATCCTGTTCGAATCACATTCCCACACGCCGCTCTGTAAGCATGCCAGCGGCGAGCCGACCGAATACGCCGCGATCGCGGAGGCTCGGGGACTGCGCGGCTTGCACGTGACCTGCCACAACCCGATGCCCGACGGCTTTTCCGCAGCGGTGCGGATGGCGGAGTCGGAGTTCGATCAGTACGTCGACTTGGTCGCGGCGACGACCGATGAATGGCGTGGCCGCGTTGACGTTCGGCTGGGACTAGAAGCGGACTACTACGAGGGCTACGAAGCGTATCTCGAGAAACAACTCGCGTCCGCCGACTTTCACTTCGTGTTGGGCTCCGTTCACCCGCAGATCCCAGAGTTCCGGCATCGGTATTGGGACGACGGCGACCATGTCGAAATGCAGCATCTGTATTTTCGACTGTTGGCTCAGTCTGCTGAAACGGGATTGTTTGACTCACTCGCCCATCCCGACTTGATCAAGAACATGACCTCCGATGCGTGGCAACCGGATTCGATCTTGGATGCCATTAAACCGCAACTCGATCGGATTGCGGCGACGGGCGTCGCGATGGAACTCAACACCAGTGGTGCTTACAAGCGCGTTCGCGAGATGAACCCGTTTCCCGCGATGCTTCGCGAAATGTGCGAGCGCGGGATTCCCGTGACGCTCGGCGCCGACGCTCACGTGCCGCACCGCGTGTCCGAGGGCTACGAAGCCGCAATGAGTCTTTTGCTCGAAGCCGGCTATTCGCACGTGAATTTCTTTCTCGAGCGAAAGCGTCAAGAGGTTGCCATTACGGAAGCCCTGGCGAGCTTGATTCCCCTGGAAGTGAAAGCGTAGCTTTCGAACGCAGCCTCATGGCTGGCGGGTGGCTTCCGCCTCGCGTCCATTTTGCTTGAGGATCAGTTTGGTGATGTTGCCCTCATTGTCGGCGACAAACGTGACTTCACCGTCGATCACTTGGACGTAGAACTTGGTTTCGGAAAGCGGCTTTAATTGGGCCGGTGGCTGACCTTCGGGCTGCGCGACCAAGTGGCCGTCTTGAAGGGAAATCTCGATCGTGAGGGGCGGCTGCTTGAGTTTGTACTTGCCTTCGTAGGTCTTAAGGACTTCGGTGTCGACGTCGACAAACTTCCTTTTTTTCGGGAGTTCAACGTCTTCTCCTCGAACGATTCGCAGCAGATCGTTTGCGACCCGACCCGGCTCTGACGGTAGCACATTGCAGAAAACGGCGACGCAGACTTTTCGGTCGGGCAGCCGTGCGAAGTGGGTTGCAAAACCGTTGATGCCACCACCGTGTTCTTGGAGGACCTCACCGGACGTGTTGGCGACTCTCCAGCCGTACGCATAGTCATTTTTTTCTGGCGACCACATCTGTTCGTAGCCTTCTTTTGAGATCAGTTTTCGAGCCCGCAGCGCGGCGTCCCATTTGCCCAGATCCTCAACGGTCGAATAGAGCGCGCCGGCC
The DNA here is from genome assembly GCA_039821165.1 of Planctomycetota bacterium. Lineage (GTDB taxonomy): Bacteria > Planctomycetota > Planctomycetia > Pirellulales > Pirellulaceae > Stieleria. The sequence continues at coordinate 322 of JBCBOT010000487.1, read as the reverse complement.
GCGTAGGGCTGGGACATGTCCAGGTACTCGGCGTTGACGTGTTCGTTGCCATTCATTTGATAGCCCCGGGCACGAGCCTTGATCACTTTTCCAAATCGATCGTATCCGGTTTCCTTCATCCCGACGGGCTCAAAGATCTCTTGTTGAAGGAACTCCGCGTAGGACACTCCTGAGGCGGACTCGATAATCATTCCGAGCAGGTAGTATCCTGAATTGCTGTATCGGAACTCCGAGCCGGGCTCAAACTCGAGGGGCTCATCCACAAAACGATCCAGCATTTGTGCGTGTGATTGGGGCAGCATCATTTGTCGCGGGTACTCGG
>JBCBOT010000486.1:0-4909 GCA_039821165.1 Planctomycetota bacterium | reverse complement strand
AAGGCGGTGCACAACGGCGCCGACGACAATGCGACCGGAACCGCTGCTGTCATCGAGTTGGCTCGTCGATTTGCCAGTCGGGACAAGAAGCCGGCTAGGCGAATGGTGTTCATCGGGTTCACGGGCGAAGAACGCGGACTCCTTGGAAGCAACCATTACATCGCCAACCCACTGCTTCCGCTTGAAGACACGATTGCAATGGCCAATTTCGACATGATCGGCAACCTCCGTGACGAGGGGCTCCAGGTCGGTGGCGTGCGGACGGGCAAAGAGTTCGCGGGCCTCGTCGACAAAGTCGTCAACGAAGGCTCGATCAAGGTCAACACCTCGCTGCCCATGGGCGGCAGCGACCACTCCGGGTTCTATCGCAAGGGAATCCCCGTTGTGTTTTTCCACACCGGACTGACCGACCTGTACCACACTCCGGACGATGACTTTGAAACGATCAACGTCGACGGCGTTGTGCAAACCATCGATTTCGCGGAGCGACTTCTGGACGAGTTTGTGAGCATGCCGGAGCGGCCCGAGCTTGTTGAAGGTGTCGGACGACGACCTCGACGCCGCGGTGCGATGGCGTACCTCGGTATCGTGCCTGACTATTCCGAGACCGATGGCGGATTGAAACTCTCGGAGGTCAGCGAAGATGGCCCGGCCGCGAAGGGTGGATTGAAAGCAGGAGACATCATCACTCAGTTCGCCGAAACCTCGGTAGCGGACATCCAAGGCCTGTCGACCGGACTTCGAAAGCACATGCCGGGCGAAACGATCGAAATCACGGTCAAGCGTGGCGAGGAAGAGGTGAAACTCGAAGTCACGCTCGGACGCCCACCGTCCAGAAACGGTGGTTAACGGTCCGCCGTTCTCGCAGGACTGATAAAGGGGCGTTCGTGTTTCGCGGACGCCCCTTCGCTTTTTTTCCTGACGCTCGCTCGCGTCAGAACAAGTATTGAACGGTCTCCTGAGACTCGTCGCGATCGCCAAACAAGTCGGTCACGGCGGAGTCTTGGACGAACGATTTCATCGGCGTGGTAGCGTTCTCGCCCTCCGCCTCAGGACTCCCCAGGTGGTTGATGATTTGGAGAGCATCGATCGGTGTGATTTGCTGGTCTCCGTTGACATCGATCAGGCTTTCACCGGCGACTCCCGAGCCGACATTCGATCGCTCGAGTTGGTTGATCACCAAGACTGCGTCGAGCAACGAAACGAGCGTGTCACCGTTGGTGTCGAATCGATCGATCGGATTCTGTCTCGGAGCGACGGAGTGATCGATCGAAAGGATGAGGTCACCCCGTTTAAGCGTGGAAATGGTTCTTCCGAAACGATTCTCGGAAGCGACGACGGTGTATTCCTCGGGATACTCGAAATCGATTGCGACGTTGGCGTCCATGCGTGGTCGTAGATCAATCTGGCTTTCGATCTCTCCATTGCCCGCCACGCTGAGTCGCTGGAGACTCTCATCGGTGTGAATCGTGAGCTTACCCGGCAAGAACTGCAGGGTTTGTAGCATCGAATCCCCACTCGAAGAACGGACCAGTACTCGCCCAGACTCGGTCTGAACGCTTGCCACCGACGCTTTTTTCAGTGTGACGCTGTTGTTCTCGGAGGCGACTTCGAGATGCAGATCGAGTGCGGAACCCCGGAACTCAAGCGTCTGGCCATCGACAATGACGATGACACTCTCGGGCGTCGAAACAACCTCCATCAGGTTCACCAACTCACGGGTTGTCACCCTCACGTTCGTGTCGGCGTCCAATTCGATGGCAATCTCACTGCCCGGCGCCCACGTGGAATTCTCCAAGTGCAAGTGAAAGTCCGTCGAAGCAACACTCGACTTCAGTGTCAGACGTTGGCCGGCAACACGATCCAGCGTCTCGGGCTCGGAATCTTGTTTCGCCAACTCGACTTGCGTTTGAGTCACCACGGCGTCCGTGAGCCTCTCCGGCAACTCGAACTCCAGTTCGGACTTGGGTATCAATATCGGTTGCAGATTCCAGCCAACATAGTGGTACCGGTTCGCGCTGACACGAAGCAGGTAGTTTTCCGTGAACGCGACACTGAGACCCGGAATTTCTCGGGGCGGCTGAGTGATATCGTCCCATGCATAGACACGAATTTGAGGACTTGCAGATGAGCCAGATTGATAGACGCTAAGAAGCGGAACGGTTCCATCCAAGCCGACCCAACCCGCCCGCCAATCTGCGTCGGCCGTCTCGGAGTTGATCCCGATCGCCTCCAAGAACGATCTCATGTCACTCTCGCCACGTTGTCCTACGAACACATCGCGGACCTGGAAACCATTCCACTCCGTCGACTGCGCAAACACGAGTGCGGGATCGTAGGCCTGGCGTGAACTATTGAGGAGGTACGGCGCGTTGACGGCTTGTTCTTGCCCGTCGACCCACACGTCGCCATCGTTATTCGAGGTAGCTACAAACCAGCGATCAGCGACCCGTGTGGGAATGATTCTCGAAAACTGGGATCGAGGCAAAGGTTCGATCGGAACCCGTTGCAGGCCTTGCGCACCGGGGCGTTCCACATAGAGGTGAACGACTTGCTGTTGGACGCCCCTCACCTGAGCGACGTGAGCGGTGAGTGCGCCGTTGGACGTCCTGTGGAAGTAAAAGAAGAAGTCGCTCGCGACACCACCGATCTCGGCTGCGGCCCGTTCTCGAACAGTGTCTTCTGAATCGATCTTTACCGTCCCTTCGGATGTCCCATCGGTTGCGTAGAAGTCTTCGCCGTTTGCGTAGATCAACCTCGAAGGAAATTGCGAACCCGTCGCAGAGATTTCCGAGACCCCGATTGGTGCGGAGGTGATGTCCTCAGTGACCACCTCGATCGAATCCGAATTCTCGTACAGCCTCAGTATCCGACGACCCTCTCGAACGATGACACCATCTTCGGTGGGCACAATGTCGTCGCTCGAGAGGTCAAATTCGACACGGGTCTGCCGTTCCGGATGATATCGAACGACACGATGGTCCACGACAAGCCAAGCCGCGTTCTGCGAAACGACGGACTCTTCAAAAGAGTCGAGGAGATGAAAGTCCTTCGAGAAACTGTCGTGAATGCGTGTTTGCCCGATTCCGGGGGTCGATGCAAAAAAACCTGATTCTCCCAAGCCCCGAACATCGCTGTATGTTCTCAGGGTCCCGGGAATTAGACCGGCACGGACCGAATTCGACACGACAAGAGACGGCGCCCCTGCATCTTTCTCGAGCCGAATCAAATCACGTGAATTCTGTCGCTGGACTTCCACCAACATCAAGTTCCCGTAGGCCTCAGGCGTGATGGAGATGAGATCGCTCTCGGGATTCGATCTGCGCCACTCGATGATCGAGCGGTCCTGCTCAGGACTAAGGTTAAGATCGATGATACGAACCAGCGTCTCATCGATCGCGGTTGCCCGAAAGGCAAGCATGCCATTGGGTGTGAGCGCTTCGAGGGTGAACGAGGCAGTGGAATGGAGAGGCGTGGTAATGACCTGAGTGAGACGGGCCTCCATATCGACGACAACGAATGAAGGCTCTGCCTGAGATGCCGCTTGATAAACCAGCCATTTCCCCGCTTGCAGAAGAGGTGAATACTGGAGCAGCGGTGCTTCATCGACAAGCTCGATCGCACCTGACGCGCGATCGCGACGATAGAGATGACGGCTGTACGGGAAATATGTCTCGGTGGTGAAGTAATAATCGCCTTCAAAGGCTCTAAACGAATCCTGATCGGTGGTGTCTCCGATGTCGTCCAACTGAGATCGAGACAAGAATCGAGTCGGTGTCCCATCGTTCTCGACCTTCCAATAGCTGTGCTCGAAGCCGTCGACAAACAAGTCCGCCGCGCCTGCTTCGACGACAGGGGCAAACCAACCCGTTGGAAAGTAGTTGGTCATCGACACGAGCTCGTACCGGCCCGATTCGTACCGCACGATCGTATGCCGATCTCGCGACGGACTGGTCGCTTGCAATGAAAGCCAAACGCCGTCATTGAAGGACTCGGGACGGGTTCGAGTCACAAAGGGATCGCCGTCGAAAAGGTCGGTCAGTTCGTTGAGCAACCGTGTCCCTTCCGCCGTCCCGTCCGAAACCCAAACGCGATTATCAGAAGCAGTTCTCTCGACGTAGAGCAGGAATTCATCCTGGAGGATCAGGTAGGTGCTATCGATCCCCGTCTGACGAACGATCGAGATCGCTTCGCCACCAGTAAGTGGCTGAATGAACAACTCTTCGTTGCGAACGCCTTCCGAGTCTCGTTCCCACACCGAATACACAACCGCCGACTGCGTGACACCTTCAATCGAGACGGATCGACGCAGTTCGTCACTCGATGTGAACTCGCGCAGCAATCTCAAACCCGCGTCGGTTCCATCGGTGACCCACAATTGCCTCAGAGTGGTCCCCTGTTCGGCAACAAAGACGACTTCATCGCCAACCACATGCAAGTCCTCCACCCAGGAGTCCTCGGGGCCGGGAGCGATGTCATGGACGAGTTGCTTGAAGGGCGTTTGAGATGAACTTCGATAGAGTTCTCGTCCCGTTTCCGGTGTCCGGTGCCAAAAGTAGACGGAGTCTTCGGCCGCAACGAGTTCGCCAAACGTCCACTGGTCGAGGCCGGCAAGCAGGCGACGATCTTCAAGACTCTCAAATCGGGTTCTACGGCTTACCATGACACAATCGAGGAAACCGGGCACGAATCGCGGGAGGTGACACCCTCCTCACGGGGTACGATCCTAACTCCTGCACGCCGATCCCGTAAGTCTCGTCGCTCCGATCATTCACGAACTTCACACGCGGGGTTCGAAGGGTCGTTCAAGCCGTACAATACGCACGGCAACTCGACATGTTTCGTCAGCCAACGATTGCATTTGACCAACACGAACCCCCAGACCGAAGCGAGCGCAAAACCAAAACGC